>JAFUPY010000124.1 GCA_017472565.1 Eubacterium sp.
ACAAGGTACCGCAGACTATATTTGCACAAAATACAACTGGGACAATGTTGTTGCCAAAACACTGGAGCTGTACAAATGAAGATATTGATGATCAACAAGTTTCTGTATCCCAAGGGCGGCGCGGAAACCTATATGCTCAAGCTTGGTGCCTATTTTTCTGAAAATGGGCATCAAGTTCAATATTTTGGTATGGACCATGCTTCGCGCACAGTTGGGAATAACAGGAATGCGTATGTGGCGGAGATTGACTTTCATAATAGCTCCAGATGGACACAGCTGAGCTACCCATTCAAGATCATTTATTCTGTTCAGGCGCGTAGACAGCTTCGGAAAATACTGGATGATTTTAGCCCGGATGTGTGCCATCTGAATAACTTTCACTATCAGTTGACGCCCAGTATCATTTTGGAAATCCGAAAATGGGAACGGCAGACGGGTAGAAAATGTCGGATTATTTACACAGCGCATGATCCTCAGCTTGTTTGTCCGAATCATATGTGTCTTAATCCCAATACACATAAAATCTGTGAAAAATGTGTGCATGGCAGTTTCTGGAACTGCGTAAAGAATAAATGCATCCATGGTTCTTTTTCGCGTAGTATCCTTGGTTCGGCGGAGTCAAGTTTGTGGCATGGATTGAAAGTCTATCGCCAGATCGATACCATTATTTGCTGCTCTCATTTTATCAAAAATCTGTTGGATACCAACCCAATCCTGGCACCGAAGACAGTAGCCCTCCACAATTTTGTGGAACCAGTAGAATATGTGTCCGCAGAAAAGAAAGACTATGTTCTTTATTTTGGCCGCTACTCTCAGGAAAAGGGAATTGCCACATTGGTGCAGGCGGCAAAACAGCTGCCGGAAATTCCTTTTGTATTTGCCGGTGCAGGACCACTGGAGCGTATTTTGGATGATGTACCCAATATTCAAAATGTGGGATTTCAGAGCGGGGAATTCCTGAATAAGCTGATTCGAGAAGCCAGATTCACTGTATTGCCTTCTGAATGGTATGAGAACTGTCCTTTCTCTGTTTTGGAGAGCTTGTCACTGGGTACGCCTGTTCTGGGTGCGAATATCGGCGGCATTCCTGAGTTAATCCATGGAACCGGTGAATTGTTCGAATCTGGAAATTCTGAGGAGCTTACCTATAAACTCCGGAAGCTATGGGAGGATAGAGCTCGACTTGCCGAGTATTCTGCCCAATGTGATGTCAGCCAGTTCGATACTCTTTCCGCTTATGCTGAAAAATTGGTTGCGCATTATCGTCAGTAATTCTTTATCAATTCATGAGGGGGACAAAATCAATGATACCGAAAGTAACCATTGTTGTGCCCATTTACCGTGTAGAAAACTATTTATCACAATGTGTAGACAGTCTGTTAGCGCAAACTTTACCGGAGATTGAGATCATTCTGGTTGATGATGGTTCTCCGGACAAATGTCCGGAGATTGCGGACCACTATGCTCAAAAGGACAGCCGTGTAAAGGTAATCCACCAGAAAAACGCTGGACTGGGCCCTGCTAGAAATACTGGTATTCAGGCTGCCTCCGGCGAATATATCGGATTTGTGGATTCCGACGATTGGGCAAGACCGGAAATGTTTCAGCGGTTGTATGAAGCGGCAGTCCGCAGCAATGCAGATATTGTGGTTAGCGGACATTGTGATATAGTTAATGGAATTGCAGTGTTAACCAAGCAGCACCCGCTTGCGGGAACGACGCTAACTTCCCACAAGGAAATTATGGAGGTCCGGAAACAATTGTTTGGCCATAGTCCGGATGATCATCAGGTGGTTGCATTCCCAATGTCAGTGTGGATTTCCTTATATCGAAAAAAGATGATTCTGGACAATCAAATTTTATTTCGTAATATTTTGTCGGAAGATACGATTTTTAATCTGGATGTTTATAGATATGCCGACGTAATCACCTTCACTGGGGATACGGATTATTGCTACAGAAAAGAGGGCCAGACATCCATTACTCAGACTTTCTCTGCAGATAAGCAGAAAAAATATGTGGATTTCCTGCTTCTTCTGAAGGAAAAGACACGGGAAGAATCGGATTCAGAGTGTGCTTTGCGGGCCAAAAGAATGACTATAGACTATCATCGGCTTTATGCAGGAATACTTGATAGAACAGGCGAATCCTTCTCGAAAAAAACACAGTATCTCAAAGCATTTGCAGAAGACAGCAGAGTTCGCAGCTGTTGGCAGGGTTATCCCATTGAGACACTTCCCATAAAACAGCGGCTGTTTCATAAAGCGCTTATGAATAAACACTATGGCGCAGCACTTCTCATGAATCGCCTGCGCAGAAAATTAAAAAACAAAGGATGATACACTCATGGTAGCAGGCAGAGGGCTGAATAGAATTGTGCATCGTGCAATCGAGGAAGTCTATGCTACGATGAGGATTGCCAGTAAAACTTCCATAAAGGGTGCGCTAATAACCTTTTTTGCCAAAATAGATATACAGAAAATGAATCGAAATGGGTTTCAGGAACCGCCGGAGGTCCGAAAAAGGCTTCTTGCAAAGCATGAAGTGATGATGGACTATTTCGAAAAGGAATTTCAGTCCTTTAGTCAAATCTATGACTACGATCGGGTGCTTCCAGAGGCCGCCAAAGATTTACGAAACCGAATCTGGATGTGCTGGTGGCAGGGAATGGAGAATGCACCTGAATTGGTAAAGGTCTGCGTAAAATCTGTTCAGAAGAATGCAGGGCCATATACCGTAACCATCATCACAGAACAGAATTACAAGCATTATGTCGATATTCCTGACTGGCTCGAGAAAAAATATCAGATGGGTATTATTTCCCGCACCCATTATTCGGACTATTTGCGGTTTTCTCTTCTGGCTGCGTATGGCGGCCTTTGGCTGGATGCATCTATGTTCTGCACTGCTCCAGTCTTGGAAAACTACATGTGTATGCCGGTTTGGTCTATCAAACGGCCAGATTACTTGCACTGTTCTATCGCATCGGGGTATTTCGCGACCTACTCACTGGGATGTACATACGAAAACCGATGGATTTTTGCAACGATTCGGGATTGCCTGGAATACTACTGGCAGGGAAATGATATGTTGATTGATTACTTAATGCTGGACTATCTGATCATTTATGCACAGCGTAGGAATCATCGAATAGCAAAGGCATTTTCTTCCATTTCGCCCAATAATCCATGCTGTGATGACCTGATAAAAGTATTGGGGCAGCCCTATGATGAAACACAGTGGCAGGCAATGAAGAATAAAACATCTCTGTTTAAACTATCATGGAAGCAGAGTTATTCCATGATGGATGAAGGCCGCAATACATTCTTTGCAAAGCTGATTAAGGATGCGCTCTGATTATAGATAGAAGAAACTAGCAGAGCTGCTTAGCAAGTGGAGAAAAATATGAAAATAACAATCAAACATAGAACACAGGCAGGGTGGTTAGTGTGGTTGCTGGTATTGTTTCCGTTTCTGCTTGGAACACTAAATGATCTTCTGGGGTTTCCTTATGGTATCCGATATGTGCTGGATTTGATTTGGTTAACTCTGCTGGTGTTTCTTCTTTTGAACAAGCATCTGATCAGCAAGAGTCGTACAAAGAAACTGTGTGTTTGGATCTGCCTTTTCCTGATATACACCCTGCTGGTATACCTTGTCCAGTTTCAGTCACCTCTTTACTACCTCTGGGGTGTGAGGAATAATTTCCGTTTTTATGTGGCTTTTTTTGCTTTTGCTGCTTTTTTGCAATGGGATGACATTGAATCGTTTCTGCGAATATTTGACAAGCTGTTTTGGATCAATGCATTAGTTTCTCTATTCCAGTATGTCGTTCTGGGAATAGAACAGGATTACCTGGGTGGAATTTTTGGTACAGAGATTGGCTGCAATGGCTATACCAACATTTTCCTTTTGATTATTGTTACCAAATCTCTCGTTTTCTACTTGCAGAAAAAGGAATCGATTAGCCAGTGCTTCTGTAAATGCGCGGCATCAATACTGGTGGCTGCTCTGGCTGAGCTGAAATTTTACTTCGTTGAATTCCTTCTGGTTGTTGCACTGGCTTCTTTATTTACTAACTTCTCCTGGCGGAAGCTTTGGGTGATTCTGGGCGGTGTTCTGGCAGCATTCGTGGGCGCAGCGCTGCTCAGTTATTTCTTTCCTCTGTTTGTGGGCTGGTTTTCTCTGGAGTGGATTCTGGAGGTTGCTACAGCAACAAGAGGCTACACCTCTCAGGGGGACCTGAATCGCCTGACTGCCATAATTTCTATCAATGACCTTTGGCTGGATAACTGGGGCATGCGTTTGTTTGGATTGGGCATGGGCAACTGTGATACCTCCAGTTATGCATTTCTAAATACACCCTTTTTTATCCGAAACGGAGATATGCACTATAGCTGGATGTCCTATGCCCAGATGTATCTTGAATGTGGATGGATTGGTCTGGTTTTCTACTTTGGCTTTTATGCAGCAATCTTTTTTGGGGGGTTGAGCATTGAAAAACAGGTGAGCCCAGAACTGCGGGATTACTGCCGTATTGCAAGGATCATGGCAATTCTGTGTGTACCAATCTCCATTTACAATAGTTCGCTTCGAATGGAATCCGGATATATGATGTATTTTATTTTGGCAATTCCTTTTAGTATTACAAGAAATAAAGGGTATACTACTTGAGGGGCACTGATATGAAAATACTATTCTGGGGTCTTACAAAAGGCAATGTTGGACCTGCAAATATTAATAAAGGTATTTGCAGTCATTTGACAGATGGATTTTATTCTATTAAATCCTCTGGAAAATATGTGAGCCTGTTAGAGGCTTTATGGAAATTATTATGGTCAAGGGTAGTTGTTGTTTCCTGTGTGTCCAGAGTTGGATATATTTTGGTGGCGCTTGGAAGACTTTTAGGGAAAAAGTCAGTATACATTATACATGGTCATCATGCCTACGAGTCCAAACTGAATAATCGTGCCCCTGACTATAAGGGCTTACGATGGGAAGCATACATAATGGAACATGCTGACTTGTTGCTGCCTGTTTCGAGAAAATTTATGATTTGGATGCAGCATCATTACCCACAGTATGCCAATAAGACGGAGTATATATATAACGGGGTAGATGAACGTATTTTTAACAATCAGGTTCAGTCAAACAAGAGCTCGGGAACGATCATAGCTGCTGGCGGTGTTAGAGCAGAAAAAAATAACTTTCCGGTTATTGATGCTGTGGAAAAGATGCAGGGTAAGGGAAAACTTCGCATTTTTGGCGGTCCAATCGGATCAATTGCTGGGAAAAAGTATTCTAAATTTGTAGGACGAGTTTCCAATGCGGACTTTTTGAAAGCAATGTCACAGTCGGAGATATTTGTGCTGAACGCTATTTTTGAATCTTTCAGTATCTCCGTATTTGAGGCATTGGCCTGCGGCTGCAGCATACTGGTATCTGAGGTCGTTGGCGCCACGGATTTACTGGCACTGGAAGAATCGGATGTAATCCATGACCCTATGGATGTTGAAGAAATTCGCAGGAAGCTTGAATATCTGATGGAGCATCCAAACAATAGTCGCATTCGTTCGCAGTTTCATGCTGAGGAATGGAGCTTTGCTAAGATGGTGGAGAATTTGGAAAATAAGTGCAAACGATTGGTAATAATGGAATAAACAATAAAAAAGTTAACAATTTCTTTTATGCGTTTTGGTTCGGCAATTATCAGATTGGTTTTTGGAAGAGTTTGCTCCCCAATAGGTGCAGAAAAATGGAAAGTATATGAAAAAAATACGCAATACCTCTTTATTATCAAGAAATGCCTTGTATAATACGGCCTACCAACTTTTGAATGCTGTATTTCCTCTGGTCTCAGTGAGCTATATTTCCCGGATTTTGGAAGCCGATGGTATGGGTATGGTAGCCTATGCACAGAATATTGTTTCGTATTTTGTTATGTTCGCGTCACTGGGACTTTTAGGTTATGGAACCAGAGAAGTAGCGCGTGTTCGAGAAACGCGGAGAGAACTGGATACCCTTTTTAGCGAATTGATTTTGCTGAATGTAATTTCCACAGCTGTTTACATAGCCTGCTATGCGGTTCTCATCAAAGGTGTATTTGCCGATATGTATGCGCTATATATTGCGGTCGGACTAGAGCTTTTCTTTAATTTCCTGAATGTAGAATGGTTTTACCAGGGAATGGAAGACTATGGATTCATTACAGCAAGAAGCCTGATGGTTAAGGCTGCTGCTCTGGCAATGTTATTTCTATTTGTAAATGACAGGCAGGACTATATTATTTATGCATTGATTCATAGTGCAGGTGCCGGATTGAATTATGGAATTAGTTGTTTTTCCATCCGCAAGAGGGTCAGATTATGTTGGCATAGTTTAAACTTGAAACGTCATTTAAAGCCCATAGCGTATCTTATGATTGGTATCGTATCTGCCACCTTGTACAGCAAGGTGGATGTTACGATGCTGGGGGCCATGGTTGGCAATGAACCGGTTGCATATTATACAAATGCATTAAGAGTGATTGGAATTGTAATGTCGTTCGTTACGGCGGTTTCCGGTGTGTTTATGCCAAGGCTGAGTTATGCTTTTGCGAACGAAAAGCATAGCTATGCACAGTATGTAAATACTGCTTTGAAAATCGTAGTGCTTTTGGCAGTGCCAGCTTGTGCAGGGGTAGTCTTGGTTGCAGATGATGCAGTAACCATAATTTTTGGATATGGTTTTTTACAGGCGGCTAAGGTGCTCCAGATTTTGAGTGTACTAACAATAATCAAATCTGTGGGTGATCTTCTGTGCTATCAGGTTATTCTCAGTTCTGGAAATGAACAAAAATTAATAAAATCCCGTGTGTTAGGCGCTGCATCCAACATTATGCTCAATGCAATCCTAATTCCAGACTATGGTCATGTGGGAGCAGCAGTAGCATCTGTAATCAGTGAATTGATTGTTAATGTAGTTTTGTTGCCTGATTCTATGGCTATTGTAAGAGTCCGAATTGAGAAATCATTTTTTTTCAGTGCGATGCTGAGTTGTATTGTTATGATGATATTCGTAATTCTGATTCAGCACATTGGCGAACCTGGTCTCGTGCGATTTTTAATGTCGGTAGTAGCTGGTATTCTTGCATATGGCGTGATGTTGGGAATTACAAAAAATGATATGCTTGTACAGGTGATAAAGTCCTATAGGAAATTTGTGAAAGGGAAATGTTAGAAGGAAAAATGAATACAACACAGCAGGGAATTATCACCCTCCTGAAAAGCGCTGTTTTGCAGCAGCCGTTTGCATTGCCTGATGGCTTTGACCTGGAGGCGGCCATGGAGCTGATCCGGCTTCACGGGATCGGCACGCTGGCCTATGATGGTGCC
>JAFUPY010000125.1 GCA_017472565.1 Eubacterium sp.
TGTAAGTTGACTTTCATATCCAGCATTTTCTCGATTTCGAATCTGGCATTGCTGCCGATTTTCTTTAACATAGCGCCCTGTTTTCCAATGATGATTCCCTTGTGCGAATCACGTTCAAAAATGATGGTGGCTTCGATATCCATCATCTTCTGGCCTTTGCGGTGTTTCATCTTTTCGATGGAAACTGCGATACCGTGTGGAATCTCTTCATCAAGTGCATGCAGGGCTTTTTCACGGATCAACTCTGCCACGATCTGTCGTTCTGGCTGATCGGTTACAGTATCTTCATCATAGAACATTGGTCCGTATGGAAGATACTTAAAGATCATGTCGATAATGGTATCCTGGTTGTCTCCATGCAGTGCAGAGGCAGGGATAATCTCTGCAAAGTCATAAATCTTGCGGTAAGTATCAATGAATTCCAATACGTCTTCTTTTTTTACCATATCAATCTTGTTGATGATCAAAATAACCGGAATGGTTACTTTCTTCAGCTGTTCTGCAATGTGGCGTTCCCCTGCGCCAATAAAGTTGGATGGTTCTACCAGCCAAAGGATCACATCCACGTCTTTTAAGGTGTTTTCCGCCACGTTTACCATGTATTCGCCCAATTTGTTCTTTGCTTTGTGGATACCTGGGGTATCAACAAATACGATCTGTCCCCTGTCTGTATCTGTATAAACAGTCTGAATACGGTTTCTGGTTGTCTGTGGTTTCTTGGATGTGATGGCAATTTTCTGGCCGATCATATGGTTCATCAGTGTGGACTTCCCAACGTTTGGACGACCGATTAATGTTACAAATCCTGATTTAAAATCTGCTTTCATATACTCCCTTTTCTAGAACAGGTCTGCTACTTTGTCAAACAGCGCCTGATTCTCCTGTACTTTTCCTTCGTTTCCGATGACACAAATGTGTTTTTTATCTAAGATTGCCTGCATTAGACCAGCAAGGCTTCGAATATCATCAATGGTCACACCGATGACTTCATCCCGCTCTTTCTGAATCATTTCTTCTGTCAGTTCTGCCAGATATGCCATCATGCTTCTGCGGCCCTTTGCCTTTGGATAGAGCAGCAGATCCATACCGCTGATGGTTCCAATGACATATTTGGTCATGTCGCGGTCAGAACATTTGAAATTATTCAGATAGTCAACGGTCTTTGCAAATACATCCAGTGACTCTGCAAGCTTTGGATCACGATATGTGGTAAAGTAAGCATCCCCTGTGCGGGTAAATGCTGCTGCACAGCCGTATGCGCCGCCTTTGACACGGATGTTCTGCCACAGGTAATCGTAGCTTAAAATGGTCTTTAACACTTTCAGCGCACCTGTGTATTCATAGCCCTGATCGATATAGCTTCCCACCTGGGAAACATACTGAATCTGGGATGCGTCTTTGAAGCCTTCGTTGCATGGTTCGCATGTGATCACAGCTTCTGTTACGTCAGCCGGCAATGGATAAAGCTGCTTCTGGAATTTCCCAAGCTGCTCCAACACTTTTTCCCTTCCCGCTTCTTTGCAGGTGATATTGACCATCAGATTTTCTTTATTGAACACCATTCCCATGATGGCGGTCAGTTTTTTCTTTAAATCTTCCTTCTGGTTGTCAAAATCGGTTTCGATCTGTTTTACCAGTCGGTAGAAATCAATACCCGTTGTCATATCAGAGTATTTGGAGCGTGGCAGATAGTAGCCCAGGGCTCTGGTAGCAGACACAATATGTCCACTTCCGCTTAAATCTGCTTCCAGGGAGGACTTCATCTGGGAAAGCAGTTCCTTCAAACGTTTGTCGTCAGAAAGGCTTGTTTTGAACAGCATTTCGCTGACAAGTTCGAAGGCTTTGTCCAGTTTTTCCTCTAATACACAGACTCTGGTTTCAAATTTTACCTGATACTTGTAAGTGTCAATGGAATGTGGAAACACAGTCACGCTGTTGTGCTGACTGCCCATGTGAAGGTTTACTTCGTTGGCAAACTGGCTGTAGCTGTAGTTTTCTGTATCCAGATAACCAAGGAGCAGTCGCAGCAAGCCAAGGTATGGCACCAGTTCCTCGGACACGTATTTGGTATCAAACATCAGGTCAAGATATACGATTCCATTTGTTTCGATGTCATGCCACAAAACAGGAATGCCATCGGCATCAATCACCTGATTGTCAAATGGTTCTACTTCTTTTTTGATATCTTCAATGGCAAGCATTGGAATGGTTGCAAGACCTTCCTCAGAGTTTGGTTCGTCCTGATAATCTTCCAACTGCTTTGTAAATGCCACAATTTCGTCGATCTCTTCCTCGGACAGAGAGGCTTTGTAAGCTGCTAACTTTTCAGCTAATGCTTTTTCATCTTTGGCAGTCAGACCCTGCTCTGGTTCCATGGTAATGATGGAAATATGATTGTTATCTAACATGCATTCCTGCACCAGATTTTCGTAATAGCCTGTGCCCACCTGTTCGCGGAGGAACTTGTAGGTATCAAGCAGTTCTAAATGCATGAACGGTTCCATGTCATCATAA
Source organism: Eubacterium sp. (assembly GCA_017472565.1). Lineage (GTDB taxonomy): Bacteria > Bacillota > Clostridia > Lachnospirales > Lachnospiraceae > Brotonthovivens. The sequence goes on from JAFUPY010000125.1 coordinate 2,515, forward strand.
AGCCAGCTGTCCATGGCGTTCAGACCTAAAATCAGACCCTTTGGATAATTTCCAAAGTCTAATTCACGGTATTTAAACTCTGCATTGTTGATGGATGCCAGCAATGCTTCCTGATCGATACCGTTTTTCACCTGTTCTTCTAAGGTCTCACGAATAATAGTAAGGAAACGTTCCTTATCTTCGCTGTTGGCATTTTTCGCAATAATGGAGAAAATTGGCTGATACAGACCATTGTCGTATCCACCCTGGATATCCTTGCCGATACCTGCGTCAATCAATGCCTTTTTCACAGGTGCACCCTGGGAATTTAAGAGCGCATAATCCAGCACTTCAAATGCCAGATAACGTTCTCTTTCTAAAGAATTTCCAATAGACCAGCTGCAGGAAAGATAGGTCTTGTCTTCTGTGCTTTCATTACTGCCAATGGAATATTTTTTTACACTGTGAACAGGTACTTCAAATGGCGCCTGTGCAGCAATTGTTGTATCAAAATCATCCAGATCATATTTGGACAGATAATACTCGTCCATCCACTGCAGTTTCTCAATTGCATCCATATTTCCATACAGATAAATATAGGAATTGGATGGGTGATAATATTTGCTGTGGAAGTCCAAAAATTCTTCATAACTTAAGTCAGGAATATTCTTTGGATCACCGCCAGATTCGAACTGGTAAGCAGTATCTGGATACAGAGAATTCAGGATTTCTCTTTCCAGCACATCGTCTGCAGAAGAAAAAGCTCCCTTCATCTCGTTGTAAACAACGCCGTTAATCTTCAGCTCAGCGTCTTTATCCTTCAATTCATAATGCCAGCCTTCCTGACAGAAAATTTCCTTGTACTTGTAAATGTTTGGATAGAACACCGCATCCATGTACACATGTATCAGGTTCTGGAAATCCTTGTCATTGCAGCTTGCAACCGGGTAAACGGTCTTATCCGGATAGGTAATGGCATTCAGGAAGGTATTCAAAGAACCCTTTACCAATTCAATAAATGGATCCTTGATTGGAAACTCCTTACTGCCGCACAACACACAATGCTCCAGGATGTGTGTCAGCCCTGTGCTGTTTACTGGTGGTGTACGGAACGCAATATAGAACACCTTATTTTCATCGTCATTTAAAATAAGGTTCACTCTCGCCCCACTCTTTTTATGTCGAAGCAGAATTCCCTGTGATTTCAGGTCATGAATCTGCGTAATTTTAATTACTTCATAGCTTGTTAACTGTTCAAAATTCACGTAAGCCTAGTCCTCCATGTTAAAAAATCTCATACTGTCATTATGATACCACAAATACACACTTTTTAAAAGTAAATAAAAAGGAGTTATCTTTCGATAACTCCCTTGTTCTTTACTTCAATACTCAAAAATCCCCAATATTTATGTAAAGAATGTTAGCCAAGACGTGTAACGTTCGCTGCCTGAGGTCCTTTTTCTCCCTCAATCACTTCGAATTCAACAGCTTCGCCGTCTTTTAATTCTTTGAATCCATCCATGTTCAGTGCGGAAAAATGTACGAAAATGTCTTTTCCTTCTGCGTCTGAAATAAATCCGTAGCCTTTTTTAGCGTTAAACCACTTTACAGCTCCCTGCTGCATAAAACTTCCTCCTAAATATCTCTTCGGTACTTTGCAACTTTGTGCAAGATGTACAGAGAAATAGTATCACGCGCAGCAACTTTTGTCAATATGCCGTTTTTTCAACGTTATTTTTAGTAATTTTTGTCTATTTGTCGGTATTTAATGTCACATGCATTTGTGGATATGGTATTTCAATTCCATTTTCATCCAATGCAAGCTTGATATTTTCTGTTATACGCCATTTCGCAGGGAAAAAATCTGCTGTTTTTACCCAGACTCTCATCCCAATGTTGACAGAGGATTCTGCCAGTTCAGATACAAACACTGAAGTTTCCTCTTCTGCCAATCGTGCAGGGTCATTCATAACAACATCGCTAATCACCTGTTTTGCCAACTTCAAATCTGCTTCGTAGGATACACCTGTGATAATTTCCAGCATTCGCTTGTTCTGATGGGTATAATTTGTCAAACTACAGTTGGACAAAGTGCCATTTGGAAGTACCACGGTACGGTTATCTACAGTTACCAGCTTTGTATAAAAAAGCTGGATCTCAGATACGGTTCCCTCGTTCCCATGGGTATCCTCTAAAATATAGTCCCCTACTTTGAATGGTTTCAGCAACAGGATCAGCACACCGCCGGCAAAGTTGGACAGCGTACCCTGCAGTGCAAGACCAATGGAAAGACCAACAGAACCTACAATCGCAATGACGGAGCTTGCTGTAATTCCAAAGTTGGCCAGAATGATCATAATCAGCACAAAATACAAAAACAGGTTGAGAATGTTATCAATAAACTGTTTTAAACCTTCGTCCAGTGCTGTTTTTGCCAGTGCTTTGCGCACCAGCTTGCGGACAAGCTTAATAATGCGGATGCCTATCAGCAGTACAATCACAGCAATGATTAGATTCAAAAGAAAATCCAGTGCTGCGGGAATCTGGTCTGAAAGATAGGTCTTTAACTCACCCCAACTATATATCTTCTGTTCCACTTCTACCGCTTCTGACAGTACATCTGTAATGGTGCTTAAGACTGCACCTGTCATTACTGATAAAATCATATGTTCCTCTTTCTATGTAAAAGATGTTACCTATAAATACGTAAGAAATGTTATTTTTTGCTTAAATTTCGTGAATAAAGATTCCACTTCTAAGCTTTGGTTCGAACCAGGTAGACTTTGGTGGCATCAATAAATCTGCATCTGCCACAGCAAAAAGCTGTGCAATAGAGGTTGGATACATAGCAAATGCTACCGCTGCATCCAGCGTACATCTTCTTTCCAGTTCATCCAACCCACGGATACCTCCAACGAAATCAATACGTGGATCTGTCTTAGGATCACCAATTGCAAGAACTGGTGTTAAAAGCAGATCCTGAAGCAGGGATACGTCCAGACCTTTGACTGGGTCTGTTGGAATCTTATCCGCTGGTACTTCACACAGATACCACTGACCTTCCAGATACATAGAAAATGTGCCTGTTTTTTCTGGCTTTCTATCCTCTTTTGACACTGCTGTTACGGTAAACAATTCCTGCATTTTAGCTAAAAACGCCTCTGGTGTCATACCGTTCAAATCTTTTACCACACGATTGTAGTCCAGAATCATCAGTTCTTCATCTGGGAACAGAACGGACAGGAAGTAGTTGAACTCTTCGGTTCCATCATAATCTGGATGGGTCTCTCTGCGCATCTGGCCAACTCTTACTGCGGAAGCACAGCGGTGGTGTCCGTCAGCAATGTAGATTTCATTGATGCCTGCAAAAGCTGTTTGAATCGCTTCAATATCTTCTGCGCCTGCAATAATCCAAACTCTGTGGCCAATGCCGTCTGGCGATACGAAGTCATATACTGGCTGTTCTGTCTTTACTTTTGCAACCACAGCAGAAATCACTTCGTTGGCACGATATGCCAAAAAGATAGGACCTGTCTGTGCATTACAGCAGTCTACGTGACGGATACGGTCTGCTTCCTTTTCTGCACGTGTATTTTCATGTTTTTTGATGACATTGTTCTGATAATCATCAATGGACGCACAGGCTGTAATACCTGTCTGTGTTCTGCCATCCATTGTCAGTTCATAGATATAATAGCAAGGAGCTTCCTCACGGATAAAATCTCCCTTTGCCACCATATCCCACAGTGTGTCATGAGCGCGCCGATATACTTCTGGAGCATAGGTATCTACAGTATCCTCAAACTGTGTCTCTGCTCTGTCAATTTTTAAAAAGGAATCCGGCTCTTTTTCCACTTCTGCCTTGGCTTCGGCACGATTGTAAACATCGTATGGAAGAGCTGCGATATTACTTACTTTTTCCTGGCAAGGACGAATCCCTGCAAATGGTCTGATTGTTGCCATTTTTCCTCCTAATTTAAAGGGGCTGTTGCAGAACAATTGAGCCTCCGCAGAAAAAATGAAAAGCCCGCTGCTAACAATCGCAGCTTACCTTTTATTTTCTTCTGCTACGGAGATTACAACTATCTTGCAACAGCCCCTTTCAATAAAATATTATTTAATCACTCTTACTTTCAGAACAGCTTCTACTGCTTCTAATGCTGCTTTAACGTCAGCTTCTACTGCATGATCAAGATCAAACAGAGAGTACGCATAGTCACCGCGGCTCTTATTTGTCATATCTGCGATATTGATTCCAGCGTCGCCTAAAACAGTTGTCAGCTTAGAGATCATACCTTTTACATTTTTGTGAAGGATACCTACACGAGCAACTGCTGTACAAACACCCATGCTGCAGTTTGGATAATTTACAGAGTTTACGATGTTACCGTTTTCCATGTAATCTCTGATTTCTTTTACTGCCATGATTGCACAGTTGTCTTCGGATTCTTCTGTGGAAGCGCCAAGGTGTGGAATTACGATACAGCCTGGTTTGCCAGCTGTCTTTGGACTTGGGAAGTCAACAACGTAACGTTTTATCTTGCCTTCTGCCAAAGCTGCTACCATTGCATCTTCGTCTACCAAAGTATCTCTGGAGAAGTTTAATACCACCACGCCATCTTTCATCAGCTTAATCGCATCTGCATTTACCATATGTTTTGTTGCATCCATAAGTGGTACATGCACTGTGATGTAGTCACATTCTCTGTAGATATCTTCTGTGGAAACCACATGTTTAACGCCTTTATCAACGTTCCATGCTGCATCTACGGACATATATGGATCATAACCATATACTTCCATACCAAGAGCTACTGCTGCGTTGGCAACCTTAACACCGATAGCGCCAAGACCGATAACGCCAAGCTTTTTGCCCATGATTTCTGTACCAGCAAAGGCTTTTTTTGCTTTTTCAGCTGTCTTTGCAATGTTTTCGTCTGCTGCGTTTTCTTTTACCCAGTCAATACCGCCAACGATATCACGAGCTGCAAGGAACATACCGGCAAGAACAAGTTCTTTTACACCGTTAGCATTCGCACCTGGTGTATTGAAAACTACGATTCCCTGTTCTGCACATTTGTCTAATGGAATGTTGTTCACGCCTGCGCCTGCACGTGCGATTGCTTCCAGTCCAGCTGGGAGTTCCAGATCATGCATTGCGGCACTTCTAACCAACACAGCCTGTGCATCCGCCATATCTTCTACTTTTGTGTAGTTATCTGTGAATAAATCCAGACCACAGTTAGCGATTGGATTTAAGCAATTATACTTAACCATTGGAATAATCCTCTTTCTTCTCTATGTATTTTATGCGTTTTCTTCTTCGAATTTCTTCATGAATGCAACTAATTTTTCAACGCCTTCGATTGGCATCGCATTGTAGATAGATGCTCTCATACCACCAACAGTTCTGTGACCTTTTAAGTTTTCAAAACCTGCTGCTTTTGCTTCTTTTACGAACTTTGCATCTAAGTCTGCATCGCCTGTTACGAATGGTACGTTCATTAAGGAACGGTATTCTTTTCTAACTGTACCTTTGAACATCTTGCTGCTGTCTAAGAAATCATAAAGGATAGCAGCTTTTTTCTCATTGTGGGCTTTCATTGCTTCCAGACCACCCAGGTTCTTGATCCATTTGAAGACTTTACCACACATGTAGATACCATAGCATGGTGGGGTGTTGTACATAGAACCATTGTCAGCCTGTGTCTTGTAGCTTAACATAGTTGGAACATAGTCTGGCAGATCTTCACGAATCAGATCTTCACGAACGATAACGATCTGTACGCCGGATGGACCAACGTTTTTCTGTACGCCACCCATCAGTAAGCCGAATTTTGTTACATCAAGTGGTTCGGATAAGAAACAGGATGAAATATCAGCTACTAATTCTTTGCCTTTTGTATTTGGAAGTTCATGGAACACGGTACCGTAAATTGTATTGTTCATGCAGATATATACATAATCTGCATCTTCAGAAATTGGAAGATCGGAACAATCTGGAATATAGGAAAATGTTTCATCCTCGGATGTCGCAATTTTGTTTACTTTGCCGTATTTTTTCGCTTCAGCAAATGCTTTTTTCGCCCAAAGACCTGTTACGATATAGTCAGCTACACCATTTTTCATCAGGTTCATTGGAATTGCAGCAAACTGAAGTGCTGCACCACCCTGCACAAATAATACTTTGTAGTTGTCAGGAATGTTCATCAGTTCTCTTAAATCAGCTTCTGCTTCATCGATGATCTGCTGGAACATTGCAGAACGGTGGCTCATTTCCATAACAGACATACCGCATCCACGGTAATCCATCATCTCTTCCTGTGCTTCTTTTAATACTTCTTCTGGCAATACTGCCGGTCCTGCAGAGAAATTATACACTCTACTCATTTTACTTATCCTCCCGTTATTAAGAATCATACCTTTTTACATCGGAAAACTACTTCTATGATGTAAGATAACGGAAAACCCTCTCACAAGTTTTCCGTTATTTTTTTATCAATCCGATATAACTATTAATTTTAACTCGATTTTTTTAAAAAGCAACCATTTTCAGAAAATTTTACCAAACTTTGTCTTTTTGCCACAAATTTTGGCGTTTTCTGCGACTGGTTTATGGATTTTGCCTATTTGTTTTTCATGTCTGCTTCATCAAACACTTCACTAATGGCTGCACCTGGCGCTACCATTGGCCATACCTTCAGATCTTTTTCGATCATACAGTCGATTAAGACTGGGGTGTCCATGGCAAATGCAGTATCGAATGCTGCTTCCAGTTCTTCGCGGGTAGTTACACGGATACCTGTTGCACCCATGGCTTCTGCCAGCTTTACAAAATCCACACCGTCATCTAATACTGTATGTGAGTAGCGCTGTTCGTAGAACAGATTCTGCCACTGACGAACCATACCCAGAACACGGTTATCAATGACCAGTTCAATTAATGGAAGCTTCTGTCTTACCGCTGTGGCAATCTCATTCATATTCATACGGAAACATCCATCACCGGCAACGTTGATGACACGTTTGTCCGGACAGCCAATGGCTGCACCAATGGATGCACCAAGTCCATATCCCATGGTTCCAGCGCCGCCGGAGGAAAGGAAGGTTCTTGGTTTTGCATATTTGAAGAACTGTGCTGCCCACATCTGATGCTGTCCTACTTCGGTGGTGATGATGGCATCGCCGCCTGTTCGTTCATACAGTCTTTCAATAATGTATGGACCGCTTAATCCTTCTTTTGGATAAGTCATTGGGTACTGTTCTTTGTAACCCATGATTTTTTCAATCCATGCATCGTGTTTCTGCTGATTCAGGCGCTGATTGATGGCACGCAAGATTTCTCTGATATCGCCGATTACATGCGCATCTGTCACCACGTTTTTGTTGATCTCCGCAGGATCCACATCAAACTGTAAGATCTTTGCATTGCTTGCGAACTTGCTTGCATTGCCTGTAACACGGTCACTGAAACGAACACCGATGGCAATCAGCAAATCACATTCGCTGACACCGTAATTGGCTGTCTTTGTACCGTGCATACCAAGCATACCTGTGTATAATGGCTTGGTTCCATCGTACGCGCCCTTACCCATCAGGGAATCTGCAACCGGAGCCTGCACTTTGGAAACAAAGGCATCCAGTTCATCCTCTGCGTTGGAAATCACTGCACCACCGCCCACAAAAATATATGGACGTTCTGCTGCCTGAATCATTTCAATCGCAGTATCGATAGCTTCTTCTGTGATTCCTTTTGTCACGCGAGGAATGTATTCTGGCTCTTTGTATTCATATTCAGTCACCGCCGCAGTAATGTCCTTTGGTACGTCCACAAGTACAGGACCTGGACGACCGGTTTTGGCAATCTTAAAAGCGCGACGAATGGTATCAGCCAGCTTTGTAATATCTTTTACAATAAAGTTATGTTTTGTAATTGGAGTTGTGATACCTACGATATCAATTTCCTGGAAGCTGTCCTTGCCAAGAAGGGGAACTCCAACGTTACATGTGATCGCAACCATTGGAACGGAGTCCATGTACGCTGTTGCAATCCCTGTAACAAGGTTGGTTGCACCTGGTCCGGAAGTAGCCATACATACGCCTACCTTGCCAGTTGCACGGGCATAGCCGTCTGCGGCATGAGATGCTCCCTGTTCATGAGAAGTAAGTACGTGGTGAATCTCATCACTGTGCTTATATAATTCATCATACAGATTTAAAATCGCTCCGCCCGGATATCCAAACACGGTATCTACGCCTTGTTCATTTAAACATTCAATAATAATCTGAGCACCTGTCAACTGCATTGTGCCAATCCCCACTTTCATTTTTATTTTTCTGGTGTACGAAGGATTGCTCCTGTATTACCAGATGTTACTAAGGAAGCATAACGAGCAAGGTAACCGGTTGTGATCTTTGGTTCACGTGGCTGCCATTTTGCTCTTCTTGCTGCCATTTCTTCATCAGAAATATCAACATTTAATGTGTTTTCTGGAATGTTGATCTTAATGATATCACCTTCTTCTACCAGTGCGATAGGTCCGCCAACTGCTGCTTCTGGAGAAACATGTCCGATGGAAGCACCACGGGAAGCACCGGAGAAACGTCCGTCTGTAATCAGAGCTACAGAGGAGCCAAGTCCCATACCTGCGATTGCGGATGTTGGGTTTAACATTTCACGCATTCCTGGGCCACCTTTTGGTCCTTCGTAACGGATAACTACGACGTCACCAGCTACGATCTTGCCGCCTTTGATCGCTGCGATTGCATCTTCTTCACAGTCGAATACACGAGCTGGGCCTTCATGAACCATCATTTCTTCTACAACTGCGGAACGTTTTACAACACCAGAGTCTGGAGCAAGGTTACCCTTAAGTACTGCGATACCGCCTGTTTCGCTGTATGGATTGTCGATTGGACGAATAACTTCTGGATCTTTGTTTACGCAGCCAGCAATGTTTTCAGCAACTGTTTTACCTGTCGCTGTGATGATGTCTGTGTAAAGTAATCCTTTTTTGTCTAATTCGTTCATAACTGCGTAAACACCGCCTGCTTCGTTCAAGTCTTCCATGTATGTTGGACCTGCTGGTGCTAAATGGCAAAGATTTGGTGTTCTTGCACTGATTTCGTTCGCAATGTCAAGGTTGATTTCTACACCTGCTTCGTGAGCAATCGCTGGAAGGTGAAGCATGGAGTTTGTAGAGCAACCAAGTGCCATATCTACTACAAGTGCGTTCATGAATGCTTTTTCATTCATGATGTCTCTTGGACGAATGTTCTTTTCTAATAATTCCATGATTTTCATACCTGCATGTTTTGCAAGTTTGATTCTTTCAGAGTATGGAGCTGGAATAGTACCATTGCCCTGAAGACCCATACCGATTGCTTCTGTTAAGCAGTTCATGGAGTTTGCTGTGTACATACCGGAGCAAGAGCCGCATGTTGGGCAAACTTTATTTTCAAATTCTGTTACTTCTTCTTCTGTCATGGTACCAGCTGCGTAGGAACCTACTGCTTCGAACATGGAAGAAAGACTTCTCTTCTGTCCGTTTACACGACCTGCTAACATTGGGCCACCGGAAACGAATACAGTTGGGATGTTCAGTCTTGCTGCTGCCATTAATAAACCTGGTACGTTTTTGTCACAGTTTGGAACCATAACAAGAGCATCAAACTGATGTGCCAGCGCCATTGCTTCTGTAGAATCAGCAATCAGATCTCTTGTTACCAGTGAGTACTTCATACCTGTGTGACCCATGGCAATACCATCACATACTGCGATTGCCGGGAAAACAATTGGTGTACCACCTGCCATGGTAACGCCGAGTTTTACTGCGTCTACCAGTTTATCCAAGTGCATATGACCTGGTACGATTTCGTTGTAAGAACTTACGATACCGATCAATGGTTTGTCTAATTCTTCCTTTGTGTAACCTAATGCATTGAATAAGGAACGATGTGGTGCCTGCTGCATACCTTTTTTCGCGTTATCACTTCTCATAATAATTCTCCTTTTTACCTCTCTATCTAAATGCGTTCACAGATCAAATCACCCATCTGGGCAGTTCCAACCTGTGTCACATTAGCCTTCTTAGCTTCTTCCTGTGGCATGATATCAATGGTACGATATCCATCTTTTAAAACCTGTTTTACCGCTGCTTCAATCGCATCTGCTTCACTGTCCAGATCAAAGGAATAACGAAGCATCATTGCTGCGGAAAGAATGGTCGCGATTGGGTTCGCAATACCCATACCTGCAATGTCTGGTGCAGAACCGCCGCTTGGTTCATAGAGACCAAACCTGGTATCATTCAGACTTGCGGAGGAAAGCATACCGATGGAACCGGTTACCATACTTGCTTCATCGGACAGGATATCCCCAAACATGTTTTCTGTCAGAATCACGTCAAACTGTTTTGGATCTTTCACAAGCTGCATTGCACAGTTGTCAACCAGCATGTGTTCGTAGGAAACCTCCGGATAATCCTTTGCCACTTCTTCTACGATCTTTCTCCAAAGTCTGGAGCTGTCTAAAACGTTGGCTTTGTCAACGCTTGTTACTTTTTTACGGCGCTTCATTGCAATATCAAAGCCTTTGATTGCAATTCTGCGAATCTCGTTTTCATTGTATGTAAGAGAGTCAAACGCTGTCATTACGCCATCAATCTCTTCTGTTTTACGTTCACCAAAGTACAGACCACCTGTCAGCTCACGCATGATCATCATATCGAAGCCATCACCGATGATGTCGTCTCTCAGTGGACATGCTTCTTTTAATTCTTCATAAAGATACGCTGGTCTTAAATTTGCAAATAAGTTGAGTGACTTACGCAGCTTTAACAGCCCTGCTTCTGGTCTTAAGTTTGGTGGAAGCTTATACCATGGAGATGTGGATGTATTGCCGCCAATGGAACCCATCAATACTGCATCCGATGCCAATGCCTGTTCAATGGCATGGTCTGTCAGCGGTTCGCCTGTTGCATCGATGGAGCAGCCTCCCATTAAAATATCTTCGTATTCAAACTGATGTCCGAACTTTGCGCCTACCGTGTCTAAGACTTTGCGCGCTTCTGCTACAATCTCTGGTCCGATACCGTCACCAGAAATAACGCCTACATGAAATGTCATGGTTCTCTTCCTTCCTTATCACAGAAATGTTTTTCCAAATTTTAGTCAATTAACGTAGAAAAAACTTACTCTTCATTTTAGTACATTTAACAGGCAATTTCAACTGTTCTTTTTTATTGCCAGCCTTTGCGGGATAGATTAAAAAACATCAATTTTATAGATGTATTTTGCAGTAATAAGATTGCGTCTTGACGCAATCTACGCGCGCGAGCGGGGTGCACAGCACCATCTTCCTCACCGCGAGCTGCGCATCTTTCGAGCGTAGCGAGTTTTTTATGATATAGGAAATCCAAAGGAATTTCCTATATCATAAAAAAAGAGGTTCTTACCAGACATACCTGATAAAAACCCCTCTCGCTTATCATTTTATATGCAGATTATTCTTCTACGCCATCAGACGCTTTTTCAACCTGAGCGATTGCAGCCATCTGCATTGGAATACGGCAGTTTTTGTTGTTACCGAATTCAACGATTACAGTGTCATCTGTGATGTCGATGATTGTGCCATAGAAACCACTTGTTGTTAAAACTGTATCACCAGCTGCCATTCTGGACATCATCTCTTTCTTTCTCTGCTGTTCTTTTCTGTTTGGACGAATCATGAAGAAGAACATGAAAACCACTAAGATAACTACCCATACAATTAAGCCTGCTCCACCTGCGCCGCCAGCGCCGCTACCGGATAAAACGAACATACTATTTCCTCCTAAACTTGTTTCCTAAA
>JAFUPY010000126.1 GCA_017472565.1 Eubacterium sp.
ACCAGGTTATATACGGTCCGATACCTACCGCAAGCAATACCGCATATACCATCAGCACTCCTGCTATGATACGGATTATATTTCGTCCCAGTCTATCATGTCTGCTTAGAGACGCAATAAGCTGTACCATCAATCCCAATAAAAACAGCAGTGGAATACCGGACAAAGCTAACATCGAGAAAATTTCATCTGCCTTTGCAGAGACCTCATAATAAATATGCCCATCATTATATAAATGAGAAGTATTTTTTGCTAAATCCAGCTGTTCTGCCAGCCAATACCATTTAATTTCCATCATACACCTTCTTTATCCAGATAAACTCTGGAACCGGTAGCGCCCTTTTGTCCCTGATACTTTCCATTATATGGATGCAGCGCCTCCTGATCCATTTCTGCAAAAACCAACTGGCCAACTCTTCGCCCCGCCTTTAACTCAATAGCACAGCGATTTGCATTATATAATTCCAGTGTAATTTCACCCTTAAATCCCGGATCAACCCAGCCTGCATTCTGAATGAATAACCCCATGCGTCCAAGAGAACTTCTTCCTTCCACAAATGCAGTCAGATTATTGGGAAGTGCAAAATATTCCATCGTGGTCGCAAGTACAAACTGTCCCGGCAGCAGTAAATACGTGTCTGTTTTGATTGTTTTATATTTAATCTCATTTTCTAAAGTAATTATTCCTGATGAGGAATCCTCCACCACGCTGAAGGTATCACCAAGACGGACATCCACGCTGGCCGGCTGTATCTGTCCCTCTGTCAGTGGTGCAATTTCCAATGTGCCTTCCTCTAACATTTTCATAATGGTCTTATCTGATAAAATCATAATCTCTCTCCTTCAAATACTATTGATGCCTTAGCACCCTACTCGCTTTTTTCATGCAACTCTGTTCCGCTGAATACTGCTTTTCCCATCGTCTGTTCTCCGCGATTTTTCTGTTCCTCTTTCCATGCACTCACAAATAAGTATATGGCGCTGACAGTATCCAGGCAGAATATAAACTGACAAAACAGATTGATCACCAATTTTTTTCTGGAAATATTCTTTTGACGGCGTCCCAGGATCAGGCCGCTGATTCCGTACATGGTAGACGGCAATAACATGACATAATCATAAAGCATTAATATCGGTATGATCATAATCCCAAACGGCAAAAAGAACATTAACAGCCCTGTCAGAAATACTGTCACATAAACCGGTATATAACACAGTTTAATAATCATATTCCAGAAAAACAGCTGTTTTTCGGTATAGCCCAGCTTCTGCAGTCTAAACGCCCACACCATATTAAACAAAATCATCAGACAGAGTAAAATCTGGTATAATACTGCCACTGTTTTTAAAACGAGTTCTATTGTGTTTGTATTTTCTTCACCTATGCTTCCTGCAAAAAAAGATACGATGGAAATTATAATTCCCAATACATATGGTTCTGCGATCAATCCTATCATTGGCAATTTCTTTTTCATTTATATTCCCTTTCATTTGAATCGGTAGTGTCAAATTTACTACCTATTTTTCTTTCTAAAACCTTTATTTTCGGGAGTTTGCAAACAAAAAAGCATTGACCTCCCATTTTTGATATAATGTCCGTGACCAAACTTCCAAAAATCAAAAGGAGTCAATGCTCATGGACATTATACTTTATTTACTTAACTACATTCAATACCAACATCAACAAATTTGTTGGCTTTTAAACTTTATTTGCAGATACATCCCTCTCAAACAGTGGGCTTTTGACGATTCACACTCTCCAAAGTACCAAAAATTCAAGATTGATAAGCTCCCTGTCATCAAACCTTTTATCAGACAGGACTGGCAGTTCCTTCTCGAATACTATCAGTGGAAGTATGGGAAACCTGTTAAGCCGGTTCAGCGTCGCAATGGTAAATCCATTCCCGAAGACACCATCTGTCCATTATGCGGTGCCCCTCACCATTACATCTACGATAATAATGGTGGAAACGGGCAATACCAGTGCAAGGTCTGCGGACAGACTTTCTCATCCGGCGAAGTTGTCACCACTCCTATCCGGCTTACCTGTCCTCATTGCGGCAATACCCTGGTTGCCAAGAAAGACCGCAAGTTCTTCCGCATACACAAATGTGTCAATTCCAAATGTCCTTACTATCTCCACAATCTTAAAAAAGTGGATCAGAAGGATCTTGATGAGGATTACGGCAAAAACAAATATAAGCTCCATTACATCTACCGTGAGTTCACTGTGGATTTCTTTGCCATGGACTTAAACTCTCTCCCTAAGAATGCCTCTTCGCTGAAGTTCTCCAAGCACAACGCCCATGTCATGTCTTTGTGCCTGACTCTTCACATTAATCTCGGCTTATCTTTAAGGAAAACTTCACAGGCTCTCAAAGATCTCTACAACATCAGCATTTCCCACCAACAGATAGCCAACTACTGTAAAACAGCAGCCATCTGTATTAAGCCCTTCGTCGACAACTACGATTACAAGCCGGGAAAAGTGTTTACTGCTGACGAAACCTACATAAAAGTCCGTGGCATTAAAGCATACATCTGGTTCATCATGGATGCTGCCAGCCGTTCCATCATCGGCTATCAGGTATCCGATAACCGCAGTGTCGGTCCCTGCATCCTTTCCATGCGAATGGCTTTCCGACATCTGAAAGAACTTCCCAAAAACTTCAAGTTCATCGCTGATGGGTACAGTGCATATCCTTTGGCTGCAATGGAGTTTGCTAAAAGGTTCAAGGATAACTTCGCCTTCAATATCACACAGGTAATCGGTCTTACCAATGATGATGAAGTCTCCAAAGAATACCGCCCGTACAAGCAGATGATTGAACGTTTAAACCGTACCTACAAAGCTTCTTACAGACCCACAAATGGCTTCGATAATTACGATGGTGCCAACTACGATTTAGCCCTTTGGGTAGCGTATTACAACTTCCTGCGCCCGCACAAACACACCAACTACGCTCCACTCAACAAAGTGGAAATGCTGGAAAATGCGGAAAACATGCCGGGTAAATGGCAACTGCTCATCTTTCTCGGTCAACAGACCATCTTAAATTTACAAAATGGCGAAGCCACTGTCTGTTCTTAGATTCAGAGCCTGAGGTAATAACCCAGCCACCGCAAAGCGGCTTTGCCCTTGATGGCACGAAAAAGAACTGCTACACTGCTGTAATCGACGAGAAAACTATCTGTTCTTGAGTTCTTCGCCGTCGGTAATCAACCTACAGCAGTTCTTTTTCGTGCTGTCAAGGGTGGCGATAATTTGCCTCAGACTAAAATATCTGCAATTTTCAAGGTTCATCTGAGCCTTTTTTCTTTGCCCAGTTTTTCATAGGTCATTTGACACTATC
>JAFUPY010000017.1 GCA_017472565.1 Eubacterium sp.
AACGCAGATGGGATTCTGCCCTGTTCCAACAAATACAGTGGCAGAAAACCGTGATCTGTACCAATGTCTGCCAGACGATTGCCTGGTGTGACCATCCTGGCGATTGTGTATAATCGTTTTGATAATTTTGTCATAAATCTCAAACGTATCCTTTCAGATCATCCATTAATCCAGATAATCTTTCAGTTTACGGCTGCGGCTTGGATGACGCAGCTTACGAAGGGCTTTTGCTTCGATCTGACGAATACGTTCACGGGTAACGGAGAACTCTTTTCCAACTTCTTCCAGTGTTCTCGCACGACCATCATCCAGACCGAAACGAAGACGAAGTACCTTCTGTTCTCTTTCTGTCAGTGTACCAAGTACTTCCACCAACTGTTCTTTTAACAGTGTGAATGCGGCAGCATCTGCCGGTACAGGCACATTGTCATCCTGAATAAAATCACCAAGATGGCTGTCTTCTTCTTCACCGATCGGAGTTTCCAGGGAAACTGGTTCCTGCGAAATCTTTAAGATTTCACGAACACGTTCTACTGGCATATCCATTTCTTCTGCAATTTCTTCTGGGCTTGGTTCACGTCCCAGTTCCTGCAGAAGCTGTCTGGATACACGGATCAGCTTGTTGATTGTTTCCACCATATGAACCGGAATACGGATGGTTCTTGCCTGATCAGCGATGGCACGTGTGATCGCCTGACGAATCCACCAGGTAGCGTAGGTACTGAACTTATAGCCCTTACGGTAATCAAACTTTTCAACCGCTTTGATCAGACCCAGGTTACCTTCCTGAATCAGGTCAAGGAACAGCATACCACGACCCACATAACGTTTCGCAATACTTACAACCAGACGGAGATTGGCTTCTGCCAGACGTTTTTTCGCGTCTTCGTCCCCATCTTCCATTCTCTGTGCCAGTTCGATTTCTTCTTCTGCTGTCAGAAGAGGTACTTTACCGATTTCTTTTAAGTACATACGAACAGGGTCTTCGATGCTGACACCGTCTGGTACAGACAGATCAATATTTTCTACTTCAATATCGTCATCGTCGTCTGTAATGAGGATTTCTTCCTCAACATCATCCCCTGTGATACGAAGCACATCGATACCGTTCTGCTCTAAAAACTCCAGAATCTTATCAAACTGTTCTGCGCCCAGTTCCATCCCTTTAAAGAAATCACTGATTTCCTGATACTCTAAAATATTTTTTTTCTTTTTTGCCAAAGCAAGCAGTTCCTGCAGTTTTGCAGAGAAATTTACTACTTCCTTTTCTGTTGTCTTCTGGTCCATCTGTTCTGCCATCTTATCCATCCTTCCATGAATTGTTTTTATTTTGTCCTTAATCAATAGAAATATGCAATTTGCCCATCCGATCCAACTGCTTCTGGTCATTGATGATCTGCTGCAAACCGACCATGTCTGTTGGGTCCAGATGTTCTCGTCTGTAATCCAGACTTGCCTGTTTTACCCGGACAATTGTTTCGTTCAGTGCTTTTTCCCGTTCGGCCTTGCCGTCCACGGATTTTAAACGGGCATTGAATAATGCCGCTATTTCTTTTTGCTGCTCTTCCTCGGAAAAACAGCTGATGATGCGGGCCGGATTTAACTCGTTGTTGTAATACTGATCAAACAGCATGCGTGCCACATCCCGATAAATCGGTTCTGTGAAGTCATCCGGTCCAATGTATGGTTCCACCGCTTTGAAAAGTCTGGTATCTTCTATGAGCCAGGTCAAAAGCAGCTGCTGCGACTGCTTCATGCCGTCCACTTTTTTCTTATCCTTCTGGATACCGCTTTTTAATGGTGTTTTCTCTTTTTGTGGTGTATATGCACCTCGGGTACCATGGTGTTTGACCATGCTTCGAAGCTGCTCAAAGCCAACATGATACTTGGATGCCACTGCTTCTATGTAGTTTTCCCGCTCCAATTCCTCTGGGAAACTTAAAATCCGCTTCGCCACTTCCTTGAAAAAGCTTGTCTTACTTTCCGGGTCACGAAGATTGTAATCCCGCTGTAAGATACGGATTTCAAACATGAAACTGTTTTCTGCCTCATCGATACGCTGCTGAAAGGCCTCTGGTCCCAATGCCTTGATAAATTCATCCGGATCCTTATGTGGCGCCATGTTAATGACCTTGGCACTCAAGCCTGCATCCTTTAAAATCGGCAGTGCACGAAGAGCGGCTCTGACACCGGCGCCATCGCTGTCAAAGGTCAGATACACATCCTTAGTGTATCGTTTCAGCAGGTTGGCATGCCCTGCTGTAAAGGCGGTTCCCAAAGATGCCACTGCATTGTCAAAACCTGCCTGATGGAGGGCGATAACGTCCATATAACCTTCGCAGAGAAGAATCTGCGGTTTCTTGGAAAGTCTGGCAAGATTCAGGCCATATAGGTTGCGGCTCTTATCAAACACTGCGGTTTCTGGAGAGTTCAGATACTTTGGTTCCCCCTCTCCCATGACTCGTCCGCCAAAACCAATGACACGGTTGTTGGCATCCATAATCGGAAACATGGCACGGTTCCAGAACTTGTCATACCCGCCTCGTTTCTCATCGATGGAAACAAGTCCGCTTTCCTTCAAAATGTTATCGTCGTACCCTGCTTTTCTCAGGTATCGATACAGGTCATCACTGTATTTATTGGAATATCCAAGACCGAACTTTTTCATGGTCTCCTCGGACAATTCACGCTTTACAAAATAATTTTTAGCATGTTTTCCCTGGTCACTTCGAAGCAGCATATAAAAATACTTGGCTGCCACTTTGTTGATTTCAAGAATTCTTGCACGCTTGTCCGCTTCCTGTTTTTGCTGTGGGGACATTTCCTTCTTTGGAAGATCAATTCCTACCCGGCTGGCAAGAAGCTCCAGCGCCTCGTAGAAGGTATAGTTTTCATACTGCATAATGAATGTGATCACATTGCCTCCCGCGCCACATCCAAAACAGTAATACATCTGCTTGTTTGGTGAAACAGAGAAGGATGGTGTTTTTTCATTATGGAACGGACATAATCCGAAATAGGTACTGCCCTTCTTTGTCAGACGCACATACCCGGAAATCACATCCACAATGTCATTTCGGGATCGTATTTCTTCAATCAGTTCATCTGAATAAAATGGCATATTCCTTCTCCTTTCCTGCTAATCTCTACGGGGATGAAATGTTTGTTATCTTTCCATTCACTGCATGCCTTATTAATACACCTGCCAGGACTTTGGCATGTAATATTCCTGGAACTTGGCAACTGCATACTGGTCTGTCATACCGGCAATATAATCACAGACCACACGGTCTTTGCGCTCACCCGCCTCCAGCATCTGCACATACTGGTCCGGAAGCTGCTCCACATGGGTCATATAGTGGTGGAACAAATATTCCAACAGGTCTTTCGCCTTGTTTTCTTCCCCTTTTGCCACCTGACTGGTATAGACATGTTCAAACATGAATGCCCGAAGTCCCCGCATTGCCTCATCCACAGCCTTGGACATGGCAACTTCATTTTTTCCTTCGCTGTGAAGGATGATATCATGAATCATGGTGCTGAGACGTTCCTTGGTGGTCATACCAAGTACCTGCCGATATTCGATTGGCACTTCTTCTTCCC
>JAFUPY010000018.1 GCA_017472565.1 Eubacterium sp.
CTTTTTTTATGTAATAGATCTGCTCTGCCTGTTCCCGCGTCATTCATACCTCCTGTGTCTATCCGTTCTATCAAAAATCTTCATTGTTAGCACTGCATAAGATCAGTCCACCAATAATTCCTAGCACTGCTGCCAATATGAGCATAGGTAATGGTCCAATCATTTCACACCGCCTTTTCTTACGATCTCAATTGCTCTATCAATCTTGATGTATTCTTTTTGAACAACGGCTGTGATATTTCTGTCTTTATCCATACTGACAACTTCTTTTTCTCTTGCGTTTTCCAACTGTTCCACAACTGCGTCCACGTTATAGACTTTTGGCTGTTCATTTATCAGTCGTTCAATATCTTCCCAATGCCAAATTGAAGATGCAAAATTTGTAAATAAATAAAATTCTTGCAATAAAGCACTTCTGCTGATCAAATCACTCATACTGCACCTTCTTTCAAAGCCTGTTCCAAAGATTCTTTCAAATCCATCTTTGCACCACAGGTTGGACAATAATGCATATTACTAATTTCACGGGATGCCCATACAGTTTGACAATGCGAACAAACAAAATTATCTTTTCCCATTGTTTCCCATATGCTTTTATCTACTTGCCATGCAGCATGAAAATCCCATTTCAGCAAGCCTTGTTCTTCTGCATCTTCGTAAGCACCTAGTTTATTCCACATTTCAAACACTTTTCCGCCTTCTCTTGGAAAATAGTTAATTTCAACACTTTGTAAATATCCGTCTGTTTTACGTGTAAATCTTTCCACTACTGTCCACCATCCCTTGCTAATTCGTTATACTCCACCACCCACTCCAAAGGAATTTTATAATCTGCTTCTAAATACCGCATGATGGCAGCTATAATCTCTCTTTTCCTTATACCTTCATTTATGAACTTTGGCGTAATACCTATAGGTGGTTTTTTAATCTCACTCATGTTCTGCACCTCCTTCCAAAAGTTCTGGATTGTCGAATATGTTGCCGATTACTACAACATCATTCGTTTCTACCGCTTCCCCGAAGAAATGCTGGTAAAGCCATCCTTTTTTACTAAGGCAAAAACTTGCAAGATTTTCTTTCCAAGTAACAACAAGGTTTCCGCCACAGCTCAAAATATCATTCTCCCAAATCTTCTTGCCGTTCTTGTCGGTTAAGCCTGTGTATTGGCAGATGGTATATGGTGCAACTTCATACAAGCCAAATTCATTGCTTATTGCAAATCTGTTTTCTTCATCGAATGAATGAATCAAATCACCTTCTACCCATTCGCCATTGTCTAATCGTTTGGCTTTAAATAGTATTTCTCTGCTCATAATTTTTCGCCTTAATCTCATACAACTTTTTCCATATTCTTTTTACGAATCGTGGTAAGTAACAGAAAAGATGATATCGGTTTGTGTAATAACTGATGTATCCTTTTTGACACCGTTCGTAGCAATCACCCCAATAATCATAATATTGTTCGAATAAATGGCATTTACTGCATAAGTCTATTTCTCTCATTCTGTCTTTCTCCTTACCACTTACTAAAACCAATCCATAGTGCGATGAAATACAGTATTGCCACAACTTCATCGCATCTTCTGTTCCACTGCAATTCTCCGAATTGCTGATATTCCAAACCATACCAAACAGCAATTATTGCTAAAGTTACAAGTACGGCTATTACAAAACCAGTAATATTCATTCTGTTTCTCCTTGTATAATCACTCGCCCACAGCACCTTGAAAAAACTTGTAACAAACAGCAACGCTCACAAATTAGATTCAATCTATGAATCTCTTGTGCTGTTGATAGTTGCGTACTGTGGGTGAGGGATAAACTACTCTAAAACAATTTCTTCATCCAAATTATCTCTGTGATAAAATTCGTTGAAATCAATAGCTTGCAAACAAGTTGAACAGCCTTTGCATTTCTGAGAAATCCCACCGCCACGTTCAACATCTGTTTCATAGATTGCTAAAAGAAATCTTTCGCATCTAGGACAATGAAAACTAAGCAATCTACCAAGATTATGTGTGTTTGTTTTTTCTCCATAAACAATTCTTGGCTTCTTCGGAATCTGCTTTTCTATGTTATTTGTATACTTCCAAATGTATCCCTTGTGACTCTTTTTGTTACCAAGACAACATTGGTTTATAACACCCCTGTTATATCCATGAGATTCTGCCACATAAGCATTTCGCCAAATCGCAACAATTCTTCCATCATGATCGTACTGCGTAACTTCCTTTGACTGAACATCAGAACGCTTTTTGCTGATTTCATCATAATCTCTTTTCAAAGCCCTTCTCTTTTGTCCATCTCTGTAATTCATGTTGTAAGTTTTTGTACACCACTCAAGATTCCAAGCAGAATTATTTTCCTTGTTTTCGTCTATGTGGTTCACTTGTGGTAAATTCAATGGGTTTGGAATAAAAGTTTTTGCGACCAGTCTATGTATTTTGTATGACTTCATAGTTCCGTTGATTGAAAGGTGTACTTGCATATACCCATTATTGCTTTTGCATGGTGTCATTAGCCTTTTGCGTTTCAAGCTAAACACGTTCCCTTTGGCATCAACCATATAATGGCCTTCATACCCTTCAATCCACCTAAATCCAGCTTGTATAGCCTCCTGTGCTGTCATTCCTGTTCCCCCTTCTCTATTTCCAACCCCAGCGCACCTAACACATCAAAGTTGTAGTTCTCCAGGTAATACTTCTCATCATCATCGAAGCCACTTTCCTCTTCTCCGATCTCCACAACTCTTGCCTTTGCGAACTTAAGAAAATTCTGCAATCCTTTTTTCTTGTACCCGTGCTTCAACTCTAGGTATTCACACGTCAAGAAACAGAATCGGCACAATGCTCTGAGCGTGGCCTGTTGCTGGTCTATCTTCCTAGCTTCTTTGTATTTCTCGGTATTCATGGCTTGCTCGACCATCTTATGTATCTTGTGCTTTTTTAGCTGTTTATCTGCCCAACTCATGGTTTATTCCTCCAGAATTTTGTAATCTCTTGCCAAGGCATATCCATATTCCCTGTTGGATCCACAAGAATTTCTCCATCCATTAAGCATGTAAATAGCATCACACATACTCAACATGCACATATCTAATGTCATATACTCCTCATAGTCCAAACCTTCCATCTCATCAAAAATTGTTGGGTTAAACACGGTATGTCCCTTTACTTTTAATTCGGCTTCTGCCATAGCAAAACACTCTTTGTAATTTGGATTATTCGTAATGGGTCCGCTTATATATACTTTCATTTTGGTTCTCCTTCATCATTGTCTAAAATTACTTTTACATATTTGCTTTTATAAAGGCCTTTTTCTCTCTTACATATTGCACTTCTGATATTGTTTGAAGTCGTATTATCCATTATTGCTAGCTCAGCCACCGTATTTGCTACCATAACTGGCAATTCAAATTTATCAGTAGTGACTTTCATATAAACCACATCAGCCATTACTTTTTTCCTCCAGATAATTTCTGAATCCATACAACAGGTGGAATGTCAGTCTGGATGGGCAATTTTTGTATATCTGATTACATTTTTCATTTAGATCTAACCAATATTCTTCCGTATCCTCTGGGATGTAAAATTCCTTAATCAGACTCCAGAGATCTGTCATCATATTGGCTTCTTGTGGTATATCATTCTTTGTAACGCTTGCCATGATGCCTCCTCTTGGTAACACTTCGTTACACATTTCTGTTTTTTAATTACACCTTAAGGTGTTACCGCCTAAACCCTTGATTTTACTGGGGTTATTGCACTTTTTGATTATCGGTTACACTAGTTACACCCCATTTTCTATATAGAGAAAAAAAATAAATGGAACACTCACATTTTTTATTTTCTTATATAGGTGAAAAAGTGGGTGTAACCGGTGTAAATGTGTAACCATTGCACCGTTTTTCTAGTTAAATGGTAGTTCTTCCTGAAAATATTCTGCAGATACAAACCCTTTTTCGTCCTCCGGATATTGTTCTGCTAATTTAAGGAATACACATCTGCAAGATGTACCGCCGATTTTTTTGACCTTCGTTCTCTTTCCAGCCTGCGTTTGGAGCAAGCAGCGTTTGTCCGCCCATGAAAGGAAAGAGTTTTTGGAAAAGCCACCATTTTTGCACAAATCCTCAAACGCCTGGCTGTAAATAATGGCATAATCATTTTCTATTACGCCCCATTTTTCAACTTTTGTCTCTGCATCAAACCGCTGTCCGTTCATTGCGATTTTATCCAATAGATAGCGATAGCATCTTTCGTTGTCAGACAGTTCATTTCGGTCTACAAGCGTTTCTTTTGCCTCATCTAAGGAAATGTACTGATTGTCTTTAAAAATGTATTCTGTGGCGATTTTATCCGCTGTCAGAATGATAGATAATGAAAGAGACTGCTTCTGCATTTTCTCGATATTAAACAACTGCTCTTGAAAATCCTTTTGAATCTGTTTCAGATCTTCCAACGGCATTTTTTTTATTATTTCGATAAAACGTCTGCCTGCATGGCCATAATTGCGCTTCACAAGATTTGCTGTCTTTTGCGGGTTTGTATAAACGTTCTCCCCACATTCAACCTCAAGAATTCGGTTCATCGCACCGCCCTGCTGCACGTAAGAACTCAATGGACGTTCTCCATTCGTAAGTATACAGTTCTTCCAGCGATTCTCACGGTTAATACCCAGCTCCTTGTTAGAACGGCTCTTTCCCTTACCAGAACACAGGTCATACACAACCGATTCGAAATTATCTCTAATTCTGGAAGATGTTTTACTTGTATCGTCCAGCATCATCGGAAGGCTGTTCAACATATCTGCTTTTGCCTCAAGGGCAACGTCTGTTGTCTTGAAGTCACCTATGTATTGGCTTTCATCTGGATTCGCCCAAACGGAAGCTGCAACCATAAGAGAAACGGATTTACCACCTTCTGTTTCACCCCAAAGGTCCATAAAAAATGGAAGTCCACCAAGTTTACCCACCAGTACACTGGCAAAAGACGCAGCAAGCATCATTTTGATTTCTTTTCGGCCTGTCTGTCGCAATTCGATTACATGTTGCAACCAAGTATCTTCTGAACCTCTTGTATTGATTGATTCAAATAATTGACGGAATCGATTATCACCATCAAAAACAATATCCTGATCATATGGAATAAAATCATCTCCATTCCACCCCAGCTTTGATGTTGATTCCTGGATCGGAATGTGATTGTCATTCAAATTCTCTACATCAGACAGATATTTGACCAAGTGCTTTGCATTCTCGCTTGTAACTGATATACCTAACTTAGAAAGTGAAACAATCTTATTTGCAGACGATACGATATCCTTTGGAACCTTAATTTCTCTCCAGCTACCGTTTCTTTTGTAAGCAATGATCAAATGCTCTTCTCCTGTCTCCAAGTTCTTTAAACGCTTCACCGGAAGGATTGGATGATAGCACGCCACGATATCATTAGCAGACTGGTAATTCCTTGCATATACACCATCTTCAGTTGCAATCCATGCACCGCAGAACATGTTGTCGTATTTGCCGACAAAGTTTGTCCAGTTATCCAGAGTAGTAACTGGTTTCTCCTTCATTTGCTTTCGAATATCCTTTTCTACTCGCTTGTATGCTTTGACAAGTTCATCGAATTTAGTAGATACTCCCAGTTCTTTGGCTCTATCTCTGAGAGAAAGCAACAATCTCGCTTTGTATATTTCGTCTTCCTGATCAAACACTTCTGAGAACACAGCTTCACTTAATATCGTGCCTGCATCTAATTTATTTAAAGGTTCTATTTTTCTCACCACACTTTCTTAGTACGGAATATCGTTCAGCTCACCATGTAAGTAAAGCTGATACTGTAAAGCATTGACAGAATCACACCAGGCATCGCTGAGTGGCTCTGATATGTTTCTATAATGCCGATAAATATCGATAAGCATCGCATTGAGCTGTTTTCTATCTCGCAGCCTTTGCTCTCGCTTCTCTCGTTCAATTTTTTTCTTCTCGCTTCGATATACAGCCAATTGAGAAGAGAAGGTTGGCTTCTCATACGTTCCACCTAATGAATAAAAAGCATCTTTAAAACTGCAGTTCTCCATTTGTTGAATGAACGAAAATATGTCCCCATGACTGCCACATGCGTGACAGTAGAAATCTTTCGGATATATCTTCATAGATGGCGAATGGTCCCCGGAATGAAACGGGCAGGAAATGAATCCCGCCCTGTTCGGATGAAAACCATATCTTTCAACAATTTCCCTCATGGAATATTGGTTTTTTATCTCATCACGATTCATACGACAGCTCCATGTTTGTCAAAATTTCCTTGGCTTCTCTCCAAAGTATTTCCCGAATCAATTTACCTGTTGTTTCAGCCTTGCAGAAGTCCACCTGCATGCCGTAGCGCGCTCTAAAAGCATTGATACTTGCAGTTAATGCCTGGGGCTGTAAAAGGCTCCTGTATGAGCCGTTAAAAGACTTCTCCCAGTTCCCATCTTCTACTAAAAGATAGATTCTGCATCCATCTGCTTTTGCGCGTTCAAATTCTCTTTCAAACCTCGCACGATCCTTACCAAAGCACAGACACAATTCATCTAGGTTCATTTTTCGTTCTATTACAACCTTGTCTTTCATGGTGAATTCGGTTCCATTTGGAAGCATCATTTTGCAAGAATAATCTCCGTAATCAAGCTTTTCTCTCACATGTGGAAGTCCTATTGCGTTTAAACGCTTTTCCAATCTCTTTGTTGGCTGTTCCCTGGTGTCCACAAGCAAAGTCATAGACTCCAGGGAATCTCTTACTTCAAAAGGATTCAATCAGACCACCGCCTAGTTAAAAGGGAGCTCCTCATCAATTCCATCCGGAATATTCATGAAACCGTTTCCCACCGGCTTTGCCCCAATTGGATAACCATTATTGTCAATTTTTGTTGGCAACAGTGTATCTGCCGGAATTTCAAAATTACCGGAGCAAATCTTCTCTACTGGTACCAGACTATGGCAGTTAGTAAAGAAACCCTGTCTGCCATTAAAGTTGTATTCCTTATTATTAAAAAGAGCCCCAATTTTCTTGCCTTTAAGTTTCTTTTCGTCCCAATCCCATGTGTAGCCTGGGTTAGATTCTTCGATATTTACGATTACAGTGTTAAAACGGCGTTTTGTCCATGCATCCTGCTCGGTACCATCATCCTTTGGCACGCGCAAACGATATACTCCCTTCCACTTCTTGTCCTCTGTTGTCTGGGAATCAAAATTTCTCTTGTAGAAATCCTTGTAATCACCTTCTGCAATATCAAATGCGATAGCTAAAGAACTGCCATATTCATTTACAACTTCTTTGGCATCGATAATGGTCAGAACATATCCACCTACCGGCAGACGTTCCACTTCCTTGTATGTATCGTTTCTATCAAATCCGTTATATGCTTTCATTTAAAATTCCTCCAATGCGTTAATTACTTCTACGATGTCGTTATCGATTTCATCTTCCTCAAATGCGCCATATGATGTTTTGGTTGAAGATCTGTCTGCACGAGTATGAAATATATATTTTCCATCCTTACATTCTGCCAAGAGCACATTTGACAACTTGCTTTCCACCACAATCTTGTCCAGCTTTCGTCCATTTGTCTTGATTCTTGTAAAAACCATGCCATTATCATCAGAAATCGTTTCTGAATGAGCGACAAATATTACCGTAATATCATCTCGCATAGATAATGCATAATCTAAAATTTCATAAATATAAGCTGCCAAGTCAGACCATTTGCCATATCCCTGAACTTTCACATTTCGCATTTCCTCAGCAACCATGATTCCGTTTAGTGTATCTACCACTACTGTTTTAAATTTCAATCCTGTTGTAATAGGCTGCTTTGTCTTTTCATCCAATTTCTTTCCATTAAGCCACTCTAATAATCTTTTTACTGTCTGCGGAATATCTGTTGCAGTATAATTGACAGCATTTTTATATTGTCCTTTCCAGCCACGCCAACTTAATCCCTTCTTGTCACAATCAATATAATATGTGGTTTCTGGATCCAGATTTCTCATAGACGTGGTCTTACCGGATCCAGATTCTCCCATGATTGCAATTACTTTTGCCATACTTTATTCCTCCACCTCTTTAATGATTGCATGATTGGCAGCTTCTTTGATTAGAAGTGATGCCAGCGTTCGTACTGAAATATCCGTTTTAAGATTATCTAAAATTCCTTCCAACACATCACAGGCTTCGTCGTCAATTCTGATAATTCCGCCACCTTTACGATTATCTCTTGTGATGCGAGGTTTCTTTTTCTGTGATTTGATTATAATTTCCATGTTTCCTCCTAATCTACTGTATAAAAAGGCAACCCGCAGATTCACTCTGCCTTTTCCTCTTCGTCTTTCTTCGTTTCAACCACATGACTAGCCCACATATCAGCCCAGTGAATAATCATGTAAAGCGGGGTTTCATTACCCTGAATTTCATATTTCAAAGGACCATACAGGCCGTTGTGCATCAAAATAGCGTGCTGTTCTTCCTCCGTCAGGTTAATGAACATAGTGGCTAGTGCCACACTACGAACCTCGTGAGGAACATTTAAAAGTTCTTTATTTCTCTGATAAGGTTTACTTTCAGACTGTTTACCACTCTTCAAGATATTTGGAATGTATTCTGGCTTGCCATACTGACCACATTTACCAAGATCATGTAAAAGAGCAGCAATCGTGATGCTAAACATGTTTTCTGGCGTATGCTGTTCTTTTGGAAGCAATGCTAAACCAAGGCGCAAGGCGACATTAAGAACATTCATACTATGTTCAGCGAGTCCACCTTCTTTAGCTAAATGAGTCCCTCCAGAACATGGTGTCGTAAAATATCCAATTTCTTCCATGTATGTAACCAGAGCTTCCATACCTTCTCTTTTTGTTTCTAAAAGACTTCTTTTGATAAATTCCATTGTATTTTCCATATCTAATTCTCACTTTCTGTTAAATCGATTCTCAACTTGGCCAACTGAATAGCCAGGTTATATGCCTGTGCATGTTTGTTCTCTCCATGAGTTTCTTTTACTTTCTCTTCAAACTCATCAATGGTTCCAGTGAAACAACCTGCTTTCACTAAGATTTCTGAATCCTTGGATCTCATAAATGTAACGGTATCGTTTCTGCTGCCAATTGGCGTAATCCATAAAACGTGAGCATCGCCAGACACCCAAGCATCGCCATACACCCTAGCATTGCCATACACCCTAGCATCGCCAGACACCCAAGCATTGCCATACACCCAAGCATTGCCAGACACCCAAGCATCGCCATACACCCTAGCATTGCCATACACCCTAGCATCGCCAGACACCCAAGCATTGCCATACTGATCTAAATTTTCTTCTTTCTGAACAAATCCACCAAGGTCGCCTTCCTTTACATCTCCAAATTCAATCAGGGCTCTGATTCTGAATAATTTAATCCCAAATACTGTAATAAAATCGGTTGTTAATTCAAATTTCTTCATGATTTCTCCTTTCAATTTCTTTCTGTAATATTTCGATCAGCTGTTTGATTTGCTCTGTGGAGCACATCAATAATCTTGCTATGACGTTGTTCATCCTTTTGCGCCATGGAAAAGCTGGAAGAACTCCACTCCCAGATGCGTAACAGTTTTTTTGTACATATCAGAATCCAGATACGGACTAGTCTTGATATGTATTGGAAGTTTCAGCGCAGCAGAAATTTTTTCAATGCCAGTGAATATATGTACGCGCTTCTTCTGAGCAATATCTAATGGCTCAAGCATTCCGCAACGCTCTACTTCATCAGGGAAATCCTTCATGTTATACAACCGATTAATTAATTCAATCTGCTTGTAGCACCAGGCTTCAATTTCTTTTAATGGGGTCATTGAATTACTCTCCTTTCTGTGCTACAATAAGCACGAGTTTTATTGCTCTTGACATCTGCTCTTGGCGCCAACCTGACAGATGTCTTTTTCTTTGCATATACTGCGATTCCTGCCACGAGCAGTAACACAAGTGCAAGCACCGGCTTACTTTCAAGTGTCACTGCTGCCATAAAAAGGCATCCTGCCGGAATCATGTAGATTGCTACATCTTTGTTACTCATAGGCTTGTCCATCCTTTCTACCGCACTAGGCGGTCTTTTCTATTGTGTATTCAACTTCTGCCCCTTCCTGCTCTGCTAAGAGTTCAATCAGGACACGTAATACCTTTTCTTTGTCAAAATTCTTAAAATCCAATTGCATCACCTCGTTAATGCATATGATTTACTGATTGTCCATGTTTCCTTTCTTCTCCAGCACATATTTGAACCGACACAACTTTTATTCGGGGGTTGTTCGTAGATTAAAAATTTATATTTCATCAATAAGGTTTTGTTTTATGGTATTTGATTTGTGTCGGCTCAGGCATGTGCTGGTTGTCTTTTTCTCCAGTTTGTCTTATAGTTTCCTTACAGGTCACTGCCTTGACCGAGTAATTAGAAAGGGAATATATTATGGAATACAGTATTGGTAAACTTAAATACGACTTAGCACTTGTATATGCAAAAGCCAAATTAGACCATGCACTTGCTACAAATTCCGTTCCAGAATCATGCGACCCAGAAGACCCTCAAAATGTTGCTGAATTGGAATATTTAACAAATGAGTTTTATTCAGCAATAGATGTATTTGCTAATTTTGATGACTCGATGTTTCCAGATAAGTTTGACTTTTAGCAATGCGCTCTACAAGCGTTAATGTCTGTTCGATTTCTAAAAAACTAAGGTGGTTGTCGTGGAATATTTTTATAATTTCTTTGGCAATCGCCTGTTTTTTTTCTGCACTTTTTTTATGCTTTTCTAAACTCATCTACCCCACCTCCGCTGGCTCTGTAATTAGTTCTTCTACTGGAACACCAAAGTAATTTGCGATTTTAAGCAACTTATCTACCTTTGGTTTACTTCTACCCGCTTTCCAATCTGAGAATGTCGATTTGGGAATTCCAGTATCTTTTGCAACCTTGTAATCTGTTAGTCCTGCTGCATCTCTTAATTGAGCATATTTGTGATACATATTTTCCTCCTTCCATTGATAAAAGTTAGGAAATCCGTTACAATTTATTCGTGCCGTTTTGGCAAAGAAAGGAGCGTGGTTCTTTTGAGCCAATGTTTAACTTTGCCTGTTCCCTTAATATGAGGCCGCCAATTGTGGCACCAATAACACATTAAACTGGGTAAGGTAGATTACTGCGTAGCGTAATTTTACGGTGAAGCAAACACCGGTAAAAAAAATAGGGGATAGTTGCACCGCCGTGGAATACAAAATGGGTGCTCACTACGCAAGTTCTCCTCATAAAGAGTCAGCTTATAGGCATTCTGCAGAACCAAAACTGCGAAAGTGACGAAGTATTTCATAGAAACACTTGGCGCTATCGAGTGTGGTGAAAACCTGCAAAGTACATAGGGTAAACAAATTTGGACAAGAACTGATGGAAATAGCGCTTCTATCAGTTTTTTGTTGCATTAATAGCGGACATTACGTCCACCTTTTTTCGTATTTCCTAACTTTTATATTGATTTTAGTACGGAAATCAGTTATACTATGCTTGCCAAAACATATTAATATTAATTATGGTACTGATTTCTGAACTCTGTACACTTATAATAGTTCAGTTATCTGTACTTGTCAAGCACTTTTTTACAGAATTCTGAACTATGAGGTGTGTTATGAAAAAAACTGAATATGAACGCTACTGTGAACTCAGAGATAAATATGGATACAAAGATTCGGACGTAGCTAAAGGAAGTGGAGTAAGTAAATCAACTTTTTCTGATTGGAAAGCTGGCAGATATGCCCCAAAAACAGATAAAATGGTTAAAATAGCCTCTTTTTTGGGCGTATCCGTTGAATACCTAACAACAGGTGAAGAAAAAGAAAACGAAACATACTACTTAAACGAAGAAACTGCCAAAATGGCACAAGCGATTTTTGAAAACAAAGAGTTGCGTGGTCTGTTTGACACTGCAAAAGACTCTACTCCAGAGGATATACAGACTGTCCACAGCATGTTACTCGCACTGAAACGAAAGGAACGTGGAGACATTGACTAGTAACACCAACGTTAATGTAATCCTTATGGATTTTAAATCTACTAAATCTAATGAACTGGTCGTGGTTAACGAAGATGATACATTTACCGTCTTCATTAATGCCCGCTTATCTGCAGACGGTCAGCTCCGTGCATATCAGCACGCTATGAGACATATTGAAAACAACGATTTCGAGAAAGATGATGTGCAGGCAATCGAAGCTGCCGCACATTCTGAGCAACAAGTCCAGCCATTGGCGAAACCTATTCCTGCAAAAGAATACTTGGAACGGTTGGCATGGCATCGCAGAGAACAAAAGCGAATCAAGAAAAAAATCCAGGAAGACGAAGAACGTGTTCGTTTCCTGGCAGAGTATGGTGATGCGTTTGCGGTTGCTGAAAGACAATGGCTTTATGGGAATGATTGGTAATTTATAATTAAATATATTTTAATAAGACATGCCACCGGTTACTCTTATTAAAATTTTAGGCACTTTATTTTAATAACGGAGGAAAATATGAAAATTAACGCAAACGGCACCGAAATTTCTGTTTTAATTTCGGCCGAAAATCAGAATGACTTTATTTCTTTAACTGATATTGCAAAATACAAAAATCCAGATGATCCAAGAATCGTAATCTCGAACTGGATGAGTTCTTATTCCACTATAGATTTTCTTGCAACTTGGGAGACACTATATAATCCAGATTTTAACCGTATGGAATTCCAGACGGTTAGAAGTGAACCTGGCAGATTAGTTATGACACCAAAGCAATGGATTGAACGCATGAACGCCATCGGAATAACTTCACAAGCAGGACGTTACGGTGGAACTTATGCGCACTCTGACATCGCTTTCGAATTTGCTTCTTGGATTTCTCCAGAGTTTAAACTATTTGTTATTAAGGAATATCAACGTCTAAAACTAGATGAAGCTAAGCGATTAGAAATTGGATGGGATACAAAGCGTGAGCTTTCAAAAATTAACTATCGTATACATACAGATGCTATTAAGGAATTTCTTATTACACCAGAATTAACACCGCAAGAGAAGGGATTTCAATATGCATCTGAAGCCGATATTTTGAACATTGCATTATTTGGAAAAACAGCTAAACAGTTTCGCGAAGAAACCGGTCAAAAAAGGAAAAATATGCGTGATTTTGCTAGTGTTGAACAATTAATTGTTCTTGTTAATCTTGAAAGTATGAATGCTGATATGATTCGAGAAGGATTTTCTGCACCAGAGAGATTAGAAAAACTTCGTTCTGTAGCATACTATCAGCTTCGCTCATTAGAAAATAACAATGCTGCTGCACGTTTAAAACAAAATATCCAGAATCAAATAGAGCAAAAATAAAAAAACCGCCCCTGCGCCAACAGAGACGGTCTAGATGCAATCCGAAGATATACACCAATAATGCAAAAATATTGTATCATCTTCGGAGCAGCTTAGCAAGCAACGTATGTTCGCTAGCTGTTATTTTTGTACCTTTTTTTCAATATATTTACGTAGGAAGGTGATACTATGTCAAAGAAAATACTACGCTGCGCAGTTTATATCCGTGTCAGCACATCGGAACAGTACATACACGGAAAGTCTCTGCAAGCTCAGCGTGAATATTTAGAACGCTATGCCAGGGAAAATGGCATGGTGGTTGTTGGTGTCTACGCAGATGAGGGCAAAACTGCACGTAAAGAACTGAAGAAACGTAAGGCTATCCACACACTTCTCAATGATGTGAAAGCCGGAAAAATCGATGTGATCATCTTCTGGCGTATCGACAGATGGTTCCGTAACATGTCTGACTTCTACAAAGTCCAGGATATCTTAGACGAATATAATGTCCGCTGGATCTCTGCCTCAGAACCAGGCATCAACATGGAAACCAGAGATGGCAGACTGCAGCTGAACGTGGTCCTTTCCATTGGCCAGAACGAAGTAGATACCACATCTGAACGTATCAAATTTGTAAACGAAGCATCTATTCGCCAGGGTAAATTGATTTTTGGTGATGCCAACATGCCTTTGGGTTATAAAGCTGGCCTTGTAAATGGAATAAAATCTATGATCAAGGATCCTGCTACCGAACACATGGTAGAAGATTTCTTTCAATACTACAAAAAGCATCAGAATAAATCCGCCACCATTCGCCATATGCAGGATACATATCATATTGACTTTTCCTATAGTATGCTGCGAACCATGTTGTCCAGCGAATTTTACAAAGGTACCTATCGCGGCTTTCCTTACTGCCCTGCTTATCTGACCGAAACTGAATGGAATGAGATACAGCAGATTGCACACAAGAATATTAAGCAGACACCATCAGGAAGAACATACCTTTTCTCCGGACTAATGCGTTGTCCTGTTTGTGGCCAATTGCTTTGTGGAACCGGTGTAAATTCTGTCATAAATAGGAAAACGAAAGAAAAGAGAACCTATTGCTATTACCGCTGCAATAGAGCCCTTATTGACAAAATATGTACATGGCGACATAGAATGAGCCAAAACCTCGTTGAGGCATACTTGCTAGAAAATCTGGAAAAAGAATATTCTGATCATCAGATCAGATGCGAGAAAGCCAAAGAGAAAAAGAAAAAAATCAAAGAAACTCGCACACCCGAAAAGCTTCAGAAAGAATTAGAACGTTTGAATCTTCTCTTTCAAAAAGGGCGTATTCAATGGGATTACTACAGTGAAGAATATGACAGAATCGAAAAAGAACTTGTAGAACTGAGCAATGTCCAGCCAGAAGCTGAAAGAGATTTTTCATACCTGGGCGAACTGCTGCAAAGCGATTTTAGATCCATGTATAATAAGTTGACGCCAGAAAACCGCCGAGCCTTCTGGCGTTCCACTATAAAACAAATCCATCTTAACGAGAATTACACGATAAAGTACGTGGATTTTTTATAGTCTGTCTTGTACTAACTGGTTAACTCCGTTTGGAGCCGACAAGACAATGACCGCCCTGTTATCCGGGGAAGCGGACATCGGTTTTATGGGCCCGGAAACCACTGTTTATGCCATTAACGAAGGCGCCTCCGATGTCATCTTAAACTTTGCCCAGTTGACACAGCGTGCAGGCAACTTCCTGGTTGCAAGAGAGGAAATGCCTGATTTTACCTGGGAAGATTTGAAGGGAACAGATGTCCTTGGTGGACGTGACGGCGGTATGCCTGAAATGGTCTTTGAATATGTATTAAAACAGAAAGGTATTGACCCTGCCACAGACTTAAACATTGACAAAAGCATTGACTTTGGTTCTACTGCCGCTGCCTTTTCTGGAGGAAGTGCCGACTACACAGTAGAATTCGAGCCATCCGCCACAGCCCTTGAAATGGAAGGCGCCGGCCATGTCATTGCATCCATCGGCGTGGAATCCGGTTATGTGCCATACACCGCTTTCAGTGCAAAAGCAAGCTATCTGGAAGAAAACCCAGAAGTCATCAAAGCCTTTATCACTGCCTTAAAGCAGGGCATGGAATATGTGGAAACACACTCTGCGCAGGAAGTGGCAGAAGTAATTGCACCACAGTTTGCTGACACCGATGTAGAAACCATCGCAACGATTATCGACCGCTACGCATCACAGGACTCCTGGAAAACAGATCTGGTCTTTGAAGAAGAAGGCTATGACCTGCTTCTTGACATCTTAGAAGATGCGGGACAGTTAGAGACACGGCCAGCGTATGAAGATTTGGTGACGACAGCATATACAGAATAAGGAAAAAATTTAGAAGGGCATTTATGTCTTGTCCCTTAGCAGGAAATTATGCCCTTCTCTAATATAACATCTAAACACAATTATCCATTTGCTAATATTGCAGTTTCTCTTCTTCTTTTTCTTCTAGCTGTCGTTCTGAAATTTCTCGCAGCTGATAGTAGATGGTTCCCGGCATATGCCTGGAGGCAAATTCGGCTGCTTTTGATCCAAGAGATGCAAATACCCATAGTCCCAGTCTGCGCACACCGTAGCCCCAACCAAACAGCTTGCCGATTCGAATGGCGCCTCTGACATCATAAAACTTACGGACGGCTCCATAAAACTCCATCTGCAATTCCCAAGGCGTCATGTGATTTGGCGTAAATGTCACATTCATCATGTCGTACTGGCTCCAATCATCGATGACCATACGCTGTTCCTTCACCAGCTTCTCATATACTGGCGTTCCCGGATAAGGCGTCAAAATGGCTGGCTGCAGCTGATAAGCATCTACTTCCTTTGCAAAAGCAACTGCCCTTCGAATATCCTCTTTCGTGTCAGAATCCATCCCCAATACTACACTGGCGATCAAGCGAATCTTATATTCTCTGCATTTTAATGCCGCCATTCGGATATCAGATGGCCGCTGGCCTTTGTGAATCTCATCCAGGGCATCCTGATTCAGGGATTCAATCCCAATCAGCACACGGTTTAAATGTGCCTTGGCCAAAAGTTCCAGCAGTTCCTCATCCTCCGCCATATCCACCCGGCCAAAAAAGAAGGTTTCTTTAAAAACAAGTCCTTCTGCAATCATGCGGCGGCAGATTTCTTTTGCACGCTCCTTGTCCGCGGTAAAGTTGTCATCTTCAAAGTTCATGTATCGGAAACCCATTTTTTTGTACATACGAATCTCTGCAATCACACTGTCTACACTGCGCTGTCTGTAAGGCGCAAACATGCGGGAGGTAGTACAAAAAGTACAGGCATAAGGACAACCCCTGGTTGTCATTACATTGGCGCAGTCGCAAGGCGTCTTTAAAATAGTATAATCCGGCAACGGTACATCGTCCAGGTGACAAGTCAACTTTGCCCTGACAATCGGTTCTGTCAGACGCCCTTCCACCACATCCACGATCACATCCTCACCTTCACCGACAATGACCTGATCGGCGTGACGCAATGCCTCTTGCGGCAGTTCAGACACATGCATACCTCCAAGGATGACCTTCGCCTTTGACTCTGCGTGGATACGATCCGCCAATTCATAGGCTCTTGGCGCCGTGGACGTCATCGTAGAAATACAGAAGACATCCGTATCGTTCATCAATTTTTTTAAATTCACATTGGTATATAATTCTTCGTATACTTCAACGGTGTGACCCGCTTTCTTCAAGATTCCACCCAAAATCAGTGGACCTGTAATCGCATTGGGATGCCCGTAAAACCTGCCGCCAAGACGATAGGGAGGAAATCTTCGCAAATCACTGGCAGGCGTAATAAATACAACATGCATACTACTTACCTCGTTCTTTTTTTGAAGTATTTCCTTTTTTCCGTGTGGTTATACCGACACCTGAAACAAAAAATCCTTAAAAAGAGAATTCCTTTCCATCTCTTTTTAAGGATTTTTCAATCGTTTGGTATTGATGTTGGGGGAAATACATACACTTCATATATTTCAGCGGATGTATTTATTATTTATAACTTATAATTTAGCGATGTTCATCCATTTTTTGTCTGGACATTCTGAAAATTGGTATCAATCGGTTGTAGATCAGACATACAATTACCACGCTGATCATACATTTCACAAAGTTAAACGGCAGGTTGAATACCACCAGACTCTGGAAGATGGTTTCCATACCTGGCAGGATTGCCTGATATGCAGCTAAAATGACTTCTTCTGGAATCATGATTCTGTAATAGATCGGATACACGATCAGATAGTTTGTAAATACGCCTGCAACCGCCATAACCACTGCACCTACAACCGCACCAACAACTGCACTTTTCTTTGTTTTCTTATAGCGATAAATCAGACCTGCCGGTAAAACAAACAGTGCATTTAGAATAAAGTTGGACATTTCACCAACACCGCCTGTTGTTGTAATGGTCAGATGGAGCAGATTCTTGATCAGCGCAATCAGCACGCCTGCCCATGGTCCCACTGCGAAGGCACCAAGAAGAGCTGGCAAATCTGACAGATCCATCTTGATGAATCCCGGCATAATTGGAATGCTGAATTCAAAAAACATCAGTATGTAAGCAATCGCGGAAAGTATCGCGATGACCGCCATACGATATACATTCGTTTTTTTTCGTCCTTGTAAGTTACCTGTGTTCTTCATAATAGTTTTCCTTTCTTTGTTGCTTATTTCAGGAGCAGTTCAACTATTTTGTTCTCCTGAATGGTTTCAAGAAATCCTTATTATGGGAAACAATCGTTTGTTGTTTACGAGTTGCATAAAAAATCCCCTGGAAATTCAATTCCAGGGGACAACTTACGAAACAAAGTATGCCAATAGCTTCACGCTATCAGTCAACTCTATTGCTTCTTCTCTCATCCAGACTATACTGTCGGTTCCGGAATCTCACCGGATCGGCCGCCGCAGCGGTTCACGGACTTTCTGTCAAGCAGAATCACCGTCGGTAGGGAATTTGTAAATCAGAAAGGACTCACATCACCCTGCCCCGAAGAATTTCTTTTACATGTGTTATTATATGCCATACATTACAGATATGCAATACTTTTCTTTTAGTATCTTTTCATCCAATTCTACTTATATTGGATTAGTCCATCAACTTATCCTTAGCATCACTGTAGTTAAATACAGGACCTTCCAGACAAACATAGGTGTCGTTAATCTTACAATGACCGCACTTACCAACACCACAGCACATCTTTCTCTCAAAGGATACCCAGATCTTGGATTCCTCTGCACCGCATTTTACGCACTCCTGAGCCGCAAAATGCATCATGACAGGTGGTCCAACAATAACCACATTATAGTCATCAAAGTCTGCAAATGGAATCTTGTTGATGTGCGCAGTTACCATACCGGTTTCATAGCCTTCCACCACATCATTGTCCAGTGTGGTGATCACATTGAAACGACCTTTAAATTTCTCCATTTCATCACGGAACAGAACCGCCTGTTCATTTTTGAAACCGGAAATCAGATTTACGCTTTTACATACTTCCGGATGGTCGTAAAAATGATTGATCATGGTCAATACCGGTGCGGTACCAGTACCACCAGTAATGATCAGTAAATCCTTGTTTTCAAACCGTTTCACAGGGAAGCTGTTGCCATATGGTCCTCGCAGGAAAATCGTGTTACCTGGAACCAAATCGAAAATCGCCTGTGTCAGAAGACCTACGTTACGAATGGTAAACTCTACATATCCCGGACCTTTTCCGCTGGCAGAAATTGGCGCTTCTCCTACCTTTGGCAATGACAGCATAAAGAACTGTCCAAAGTCTGGTTCGTTATCACAGGCTACACGGAAAGTACACTCGGTTGCGGTATGCTTTAACATACTTAAAATTCTATGTGGTTTTGGAACTAATACATTATTTTCCATTTTCTTATCCTCATCTAGAATCCGTGTTTTAACGCCGTCACAGCATCTTAAAACACAGCCTTCTTATTCTATTTTCTATTCTGCTTCTATGTCCTGTTTATTCTCCAATACTGCTGCGCAGTTTCGGACGATTCAGCTTATCCACCTCATCACTGAGTCTATTGATGGTGTCAGCAAAGGAAATATCCTCCGGACATCTCTGAATACAACGACCACAGCCCACGCACATATGCTCATTGCCGCCAAATCGTGCGTTATAATCGTACACCTTATGCATGGTTTTAAAACGCATCATCTGTTCCGGGAACTTACGGGCAATATTGCCGCCTGCTGTTTTGGAAAAGTCCTGCAGCATACAGGAAGACCAGATACGTCTTCTCTCACCCTTGCGACTGTTTTCCTGATTCAGATAATCTACCGTATCAAAGCAGCTGCAGGTCGGACAAACCGTATTACAGCCACCACAGGAAATACAGGTATCGTTGTACTCTTTCCAGAATGGCAGTTCAAAAATGGTTCTTAAGTGTTTGGTATCCTTAATCTCCGGCACTCGCACCTTGCGTTCATTTTCTTCGATAAAGGACGGCTCGTAATTGATTTCCCGCTCATTTTCAAAGTAATCAATGAACTCTGCATCCTTTACCCGCACTTTGATAATATCTTCATGCAGTCTCCAGCCTACGCTGTAGTTTTCTGTCTTGTTAGTTCCCATGGAAACACAGTAACAGTGTTCCCAGCTCTGCTCGCATTCCATCATAAAGATTTTTACTTTGTCGCGCATTCTCTTGTAATAGATATCGCTCATACCGCCATTTGCCAGGAACATATTATCCAGACGTTTCAATCCATTGATATCACATGGTCTGGCAAAAATAATGATTCCCTTTGGATCACGGGTAATGGTTTCCTGACAACTGTTTTCATCAAAGGTAAAAATCGTCTGTGAAACAGGATAAATAACTTCCTTTGGAGAAAAGTCAGACTGGCGTCCTGTTACGATTTCTTCCAGTGTGGAAATCTCCTGATAACGGATCAAACCGTCATTTTCCCACATTCCCCGGTCAGGGATATGCTTTGGTGCATAAATTCTGTACTCACTCTGCAACTCGTGCAGGATTTCATTCATTTTATTTCTGCTGATCTGATAACTCTTTGTTACCACTTTTCTGGACTTGCGTTCTGTGATCATTTTATCCAGGATAAAGCTGTCAAGCTGTAAAAATCCTGTTGTCAACTGACCTACCATACGGTAAAACTCGGTATCCGCATGAACTTTGATGTCCAGACAGAACTCTGGTGCCCAGTTCAATAAATGTTTATTAAGAAACTCCCTCTGTTCTTCTAAGCCTGCCAATGTCTCTGTGTACTGGCTGGTCTCGTCGCAAAGATATGCCATAAATTCCATTTCCATGGCAATATGATCTTCCAACAGTTCGTTGGCTGCTTCGTTACGCTCAATTCCCTTTGTCTCATAGATATCGCATACCTGATTCCAGGCATCCTGCATCATGATTCTCTTTGGACTTGTGTAAACAGACTCGTAAGGAAAAGCTGCCGCTCCATCTGCGCTCCCCGCACCAAGGAAGGTCTTTGCATAGTCCGCCGCCAGATCATCCAGGGTCTCCCCTGCGTCATATTCGAAATATTCATTCAATCGAAGTAACGCATCCTGGAATTCTGTCAGCGCATTTTCCTCACGCTCTGCTGGAAATTCAATATGTCTTAAGCTTTCAAAAAACTCCTCGTCGATTTCCTTCTGGAAAAAGCGGGCAAAAAAGTGATACAGATTTCGTCTGTTCAACATCAATTGTTTGAATTCTGCTTTATTACTAGTGGTCATAGTATCTGCTGCCTCCTTTTCCGAAAGATACCTCATCGATCTCCTGAGGAAGAATATCCTGCCATTCGGCATGTTTTAAAATATATCTTGTGGATGGACCGTTTCCAAAATCCTGCAGGTGGAAGACATGTTCTTCCCCTGCCTCGCGGAGCAGTTTGGCTACTTCGCTGTTTGGATTGTTGATATCTCCATAGTGAAGCGCCTTTCCGGAGCAGTTTCGGATGCAAGCCGGCTGTTCTCCATTTTCTCTTGCCTCCATGCAGATGGTACATTTGTCCATGGCACGTCTTGTTTCACTAAATGTATTGGCATGGTAAGGACATTCCTTATTACAGCTATGACATCCAATACATTTTTTGGAATCAATCTTTACGATACCATCTCGTTTGTCCTTGTACACGGCACCTGTTGGGCACACACGTACACAAACCGGATTTTCGCACTGCTGACACATGGTTGGAAGGAAATACATCTGAAGATCCGGATATTTCCCAATCGGCCCTACCATTCGCACCTTCGTCCGATCAGAACCAAGGGCTGTTCCATTTTCCATTTTACACGCTACCTGGCAGCCTTTGCAACCAATACAGCGGTCTAATTCTACTACAAACGCATATTGTTTCATATCTATCCCTGTTTCCTTTCCCCTGGCACAACTACATGACTACATTTTTTGTAGGATCGCTAGGCTGAGCCAACCAGGAACTGAAGTCCTGAGGATGTGTCCAGATACCTTCTGGCGCACCTTCTGCAGGATATACTTTTACTAAAAATCCTCGCAGTGTGTAAGTTCCTACAACATCATTAAATGGAGCATCCGCTTTGGTCAGCATGTTAACGTTGGTTTCCATCCAACCATGGGTCTTGGTCTGCAAGGTTTCCGGATTCCAGAAACGTTCCATGTAAACAACCCCTGGCTTGATGCCTTCTGTTACAGAAACTACTGCACGAATCTTGCCTCGTTTGGACTCAACCCATGCCCACTGACCATCTTCCAGCCCATATTTTTCTGCATCATACGGATACATCCAAAGCTCCGGAATTGGATAGATCTCACGGAGCCAAGGAACATTCCGCAATGTATTATGGTGAAAAAATGGTACGCGTCCGCCAGTCATGACCAGCGGGAACTCTTTCGCTAATTTACCTTTGCTTCTTGGACTTTCTGCCGGTTCTAAATAGTATGGCAGAGGCTCATAATCCCTGGACGCTGGTGGCAGTTCACATTTTGCAAATGGCTGACCGGTTCGTCCCAGAGTAATCATACTCTCTACATAAACTTCACATTTTTTGGAAGGAGTTGGAAAGCCTTTTGGCAGATTGGTCTTTTCATCTGTCTGTTTGTAAACATAGTAGTCTTTCCATTCTTCTTTTGACATGTAAGTATATGGAGTCTGTTTCTTCAAATCTTCAAAAGTAAGACCTACACGGCCAAGGAAATGATCCCAAAGGTCGGTTACCTTATCCCAATATGGCAGGTCTTTGCCCATATATTCTGCGTCGAACGCCTTGGCACAGGCTTCATGTCCTAGCTCTCCGCAGCGTTTTGCAATCTTTGACCAGATCAACGTTTCATCCATGGTTTCCCACAGATGTGTTACCTGCTGTCTTGCACAAAGTGTATTGCATGTTTCTACGATCATATCTGTTTCCAGCCATTCTTCTGTTGGCAGCAGGATATCTGCGTAAGCAGAGAATGAGGTTGGATACATATACATATGTACAATGAAATCCAATTCATCAATGACTTTTTTCACCTTCTGGGCATCTGCAATGGCTGCAAGTTTATTCCCGGAACGGTCAATCCATACTCTTGGTTTGTAAGGTTTTCCAGTTAATACTGCATCAAACACACTTGTGATATGGCCTGCATACCAAATATGAAGACCTTTATGTTCAATGCCACCCAGACGCTTCTTCAGCTGTTCGTCTGGCAGGCGGTCTGCTGCGATTGGAACCGGATAGTTTGGCATATCAAAAACGCCACTTGTTTTGAATCTCTGTAACAGTGTACCAGGTTTTTCCACATTGCCCATCAACAGGTCTAAGGTGGCTGTTGCCATAGCTGCCTGTGTAGAGTTTGGTGTCTGGTCTGTACTTACACCGATTGCGATACCGCTTGGTGTATTTTCCGCATATAAGCGAATACCCGCTTCAATTTTTGCAGGATCCAGTTCGCAAAGCTCCGCTGCATATTCTAAGGTATAGGCTTCTGCCTGTTCCCAAAGAAGCTGGAAACCGGTCTTATATACTTTTCCATCTACTTCAAAAGTA
The DNA here is from genome assembly GCA_017472565.1 of Eubacterium sp. Lineage (GTDB taxonomy): Bacteria > Bacillota > Clostridia > Lachnospirales > Lachnospiraceae > Brotonthovivens. The sequence goes on from JAFUPY010000018.1 coordinate 23,465, forward strand.
CCTGCAAGCACTGGCTCCAATGCATCGTTCCATGGATATACCATTTCCTGCATACTGTTTGTCTTGGCATCCCATACCATAAAGGTATCTGGAATCTCTGGATCGTTGCTCACTTCTGCACGAACCAGCATCTTTGTTTCTACATCTACCAGATATGGCAGATTGGTCCACTTCATAACAAATTCCTCGTCATAAAGCTTCTGTTCCATAATATAGCGAATCCATGCCAGCATCAGCGCCACGTCTGTACCTGGTCTTACTGGAAGCCACACGTCTGCTTTTGCCGCGTCCGGTGTCAGACGAGGGTCGATAACAACGGTTTTCACACCATTAGCCCGGAGGTCCACAACCGCTCCACCACCGCTGGCTGGGCAGGAGTAGGATGGATCTGTTCCCCAAAGTACCAGTGTTTTGATCGGGGTATCCTGTGTGTCGTAGATTTCCAACGCATTGGAATCCGCAATACTTGGATCCACACCGCCATACATCATGGTATAAGCCAATACGCGTGGAAGATAGCACTGTGCACAGCCTGGTTCAAACCAGTTCGGAGTTCCAAAAATATTACAGAAGCGGGCAATACTCCAGATTTCAGGATTGCCGCCGCCACCTGTGGAACAAAATACAGTTTCTGCACCATATTTTTCTCTGGTTTCCATCAGTTTATGAGCAATGATATCAATGGCTTTTTCCCAGGAAATACGACGCCATTTATTGGCACCACGTTTTCCTACACGCATCATTGGATATTTATTTCTATTTGGATGATACAATGCCTGGATTCCAGACAAGCCCTTTGCACACATACGGCCCTTGCTCATGCGATCCTCCGGATTGCCTTCCAGCTTGATCACACGACCATTTTTTACCGTAGCAATCACCCCACAGTTGGCAATACATGCACGACAGCAGGTCTTTACTTTGCGGATTTCATCCTTCTGTTCCTTTTCCTTCACCACCTTGGACTTCTGGAACAAACCAGAACCACTAACGGCCTCATCCAATCCTTTTACGTTTGTTGCTGCAAGGAAATCCATACTTGTAATAGAAACTTTTTCGCTCATCCTTATCTTCCTTCCAAAATTGCTCTCTTTATCATTATCAGTTTCTTACATATACAATACCATACCAGATGCAAAAAGTCTTGGTATTTATTTGGTATACCAATTAAATACCATATGTTTTCCCTGCAGTCAAGTAGGCACTTTGTGGTAACTTTGGGTATTCCAGCTATACAGTTCTTAGTGTTATATATTTTTTTATAAAGCTTCTCTAATATGAGTCACTGCATAGGCGTAGAAAAAGAGTAGGCGATGAAAAATCGCGTGAGGCTTGCGTCAGGACGACTGCGCTAACTGCGGCTATCGGAGTATTGTTTGAGCTGTCGGCCTTTTCTATAGAAAACAAAAACAGCAGCCTTTCGACTGCTGTTTTTAAAAGTTTTTACTATTTGTTTGCGATAGCTGCTTTGATAGCTGCTGTTAACTGTGGAACGATCTTGTTTAAATCGCCTACTACACCGTAGTCAGCTACATCAAAGATTGGAGCATCTTCATCTTTGTTGATTGCGATGATGATGTCAGATTCTTCCATACCTGCTACGTGCTGGATTGCACCAGAGATACCGATAGCGAAGTATACTAATGGACGAACAGTTTTACCTGTCTGACCAACCTGAAGATCTTTTGGTTTCCATCCAGAATCAACTACTGCACGAGAACAGGATACTGTACCGCCGATTGCATCAGCAAGATCCTGAAGGATTGCAAAGTTTTCTGGAGAGCCAACACCACGACCACCAGAAACAAGGATTTTAGCATCCATGATATCTACTGTATCTTTTACGTGTTTTACGATGTCGAGGATTTCAACGTATTTGTTGTTTTCTTCGAAACCTGGATTGTAGTTGATGATTTCAGCTTTCGCGCCTACTTTTGGTTCGATTTTCTGCATAACGCCTGGACGAACTGTAGCCATCTGTGGACGGTTGTCTGGGCAAGCGATTGTAGCGATTGTGTTACCACCGAATGCAGGACGAGTCATCAGTAACTGTTTGTGTTTCTGTTCTCTGCCTGGGATTGGGTTTAATGGGAAATCACCAATTTCAAGTAATGTACAGTCAGCTGTAAGACCTGTTTCTACACGTGCAGAAACACATGGACCTAAGTCACGTCCGATCGCTGTTGCACCAACTAACATGATTTCTGGTTTGAACTCATTGATTACGCTTGAAAGAGCGTGTGTATATGGTTCTGTTCTATAATTTTTTAAGATTGGGTCATCTACTAAGATAACTTTATCTGCGCCGTATTCAGCTAATTTGTCAGCAAGTCCTGCGATGTCAGAACCTACTACCACAGCTACAACCTTTGCATCATCTAATTCTGCTGCAAGTCTTGTACCTTCACTTACTAATTCTAAAGCGATGCCGCTTAATTCATTATCAACCTGTTCAGCAAAAACGTATACGTCTTTGTACTGAGCAATTGTTTCGTTTGTCATTGCTGCCATTGTTATTCACCACTTTCCTTTTCTTAGATTACATGTTTTGTTAATAATTTGTCCATGATGTAGTCTACAGATTCTTCTGGTGTATCAAGAACAACTTTTTCACCAGCGCCTTTTCTAACTTTGTCAGAAGCTCTAGCGATCTTTGTTGGAGAACCGTTAAGACCAATGTTTGCATCATCAACATCAATTAAGTCGTTTCTACCCCAAACTGTGATTTCTGCATCATATGCATCGAAAATACCACCTGGAGTCATGTAACGTGGATCATTTAATTCAGCTAATGCTGTAAGTAAGCAAGGCATCTGAGCCTTAACTACATGATATCTGTCATCGTATTCACGACGGATTACTAAGCTGTCGCCTTCAACCTGGATTTCTCTTGTGTAAGAGATAACTGGAAGACCAAGGTGTTCTGCGATCTGTGGACCAACCTGAGCTGTGTCACCGTCAATCGCCTGACGACCTGTGATGATTACATCGTAATCTAATTTTCTAATACCACCTGCAAGTGTTGTAGATGTAGCCCAAGTATCAGCACCACCTAAACATCTGTCTGTGATAAGAATACCTTTGTCTGCGCCCATAGCCATAGCTTCACGAAGAACTTCTTCTGCTTTTGGAAGACCCATTGTGATTGCTGTAACTTCTGCGCCATACTGATCTTTTAATCTAAGAGCTGCTTCTAAACCAGCTTTATCATCTGGGTTCATGATTGTGAGCATAGCTCCTCTGTTAAGGGTACCATCTGGGATGAACTGTACTCCACCTGCTGTATCAGGTACCTGTTTAATACATACTATAACCTTCATTGAGATTTGCCTCCTGATTTACTTCAAAATATTAGCTGAGATTACCATACGCTGAACTTCAGATGTACCTTCGTAGATTTCTGTGATCTTAGCATCACGCATCATACGTTCAACATCGTATTCTCTGATGTAACCGTAACCACCGTGTAACTGAACAGCTTTTGTTGTTGTTTCCATAGCAACTTCTGCTGCACATAATTTAGCCATAGCTGCTTCAAGACCATATTCTTTCTGAGTGTCTTTTGCTTTTGCAGCACGGTAAACCATTAACTGAGCAGCTTTACATTTTGTAGCCATTTCAGCAAGCTGGAACTGTGTGTTCTGGAACTGAGCGATTGTTTTGCCGAACTGTTTTCTTTCTTTTGTATAAGCGATAGTTGCTTCTAAAGCACCCTCTGCTAAACCAAGAGCCTGAGCAGCGATACCGATACGTCCGCCGTCAAGTGTATGCATAGCTACGCCAAAACCTTTACCCTTCTGTCCAAGTAAGTTTTCTTTTGGAATACGGCAATCCTGGAAGATTAATTCGTATGTTGCTGAACCACGGATACCCATTTTCTTTTCTTTTGTACCAAATGTGAATCCTGGTGTTCCTTTTTCAACAATAAATGCAGAGATTTCTTTCTGTTTACGACCGCGTTTTTCAACTGTACCTGTTACAGCGATTACGATATAAACATCTGCATAATAACCGTTTGTGATGAAGCATTTAGATCCGTTAAGAACCCATTCGTCACCATCTAAAACAGCTTTTGTCTGCTGACCCTGAGCATCTGTACCAGCACCTGGTTCTGTTAAACCGAAAGCACCGATTTTTCTACCAGCTGCAAGGTCTGGTAAGTATTTCATTTTCTGTTCTTCTGTACCATATGTTAAGATAGGGTCACAGCAAAGAGATGTATGTGCAGATACGATAACGCCTGTTGTACCACAAACTTTAGATAATTCTTCTACACACATAGCGTATGTGAGGATATCTGCACCCTGTCCACCATACTGTTTTGGAATTGGAATACCCATGAAACCAGCTTTTGCCATTTTTTCTACTGTTTCAACTGGGAATCTTTCTTCTTCATCAACTTCCTGAGCGAGAGGTTTAACTTCTGTTTCTGAGAATTCTTTGAAAAGAGTTCTTGCCATCTCATGTTTTTTGCTTAACGCGAAATCCATTCTTTTTTTCCTCCATTTTTCATAATTAGCCCCAATACACGCGAAGCTTGTGTTTATACGCACATTCACACAGCCCCTATTTTATATAGTGTATTGCCACTAATAAAATACAAAATTATTTGCTGTAATCATAGAAACCTTTGCCTGTTTTGCATCCAAGATAACCTGCACGAACCATTTTTCTAAGTAATGGTGCTGGACGGTATTTTGGATCGCCTGTTTCTGCAAAGATAACTTCCATGATAGCAAGGCAGATATCCAGACCAATGAAGTCACCTAACTGTAAAGGTCCCATTGGGTGGTTTGCGCCTAATTTCATAGCAGTATCAATGTCTTCAACGGTAGCAACACCTGCTTCTAATACGCAGATACCTTCGTTGATCATTGGAACTAAGATTCTGTTTACAACAAAACCTGCTGCTTCGTTAACCTGTACAGGAACTTTGCCGATTTCTTTAGAGATTTCAACGATTTTGTCTCTAAGATCATCTGGTGTATTTGCTCCCTGGATAACTTCTACCAATTTCATTACAGGTGCTGGATTGAAGAAATGCATACCGATAACTGGTCTGTCAAGTCCTGCTCCGATTTCTGTAATAGAAAGAGAAGAAGTATTTGTTGCAAAAATACATGTTGCTGGAACGATTGCAGATAATTCTTTGAATGTCTGTTTTTTCACTTCCATTACTTCCAAAGCTGCTTCAACAACCAGATCAGCATCTGTACAGATGTCTTTTGTACCTGTTGTGATTTTTGCTAAGATAGCATCTGCATCAGCCTGGTCCATTTTACCTTTTGCAACTCTCTTTTCGAAGCCTTTCGCAATTTTGTTTTTGCCGTTAGCTGCGAATTCGTCATTGATGTCACATAAGTAAACTTCGTAACCTTCAACCTGTGCGAATGCCTGTGCGATACCTGAGCCCATTGTGCCGGCTCCAATAATACCAACTTTCATGATACATCCTCCTTAAAATGAAATATATGCACTAAATATGAAATCCCCCGACTGCCATACCAAAACAATCAATTCCATAGATTTAGTCGCGAACTCCTGCTAGAAAGTCTCATGATAACTCTCAACTGAAAACCTTCTGTACGGATAATTCTATGGGAAGCGTATTTCAACCTCCCATAGACAATGTATTAAAACTTACTATGAATCGTATTACAGAATCTTATGCTTCTTTCTTAACGATTGTAGCACAGCCCATACCGCCGCCGATACATAATGTAGCAAGACCGTATGCATCGCCTTCTTTTTCCTGTAATTCATGTAACAGAGTTACAAGGATACGGCATCCGGAAGCACCTACTGGATGTCCAAGAGCGATAGCGCCACCCTTTGGATTTAATTTAGCAAGGTCGAAGCCAAGTTCTTTACCAACTGCTACAGACTGCGCTGCAAAAGCTTCGTTTGCTTCGATAACATCGATGTCGTCCATTTCAAGACCAGCAATCTTTAATGCTTTTCTTGTAGCTGGAACTGGTCCGATACCCATGATTTTTGGATCGCATCCTGCAAGAGCACCAGATACGAAAGTAGCCATTGGTTTGATACCAAGTTCGATTGCTTTTTCTTCGCTCATAACAACGACTGCTGCTGCACCATCGTTGATACCGGAAGCGTTACCAGCTGTTACTAAGCCGCCTTCTTTACCGGAGCAGCATTTTAATTTGCCAAGTGTTTCAGCTGTTGTTCCCGCACGAGGACCTTCGTCTTTTGTGATCATAACAACATCTTTTTTCACTTTTACTGGTACTGGAACGATTTCTGCATCGAATCCGCCAGCTTCCTGAGCTGCTACTGCTTTCTGCTGAGAAGCTGCTGCAAACTCATCTAATTCTTCTCTTGTTAATCCCCACTGATCGCAGATGTTTTCAGCTGTGATCATCATGTGGTAGTTGTTGAATGCATCCCATAATGCATCGTTAACCATTGTATCGATAATTGTAGAGTTGTTCATTCTGTAACCAAAACGAGCTTTTTTCAGAGCGTATGGAGCCATGGACATGTTTTCCATACCACCAGCTACAACGATATCAGCCTGTCCAGCCATGATCATGTTAGCAGCTTCGTTAACACATTTAAGACCAGAACCACATACAACGTTTAATGTGAATGCAGGTGTTTCTTCTGGTAAACCAGCTTTGATCATTGCCTGACGAGCAACGTTCTGTCCCTGGGAAGCCTGGATAACGCAACCCATCATTACTTCGTCAACCATTTCTGGAGCTACGCCAGCTCTGTTCAGAGCTTCTTTGATAACGATAGCACCTAATTCAACAGCTGGTGTGTTACCGAACTGTCCGCCCATTTTGCCGATTGCTGTACGACAAGCGCCAGCTAATACTACTTTTTTTGCCATTTTTTTGTCTCTCCTTCTTAATTAATTATTATCCCTCTAGTCTGAACTTTAAAAATTACCCTAGATAAGACAATTTTAGCACTCGGGGTATGAATATGCAAGAATTGCCTTTGTATCTCATAAAAAATTTATGAAACTCTCGGGTGCTTATTGATAAAGTTTTAACAATGTATGTCAAGTCCACAAATTCTCCCATTTTCAGTCTTGACCTTATCACTTTATCACAGTTTTACGGGATTTTCAATAGTTATAGACAAGATTTTTGATTTCAGAATTGTTTCTGTTTTCAGATTTTCCCGACATAAAATCTTGCATTTTGCACGATTTATTGTTAATCCTTTAACAGCATAGTGTAAAAAAATAGAGCTGCCAAATATCTACAGCTCTATTTTTTAATCGGAACTATTTAATGATTTCTTTTCCACCCATATATGGTCTTAATGCAACCGGAATGTTGATGGAGCCATCTTCATTCATGTTGTTTTCTAAGAATGCGATTAACATACGTGGTGGAGCCACTACTGTGTTGTTCAGTGTGTGTGCAAAGTATTTGCTGTCTTTACCCTTAACACGGATTTTCAAACGTCTTGCCTGAGCATCACCAAGGTTGGAGCAGCTGCCTACTTCGAAGTATTTCTGCTGACGTGGCGACCATGCTTCTACGTCTACAGATTTTACTTTCAGGTCTGCAAGGTCACCAGAGCAGCACTCTAAGGTTCTTACTGGAATATCCAGCGTGCGGAACAAGTCTACGGTGTTCTGCCATAATTTATCAAACCACATTGGAGATTCTTCTGGTTTGCAAACAACGATCATTTCCTGTTTCTCGAACTGGTGAATACGATATACACCACGTTCTTCGATACCATGCGCACCTTTTTCTTTTCTGAAACATGGTGAGTAGCTTGTCAATGTCTTTGGAAGTTCTTCTTCCTCAATCATGGTGTCGATGAACTTACCGATCATAGAATGTTCGGATGTACCGATCAGATACAGGTCTTCCCCTTCAATCTTGTACATCATGGCATCCATTTCTTCAAAACTCATAACGCCTGTTACAACGTTGCTGCGGATCATGAATGGTGGGATGCAGTATGTGAATCCACGGTCGATCATGAAATCTCTTGCATATGTTGTCATTGCGGAGTGAAGTCTTGCGATGTCGCCCTGTAAATAGTAGAAACCATTACCAGCAACTTTTCTTGCGCTTTCTAAATCGATACCGTCAAATTTTGCCATAATATCTGTATGATATGGAATTTCAAAATCTGGAACGATTGGTTCGCCATACTTCTGCACTTCTACGTTTTCGCTGTCGTCTTTACCGATTGGTACAGATGGATCAATGATGTTTGGAATTGTCATCATAATCTTTGTAACCTGTGCATTCAGCTCTTCTTCCTGTTTTTCCAATTCAGCAAGACGTTCTGCATCCTTTGCAACCTGTTCTTTTAATGCCATTGCCTCTTCTTTTTTGCCCTGGCCCATCAAAGCACCAATCTGTTTGGATACTTTGTTACGGTTTGCACGAAGATCGTCAGCTTCTCCCTTAGTCTCGCGAGCCTGCTTATCCAACTCGATGACTTCATCTACTAATGGAAGCTTTTTATCCTGAAATTTGTTTCTGATATTCTGTTTTACAATTTCAGGATTCTCTCTTAAAAATTTAATATCAATCATTTTTTACCCCTTACATTATCTCAATGGATATTTATCTGTTAATGTTTTTACGATTGCTCTCGCTTTTTCAATACCAGCTTCTCCTTCTTTGATGACAATGGAGATAGCTTCTGCAACCTGATCCATGTCTTCGGTTGTAAGACCACGGGATGTTGCAGCTGGTGATCCAAGACGAAGACCACTTGTTACAAATGGTGATTTTGGATCGTTTGGAATTGTATTTTTATTTGCTGTGATATGTGCTTCATCAAGAAGTTTTTCTACCGCTTTACCTGTCAGTTCAAATGGTGTCAGATCAACTAACATCAGGTGGTTATCTGTACCGTCGGATACGATCTTGATGCCACGATTCATCAGTCCTTTACAAAGTGCCTGTGCATTATCTAATACACGCTTCTGATATTCTTTGAATTCATCTGTTAATGCTTCCTGGAAACATACCGCCTTTGCTGCAATCACATGCATTAAAGGTCCGCCCTGAATACCTGGGAAGATTGCTTTATTAAAGTTGAAGTTGTGTTTTTCCATTGCTTCTTTGGAAGCAAGGATCATACCACCACGAGGGCCACGGAGTGTTTTATGTGTTGTTGTTGTAACAACATCTGCGTATGGCAGTGGATTCATATGAAGCCCTGCTGCTACAAGACCTGCGATGTGCGCCATATCTACCATAAGATATGCGCCACATGCATCTGCAATTTCACGGAATTTAGCAAAATCAATTGCTCTTGCGTAAGCACTTGCACCCGCGATAATCATCTGTGGTTTGTGCTCCATAGCCAAAGCCATTACGTTGTCATAATCGATATATCCGTCATCGTTTACGCCATAAGGAACGATGTTGAAATAGGTTCCGGAGAAGTTAACCGGACTTCCGTGTGTAAGATGTCCGCCGTGGTCAAGATTCATGCCAAGGATGGTATCGCCTGGTTTTAACAGAGCAAACTGAACTGCCATGTTGGCATTGGCACCTGAGTGTGGCTGTACGTTAACATACTCTGCCCCATATAACTGTTTTGCACGTTCGATTGCAAGTTCTTCCACGATGTCTACACACTGGCAACCGCCGTAATATCTTTTTCCTGGATAACCTTCTGCGTATTTGTTGGTCATTACGCTTCCCATTGCTGCCATAACAGCTGGGCTTACCCAGTTTTCGGATGCAATCAGTTCGATGTGACGATTCTGTCTGTCAAACTCTGCATTAATCGCGTCATATACCGCGCTGTCAACTGCTTTAACTTCTTCAAGTGAATACATTTTTATGTTCCTCCATGTTCTAATCGTTGTTCCCCAACCACCAGGTCATCTATACACCGCGCTGCTGCGCGCTACCTTCATTTTAACCCAGTTCCATATAGTATAAACAACTTCGCCTTGAATTTCAACCGAAATAATCCTGAATACGGCTTGCAATCAGCACACCCACAATAATCTGAATTGCAAGAATCACAGGAATCCCCACTACAAATTTGGTGTGTCTTGTTTTGTGTCGGAAGAGATACATCCCCGCCAGCGATCCCACACTTCCACCGATGATACTGATCACAAAAAGGGTTCGTTCGGAAATCCTGCGGCGATGCTTTCTTGCCTTTAACTTGTCGATCCCCATCATCAGGAAACCAACTATATTCACAACAATTACATAAAGAATACTTACTGCGTTTAAAACTTCCATCTGTTTTCACTCCATAAAGGTTCTTATGTATCTTAGGTTGTTATTTTTTCTTTTTCTTCTTCTTTGTGGCATTTTTCTTTGCAGGGGCCTTATAGTCAGACACCACAGGTCTTGCAAAAGCCTCCTGTTCCACTTCCATTTCTGCCGGATACGCCGCCTTTCCTGCTGGCTGCTGTACTTTTCTGCCGAATCCGCTCCTGAACATGTACCAAAGAGAACCAGCCAGACATACGGAGGAATACCCACCGCAGACAATACCTACAATCAGCGGAAGCGCAAACTCACGAATAGAGGATACACCTAACAGGAACAATACAAATACCATGATAAATGTGGTAATGGTGGTATTGATGCTTCGGGATAAGGTCTGTGTAATACTCTTGTTCGCGATTTCCTTCAGATCCGGCACTTCGCCCTCTGGAACCATGCGATAGTTTTCTCGTATTCGGTCAAAAATGACAATGGTGGCATTGATCGAGTAACCCACAATGGTCAGCATACATGCAATAAATGTGGTTCCTACGGTTACCCTTGCAAGCGCATAGAAAGCAAGCACTATCAACACGTCATGCACCAGTGCAAGAACCGCACTTCCTGCAAACTGAATCTGTCCAAATCGAAACCAGATATAGAGCAGCATACAAATCGTTGCGATGATAACAGCCTTAATCGCATCTGTCTTCATCTCATCGCTGATGGTTGAACTGATACTTGTGGATGCAATATCTTCCTCTGCCACACCAAAGTGTTCTTCCATCTGGGCATTGAATGCCTGACGTTCTTCCAGGTTCAGTTCCCTGGTTTTGAATACGATCGCATTGCTGTCTTCCACCTTCTGTGTCTGAATGTTGGCATCGCCAGTCACATCTTCCACAACAGGAATCATCAACTGTTCAATTTCTTCGATGGAATAATCTTCATCAAAGGTTACGGTTGTGGAGGTACCGCCAACGAACTCAAGGCTGTAATTTAACGCCTTGCCGTCCTTTGCCTGATGTCCGCCCATGCCGGCAAAACCAGCTACAATGATAACAATCGATATAACAAGGAAAATCCATCTTCTTCCGATGAAGTTGATTGGCTTTCTTTCTTTTTTCTCTCCATAAAACTTTTTGTCCTGACAGCCCATTGCATACAGGGATTTGAGTATCCATCTGGTAACAAACAGTGCTGTAAACATAGAAAGAACAATACCAAGAACCAGAGTAATGGCAAAACCACGAATTGGACCGGTTCCCAGAATCCAAAGTACAATCGCAGCAATCAGAGTTGTGATGTTACCATCCAAAATAGCTGTTGTGGCTTTCTTGAAACCAACCTTCGTAGACTCTCCTACCGGATTGCCTGCTGCAATTTCCTCTCGAATACGGGCAAAGATAATAACGTTGGCATCCACCGCCATACCAATGGACAGGACAATACCTGCGATACCCGGCAGTGTCAGCGTAATATCGTTTCTATAAATATGAAGGATGGCAATCATAATGCCACAGTAGATCAACAAAGCAATTGCCGATGCCAGACCCGGAATACGATACAACACAATCATGAACACCATGATGATGGCCACACCGATAATAGCCGCAATAATACTGGTTGTGATTGCCTCTGTACCAAGCTTAGCGCCAACCACTTCTGACTGGAGTTCTTCCAGTTCCAGGGAAAGAGAACCGATACGGATGGTAGAAGCCAGTTCTTCTGCTTCCTCATAAGAAGAAATTCTGTTGATTTCTGCCTTGCCTCCCGGAATCGCTTTATCAACACTTGGTGCGCTGATAATCTCTCCATCGTAAACAATTGGCATATAGCTTCCAACGCTTGCCGCCGTGCCCTCGTAAAATTTCTGAGCGCCTGCATCTGTCATAACAAGGGTAACCGCATATTCGGTTGCACCCGTAATATCACTGGTATACGTTACCGCCTGGGCTTCTTTAATATCCGCACCAGTTAAAATAGTCGTACCATCTGCCATCTGGAATTCCAAAGAACCTGGTTTTCCCAAATCCTCTAAAATGGCATTGGCATCGGATACACCAGGAATCTCTACCGCAATGCGGTCATCGCCTACCTGATATACTTCCGCCTCTGTACTGTATCCCTGTACTCGTTTCATCAATTTGTAGACGGTATCCTGCATATCCTCTGGGGATGGATCCTCGTCTACAACCTGATAGGTGATGCTGACACCACCGGCCAGATCCAGTCCTAACTTCACGCCTTTGTCCTTATCTTTGGCAATGGTTCCGCCCAAAACACCTACGGAATAGTAAGCAAGTGCTGCCACAATTACAAGGAATACTACAAAGACAACGAGTCCTGATTTTTTCTTCATCTCTTACTCAGTCCTTTCTAATTCTTCTATAACGCATGCGAATCCATACTTGCTTGCAAGATTAATCTTGCATAGCTGCCTGGATCATAATTGCGCATTCCACGCGTTTTTTCTCAAGCTCGCAGCCAACATCATATGCATCATTGATGCTGCCATGGAAATTGTAAGAGTTTGCTGCGCATCCGCCGCTGCAGTAAAATCTTGCAAAGCATTCACGACACTTTTCCTTTGCATAGACGTTACAACATTTAAATTCATCACGAAGCTCTGTATTGACCACGCCGTCCTGTACATTTCCCATCAGGAATGCTTCATTCCCAACAAACTGATGACATGGATACAGATCGCCCCATGGTGTTACCGCGAGATATTCGGTACCAGAGCCACATCCTGACAAACGTTTTGCCACACATGGGCCGCCTTCTAAATCAATCATGAAGTGGAAGAAATTGAAATCCTTGCCTGTTTTTTTGCGTTCTACCATCTCTGCTGCCAACGCATCGTATTCTGCAAAAAGCTGTGGCAGGTCTTCCTCACGAATCGCATAATCCTCTGTGTCAGGCGCCACAACCGGCTCTACGGAAATCTGTTTGAATCCCAGATCTGCCAGATGCAGTACATCCTTCGAAAAATCAAGATTGTGATGGGTAAAGGTTCCACGAACATAATATTTGTCCTGATTGCGGCTCTCCGCAAACTTCTGGAACTTTGGCACGATCAGCTCATAACTGCCCTTGCCATTGCGGAATGGACGCATGAAGTCGTTGACCTTTTTTCTGCCATCGATACTCAATACCACGTTTGCCATTTCCCGGTTGGCAAATTCCATCACATCGTCATTTAAAAGAATCCCGTTTGTTGTCAGTGTGAATCGGAAATTTTTATCATGAATCTTTTCCTGTTCTCTGCCGTATGCAACCAGGTCTTTCACCACCTGGAAATTCATCAGGGGCTCCCCTCCGAAAAAGTCTACTTCCAGGTTTCTGCGGTTTCCGGAATTGGCAATCAGGAAATCTAAGGCAGCCTTGCCCACTTCAAAACTCATCAAAGCTCTTCTGCCATGATATTCGCCCTCCTCTGCAAAGCAGTATCGGCAGGCCAGATTACAGTCATGGGCAATGTGAAGACAAAGAGCCTTCACCACTGTCTGGCGTTTTTTAAAATCAATGATATATGACTCGTAATTATCCTTTGTAAACAGGGCACCCTCTTCTTCCAGTTCTTTTACTTCCTGGTAGCACTCTGCAATTTCATGGATCGGATACTTGCCCTTAAGCACGTCCACCACTTCCTGCAGACTGTGTCCTTCGTACTGGGCAATCACATCGTAGCTGACGTCATCCACTACATGGATCGCTCCACTGTTTACATCGAGAACAATATTGTAGCCATTGTTTTTATACTGATGAACCACGGTTGTTCCTCGCTTTCTGTTTTTATCTGTTTCATCAAAACAAAGACCGTATGGATACCATACGGTCTGTTGTCTAGCATTTTTAAATCAAACAATTCCATTATTTGCTGTGTTCGCAGCTCTGGTTACCTACTGTGCAAGATGTTTTGCAAGCAGACTGGCAGGATGTCTGGCATTCGCCGCAGCCGCCTTTTTTAATTGTATTCTGTAATTTTTTTGTATTTAATGTTTTTACGTGTTTCATAAAACATAACTCCTTCCTACATAACTACATGAAGTATAACACAAGATTGTAGGGAAAGAAAGTGTTTTTTTATGTTCTGCCCGAAAGCATTCCCCCCAGCATTCCCGCACACGCACACATGATCCACACTGCCAGCATTCGCAGCATGTCCTGCGGAAGTCCATGGTTCAGAATAACGGAACCTGCAAATAAGATCAAAAAGTAAATGGTTCCCAAAAGCAATCCCAAAAATCCGCAGGGTGCTTTGAGTCGATGCCGTAAGACCAGACCACCTGCAAACCCGGACACCACATATACTACCACAATCCCCAGGGACACAAAGGTTTCTCCCAAATGAAACTGATACAATAAAAACGCCATAATAAACAGCAATATTCCCGTCAACACATACATCACCAGCAATGTACTTAGTATTTTCATCTTGTCCATTTTCCTACTCCTTTCTCCTACTATATGTATATGTAAGCCAGATCGTACATATTACAAAAATTTAAGCATTTTTACCATTTTTTTAGCATTCGGAAGCCGCTTTTATCTTTACAAAAAAATAGGGATATTATATATTGTTTGATAAACAATCCTGTAACCTTTCAGGATTGTTGAACTATATTATTTTTATAAGGAGTGTAATTTTTTGGACCCCAGTATTATTTTTAAACTCATTATTTTAGTAATCATGTTATGTTTGTCAGCTTTTTTCTCCTCTTCGGAGACAGCGCTGACGATCGTAAACCAGTACCGCATTCGCTCTTTGGCTGATGATGGCAACAAGCGTGCACAGATTGTGTTAAAAGTAACAGAAAACTCTGGAAAAATGCTGAGCGCTATCCTGATCGGGAACAACGTGGTCAATATCTCTGCCTCTTCTCTGGCAACGGTGGTTGCTGTTGATGTGCTTGGCGACGCAGGTGCAGGTGTTGCTACCGGTATTTTGACCATTCTGATTCTGATTTTTGGCGAGATTTCACCAAAGACCATGGCTACTTACCGTGCAGAACGAATCTCTCTCAGGTTTGGGCCTGTTATTTGGATTATCATGGTCGTCCTCACCCCAGTTATCTTTATTGTAAACAAACTGGCTATGGGATTCCTTCGTCTGTTTGGTGTAAAGGCAGGAGAAAAACCTGCTGCCATGACCGAAAGCGAACTTCGTACTATCGTGGATGTTGGACACGAATCCGGCATTATCGAGACCGAAGAAAAAGAAATGATCAACAACATGTTCGACTTTGGTGATACCCTTGCAAAAGAAATCATGGTTCCTCGTGTGGATATGACCTATGCAAGACTGGACGCTACCTATAATGAACTGATGGAAATTTTCAGACAGGACAAATTCACCCGTCTTCCAATTTGCGAAGACAGCGCAGATGATATTATCGGTATTCTGAACATAAAGGATATTCTTTTCTGTGCAGACCAGGAAAACATTTCTATTCAAAAACTGATGCGGGAACCCTTCTTTACGTATGAACAGAAAAACACCGCTGAACTGTTTTTGGAAATGCGGGAATCTTCCATCAATATGGCGATTGTCCTTGATGAATACGGCGTGACTTCTGGTCTGATCACCCTGGAAGACCTGTTAGAAGAAATCGTTGGGGATATCCGTGATGAATACGATGCAGACGAAGACGAAACCCTGAAACAGCTTTCTCCTACAGAATACCTTGTAGAAGGATCTATGAATCTGGAAGATTTAAACGATATCCTGGATCTGGATCTTCGTTCTGAAGATTATGACTCTGTTGGTGGTTACATGATCGGTCTTTTGGATCATATTCCTGCACTGCGTGAGTCAGTAACAACAGAGGATGGACTGTATTTCCAGGTTACATGGAAAGAAAAAAATCGAATCAGCAAGATTTACTTAAGAATTCCTGAAAATTATCGCAAAGACTGATAGATTTTCTCCCGAAGCATCCGGTAGCTTTTTGAAAAGCCTACGGTCATTTCATAGGGAGTGTTGCGGCTTTCTTCATCGATTACTTTGTGCAGACCATCTTGTCCACTTACCAATTGCAATCGATGACTAAAGGGCAGAACGAACAGTTCGCTTTTCGGAATACGGTATCGTTCCAGTATCCTGGGCCAATCCTTTAGCCCGTCATAGAGATAGTCGGTGATTACGTAAATCACATTTTCGTTGCGAACAAGATCGTGAATAAAATATTTATCCAGGCAGTTTTCATCCTGCCGCAAAAACACAACAACCAGATCCGCTTCCCGAAGAATACTTTGGGAACGCGGATCTTTATTATTTTTCAGATCAATCGTCACAACATGTGGTTCCTTTTCAAATAAATCAAGGAAATAATTTGCCCAAGAAAATCTGTCCTCTTCATAAGGATCCCAATATACCAGAAATTTTGTTTTACTCATGAATGCTCCTTTACAAAGCATTTCAGACGTGTTGAGAAATAAGGTCTTGTCATTATACCATTTCTCAATACAGTTGTAAACTATATTTTTAATTTGTTTTATTCATACCGCCACGACCAGCGTCCGATATCCGTCCTTTCGCAGGCGGTTCTGCAGTTCTACCGCATCCTCCAGCGAACTTTCCGGTCCGATCCAAACCCCATAAAAGGGCTTCTCAAAGTGAATGGTTCCCTGGTAGCCGATCATTTCCAGACGTTCCAATTGATATGCCGCATTCACATCATATTTGAACAACCCCGTCTGCACATAATAGCCATTTGTGTGTGTCTGCTGATTGACCACAATTGGCGCCACCGTTCGAACGGCAGAAACAATGGCTTCCACAATATCCTCGTATCGCGTATTCCACAATTCCTGGTCTCTTTCACTGTTCATAAAGCCCACTTCCAAAAGAACGGCAGGCATGTCGGTTTCCCGCAGAACAATCAGATCTTGTACCGCCTCGATTCCCAAATTTTCAAATCCCACCTGCTCCAACTGACGATTTAATTGTTCTCCCAGTTCCACAGCCGCTTCTGAATCCATGGAATACACCAACGACTGTACGCCGTTGTACAGATTGTCCTCCACGCTGTAATTGCGATGGAAAGAGATAAAATAATCTCCACCTAGTTCATTGGCTTGCTCTGCCTTTTGATACGGAGACGCATATTCATCCGTTGTTCGGGTGTATTTTACAATATATCCCTCATCCGCCAGACGTTCTCCCACATCCAACGTTAGTCTTAAGACCTGATCTTTTTCTCTTTCTCCCTGGTAGGTCGCACCGTTATCAAAACCGCCGTGACCGGCATCCAGTATGATCTCTACTGCCACTGTTTGACTCCCCCCTTTTCGTTCTTCTTTCAATATATGTCTGGAAAAAAGGATTAGAACCGGTTGACAAACCACAAGAAAAAAATTATACTTTAAAAATACTTTGATTTTCAAAATATTATTGTAAGGAAGTTATTATGAGAGCAAAAATCATCAGTACAGGAAGTTATCTTCCTAAAAATATAGCAACCAACGATTTCCTTTCCACTCTGGTGGACACCAACGATGAGTGGATCACTTCCAGAACCGGCATCAAATCCAGACACCTGGTATCGGAAGAGGAAACCACCGCTTCCATGGCATACGAAGCGGCAAAAAAAGCTTTGTCAGATGCCAATCTGCAGCCAGAAGATATTGAGCTGATCATCGTAGCTACATGTACTGCAGACACGCTGGTTCCAAGCACTGCCTGTGATGTACAGGGTCGTCTGGGGGCAGTCAATGCCACTGCTTTTGACCTGAATGCAGCCTGCTCCGGCTTCGTGTTTGCACTGACTACTGCAGATGCCTACTTCCAGAGCGGCATGTATAAAAATGCCTTGATCATTGGTGTGGAAACCTTGTCCCGCATCGTAGACTGGGAAGACCGTTCTGTCTGTGTCCTGTTTGCCGACGGCGCAGGTGCCGCCGTAGTAATGGCAGATGAAACCGGACTGATGTCTGCTTCCCTGGGAAGTGACGGGGACAAATGCCACGCCATCTATGTAAAGAGCCGGGAGAACAACAATCCATTCTGCCCTGGGGAAAAACCAATGGATCATTTGTATATGGATGGTGCTGCGGTATTCAAATTCGCTACAAAAACTGTTCCAAAAAGCATTCGTGAAACCTTAGAAAAGGTCAATCTGACTCCTGATGATGTGGATCTGTTTCTGCTTCATCAGGCAAACATGCGCATCAATCAGAGCATTGCAAAGACACTAAAAGTACCTATGGATAAGATTCCATGCAACATGGATCACTGCGGCAATACCTCCGGTGCATCCATCCCACTGCTTTTAGACGAAGCAAATAAAAAAGGTCTCCTGAAATCAGGAGACACTGTGGTAATGTCTGGTTTTGGAGCCGGGCTTACCTGGGGAACTGTCGTGTTAAAGTGGGCGTAATATTATCGATACTAAAAAAGTATGTTGAGATTCTACTTTTTGCATCTCAACATACTTTTTTCTCTTATCATTTTTATAAATTGTATGTTAAAATTCTGGTTTCCCTTTTTCAACATACTTTTTGTTGCTGGCACTTTCATGAAATGTATGTTGAGATATTAACTTTCATTTCTCAACATACTTTTTTGTTGCTGCCGACTTGGTGAAATGTATGTTGAGAGTTTTACTTTCTTTTCTCAACATACTTTTCGCTTCTGTCGACTTCGTGAAATGTATGTTGAGAGTTTTACTTTCTTTTCTCGACATACTTTTTGTTCCTGTCAGCTTTCTAAAATGTATGTTAAGACTCTTGTTTCATCTTCCCAACATACTTTTTAATCAATTTACCCTTCTAGAAGTGGTGTTTCGCACCCACGCATGGTTATTCTTGGACCACCGTTTCCTTCTACATACTCTTTTGTGATGAGTACGGAACCGATGTTGTCATCTTTTGGAATCTCATACATGATATCCAGCATGATTTCTTCGATGATAGAGCGCAGTGCTCTAGCGCCAACTTTTTTCTCCTTTGCCTTTTTTGCAATGGCAATCAGTGATTCATCGTCAAATTCCAGTTTCACTTCGTCCATTTCCAACAGCTTCTGATACTGCTTGATAATGGCGTTCTTTGGCTCTTTTAAAATATCGATCAACATGTCTTCTGTCAGTGCTTCTAAGGAGAACAGGATTGGCAGACGTCCAATAAATTCTGGAATCATACCAAACTTTCTGATGTCCTCTGTTGTCACTTTCATCAGAATGTTTTCATCGTTGTCATACTTGTCTTTTAGGTCAGAACCAAATCCCATGGTGGAATGTTTTGTCAGACGTTCCTTGATAATTTCTTCCAGACCTGGAAAAGCACCGCCACAGATGAACAGGATATTTGTAGTATCGATGGTGGTCATTGGAACCATGGCATTTTTGCTGCTTGCCCCAACAGGGACTTCTACTTCGGCACCTTCTAACAGCTTCAACATCCCCTGCTGTACAGATTCGCCGCTGACGTCACGCTGGTTGGCATTTTTCTTTTTGGCAATCTTGTCAATCTCATCGATGTAGACAATACCGCGTTCTGCCTTTTCCACATCGTTGTCTGCTGCCGCCAACAACTTGGAAAGTACACTTTCGATGTCATCCCCAATATAGCCAGCTTCTGTTAAAGAGGTGGCATCTGCGATAGCCAATGGCACATTCAATAGTCTTGCCAGCGTTTTTACCAGATAAGTCTTACCGGAACCGGTTGGACCTACCATCAGCATATTGGACTTTTCAATCTCGATGCCGTCATCGTAGTTGCTCATCACACGTTTGTAATGATTGTAAACTGCAACAGACATAGCCTTTTTTGCATGCTGTTGACCGACAACATAGTCATCCAGACTGGCTTTGATCTTATGTGGTGGCGGAATCTTCTTGATATCAAGAATTGGCTCCATATCCTTTTCCTGTTTTTTCTTTTTCTTCTTCACCTGCTTTGGCGCACCGCCCATCAGGTTCTGAAGGTCAGCCATATTTACAAAGCTGATGTGTGGATTCTTACCGGAGCCAAACAAATCCCCAATATTGATGCCGCCGGAAATATTGTGATGCGGGTTCTGAGGTGCTCCCTGTCCCTGATTCTGACCAGCTCCCTGTCCCTGATTCTGACCAGCGTCCTGCCCATTCTGACCAGCACCAGAACCCTGATTGACATTCTCGCCATCGGCTTCGATTGGTGTTGGATTCTGTCCTGGTGCACCAAATCCCGGCATTCCCGGAAAACCACCAAACATATCCATCCCCGGAAATCCTCCCATACCTGGAAAACCTGTCATATCCATCATGCCCGGATAAGCAGACATGGCATCCAAGGTCTGCTGCATACAATCTGCACAGATTAAAATATTATTTGGAACGCGAACTAATTTCCCTGCCACGCTTTCCGGGCGCTGGCAGATATAGCATCTGCATTCTTCTTTTTTCTTCGGTTCTTCCTCCTGCTTTTCAACAGGTTCTCCTGTGACTTCCGCCGCTGTATCTTCCACCAAAACAACGTCCTCTTCTGGTGTCACTTCACGGAAATCGCCTTCAATAAAATCTCTCATACTTACACTACTTTCTATTACAACTTGCGCAAAGGTTCTGTGGTATGAATGCCAATGACATTCTGAATGATTGGCAGTATCTCCTCATACGCAAGTTTTCTTTCTGTTTTTACCCCATTTACTACTTCCGTAAACACGTCATTTGTGATATCCACAAAACCTGTCGGAGTCTTGCGGCTGACCATACGACGTACATGTGGCAAACTGTCTTCCTTCATATACATGAAAAAGTTTGGCGTCATAAAGTCAATTTCCTGTACCGGAGCATCCAGGAAATACAGATCCAGATGTTCCTCATAAGAGCCATCTTCCTGTTCAGACATCTTACGATACAGTTCATACCAGTTTTTCTGATCGCCTTTGCGGATCATGAACTGCTGTCCACGGGTATTCACCCACACATCTTCCACAATTGGCATCGCGGCAAGCGGCATTGGCGCTCCTGTACCAACATCACAAAAATAACGCTGTCCATCCAGGGTAACGATAGACGCTCTGTGATCAATAAAATTATCCTGTGGACCAGTCACAGGTCCAAACATAATACGGCAGAAACATGGCTGCACATCAAATCCAAGTCCCTTTAAGATACGGAAGAAAAATCCATTCAGTTCAAAACAATAGCCGCCCCGGCCATTGACAACGATCTTGTTGTACAGACTTTCCCCATCCAGGCGAACTTCCCTGCCATAATCAAAAACATCCAAATTATCATACGGAACATGGCACTGACAGGAAAAAATCAAGTCATCCAGACATTCCCTGGTAAGTGTCACTTCCTTTTCATAGCCGATGCGTTTCAGACACGCAGCTAATTGTTCTTTACTAAAACTCATACCAACCTTTTTCTCCTATGTTAATGCAGGACTATTGTCCAACAATATTTAGTGCTCCTACGCAGGAAAAAATTGGCTCTTACAAACCTTAAGACGGTTTGCGCGAGGCAATTTTTCTGCAAGGCGCATTATTTTATTACAGTAATTCCTTAAGAATCTGATTCACCATGCCAGGATTTGCCTTCCCTTTCATGGCTTTCATTGTCTGGCCTACTAAGAATCCAATGGCTTTTTCTTTTCCATTGCGGTAGTCCTCTACAGACTGTGGGTTGTCTTTAATTACCTGTTCGATGGCTGCACGAAGTGCGCCTTCATCGTTGACGGTTTTCAGACCTTTTTCTTCTACATAAGCATCTGGGTCAATGTCGTTTTTGAACACTTCTTCAAATACTTCTTTTGCAACCGTACTGTTGATAGTGCCTGCATCTGCAAGGTTGATCAGCTTTGCAAGGTTTGCTGCTGAAAATGGAATTTCATTTGGATCCATACCATTTTCCTTTAACAAACGCATCGTTTCTACCATAAGCCAGTTGGAAACCTTTTTCGGCTTGTTGCAGATAGCAGTTGTCTCTTCGAAAACATCTGCCATTCTCTTGTAGTTTGTAATAATATCAGCATCGTATTCTGGCAATTCGTATTCCACCATGTAACGCTGCATTTTTTCTTCACGGAATTCTGGCTGTTTTGCACGGATTTCATCTAACCATGCATCGCTGATTACGATTGGAACCAGGTCTGGTTCTGGGAAGTAGCGGTAATCCTGCGCATCTTCCTTGGAACGCATTGCATAGGACGCACCCTTGGCATCATCCCATCTTCTTGTTTCCTGTACCACTTCTTTGCCCGCTTCTAACAGATCCATCTGACGGTTCTTTTCTCCTTCGATGGCTCTTGCAATGGCACTGAAGGAGTTTAAGTTCTTCATCTCTGTTCTTGTGCCGAACTTGTCGGAGCCAACTTCTCGAATAGAAAGGTTCACGTCTGCACGCATGGAGCCTTCCTGCATCTTACAGTCAGATGCTCCAAGATACTGGATGGTAGTGCGCAGCTTTTCAAGATATGCCACTACTTCTTCTGCAGAGCGCATATCTGGTTCGGATACGATTTCGATCAGAGGCACACCGGAACGGTTGAAATCAACCAGTGAGCAGTCATCCCAATCATCATGGATCAGCTTACCAGCATCTTCTTCCATATGGATTTCATGGATTCTGATTTTCTTTGGTCCATTTTCTGTTTCGATTTCCACATAACCATTTCGACAGATTGGCAGATACAGCTGGGAAATCTGATAGTTCTGTGGGTTGTCTGGATAGAAGTAATTCTTTCTATCGAATTTGCAGTACTGTGTGATATCACAATTTGTTGCGATACCTACTGCTGCCGCATATTCTACTACCTGTTTATTTAAAACTGGCAGAGAACCTGGCATACCTGTACAAACAGGACATGTATGTGCATTTGGAGCTGCACCAAAAGCGGTGGAGCATCCACAGAAAATCTTTGTCTTTGTGGCAAGTTCTACGTGAACTTCCAGACCAATAACGGTTTCGTACTGTTTACTCATGCTCGTATACCTCCTAAACTTCTACCAGCGGACATCTCTGATACTTATGAGTCTGTTCAAAGCTATACGCTGCACGAATAATATCTTTTTCTTTGAAGCAATCTCCGATCAACTGTAAGCCGATTGGCAGACCCTTGGAGTCCATGCCGCATGGAACAGTAATACCTGGCAAACCTGCAAGGTTAACGGAAATGGTATAAATGTCGCCCAGATACATTTTGATTGGGTCGCTTAAGGATTCACCCAATTTTGGAGCTGTTGTTGGCGCAGCAGGTCCAAGGATGACATCATATTTTTCAAAGGCTTTATCAAATGCCTGCTTGATCAATGCTTTTGTTCTTAATGCTTTCAGATAGTAAGCATCATAGTAACCGGAGCTAAGGACGAAGGAACCAAGCATAATACGGCGCTTTACTTCCGGGCCAAAGCCTTCGGAACGGGACTTTTTATACATATGATGGAGTCCGTCGTAGTTTTCGGTACGGTAGCCGTATTTTACACCTTCAAAACGAGCCAGGTTGGAGCTTGCTTCTGCAGATGCAATTACATAGTATGCAGGAATTGCGTACTCAATCAGTGCAAGGTCAAACTCTTCTACGATAGCACCCTTTTCTTCCAACACTTTTGCTGCTGCCAGCACTGCTTCTTTTACTTCTGGGTCAAGCCCTTCTCCCATGTAATCTTTTGGGATACCGATTCGCATGCCCTTTACATCATCCACCAGGGCAGATGTAAAATCGTATTCACGCTCTACGGATGTGGAATCTTTTTTATCATAACTGGAAATCACTTCCAGAATGGTTGCGCAGTCTGTAACGTCCTTTGCTACAGGTCCAATCTGGTCTAAAGACGAACCATAGGCAATCAGTCCATAACGAGAAACAGTTCCGTAGGTTGGTTTGATACCTGTGATACCACAGAAAGAACTTGGCTGACGGATGGAGCCGCCGGTATCAGAACCAAGGGCATAGAAACATTCTTCTGCTGCCACTGCCGCACAGGAGCCACCGGAAGAACCACCTGGAACGTGTTCTGGATTCCATGGGTTTCTTGTCACACCATAAGCAGATGTTTCTGTGGTACTGCCCATGGCAAACTCATCCATGTTTGTTTTCCCAAGGATAACGGCGCCTGCTTTTTCCAGATTGATGACTGCTTCTGCAGTAAAAGTAGGAACAAAGTTACCCAGGATTTTAGAACTGCAGGTTGTCAACATGCCATCCGTACACATGTTGTCCTTGATTGCCACTGGAACACCTGCTAACGGTCCTGTCAACTCACCAGCATCAATCAGTGCCTGCACTTCTTCAGCACGTTTCAATGCGCCTTCGACATCTACGGTCACGTAAGCATTGATCACATCTTCATGTTTTTTGATCTGTTCCAAAGAAGCCAGTACCGCTTCTTTTACAGTTACTTCTTTTTCTTTTATTTTCTTGCCTAATTCAACGGCTGTTAAACTTGTTAAGCTCATTACTACTCTCCTTACAATTATTCTACTGTCTTTGGCACCTTGAAGGCTCTGTCCTTCTTGTCAGGTGCGTTGGCAAGAATTTTTTCATACTCATCGCCATTGGTTACAACGTCTTCACGGAACACATTGTTCACCGGGAAAACATGGGACATCGGTTCTACCCCTGCTGTATCCAACTCATTTAATTTATCAATGTAATCCAGCATATTGCCAAGATCCTGTTTCGCTTTTTCCTTTTCTGCGTCGGACAGCTCTAACTTCGCTAAGATTCCAACGTATTCGATTGTTTCATCACTAATAATATTCGCCATAATTTACTCCTTCCTCTGGCACCACAAATTCACTTGGTGTCAAATACAGCACATTTTCCGGATCACTGATGCGGACATATGTGCCCTCTTCTATCGTTACGTTTTCAACGCAATGGGCATAGTCATCCAAATACCCCTCATCTCCTTCTTCGTAAAGAGGATCTCTGATGCAGAACCAGTCGATATAACTCTCGTATTCGTAATCGTATGGATCTCCATTTTCTAAAATGGCAACGTCCTCACTTAAGGTAAAGATGTCAACATAATCAAAATTGCCTTCCAGGGTCAAATCATAGGTGCCTGCCGGGAAATCCACACCGGCCTGGTACATCTGATCGCCAGGGATCACCACATCCGGATTGCCCTGCAGCGGATTTTCCATACATGGAATGATTGGCCCTGCATTTTCTGTAACAAGACGCATCTGGGCACTGCCTGTAATCTTTACCTGCGCACCGTTATACAGCTGCAAATTGCCGATGGTAACGTATCCATTCTGTCCTTCTGCATCCAGAATCTCATAGATATTAATAAAGTTATTCAGATCAGCTACAGAAATATCGCCTCTGCCGGATAACATCTCCAGTTCATAGGTGCCCTCCGGAAGATCATATCCCACCACATAGTAACCGGCATACAATCCAGTATTACCATAGTCACCAGTCTCTTCCAGTTCGTAAGCCGCAAACTCATAATAGCTGTCATCCACTTCCCAATGAGAATCATCGAACCAGCTTCGAGTCGGTTCTTCCAACTCAACCTCAAAACCAAAGTCCTCAAAAATATCACTGACGGCTCCAGATACGCTTCGGATACCAACGATAACGGAAAACAACACTGCGAAAACAATCAAAATAAAGATAACTGCCGCAATCGCCTTGAGTGGGAACTTTCCGCTTTCCCTGCGTCGTTCTTCCTTTGCATAGGATGTGCGTTTTTCCCGCCTCTGCTCCCGTTCTGCATAACTTCTTCGAAACGGTCCATCCGATTCCTCATGCACATGAGTCAGCGGTCTGTTGTCACAACTACTTTCATTTAAATAATAATTCTGCGCATGTTGACGCTGCGGCATACCACATTCGGTACAAGTACCTCCGGAAACTCTGCCGCCACACAGAAAACATCTTAACTTTGCCATAACACATTCCTCCCGCATCGGCCACATCTGTCAGAACATATATAATGTAATCACAGTTAGCCCATGATAAATGGTTATAATCTGTTATATATTATCATAAGAAGATAAGAGAAAGCAAATACATTTCAAATTTCTTAACATTTGATTAAATCCAATCTATCATCCCCCTGGTTCTATTGACTTTTGGGAATTATCGGAGTAGTATTTCAAAGGTTGTAAACTACATTTAATAAGAAAAGAAACATGAAAAAGAAATAGGAAATGGAGCGTTATTATGAAGTTTCCAAAGAAAAAGAAAAAAGAACAGACAGAAGGCAAAAAAAAGCTGCGGTCTAAGATCTATGACCACATGCCTACCTTCATTCAACGAACCTTGCGCAAAACACCATTTCGCGCATTGGAAAACAACAGATTTTTCCAGGCATTGGAAAAATATTCCCTCATTGCTCATGCGGTTCTTGCAATGGTATTGATTTTTGTGATTGAATGGGTATCCCGCATGTCATTTACCTCTGCGGCATCCTTTGTGATTGATACCCCGCTGCGTTTCTTATTCAACGCACTTATCATCTACGTTACTTTACTTTTTGCATATTTGTTCCGCCACCGCGGTCTGGTACGTATTATCATCTCCGTGTTCTGGCTGTTGCTGGGTGTCGTCAATGGATTTATCCTGGCTTCCCGTGTAACACCATTTAACTTTACGGATTTAAAACTGATCGGCGATCTGCTGTCCATGCAAGGCAGCAAATACTTCAGTGTATGGCAGGGTGTTTTAGTCGTCATCTGCCTGGCACTGTTATTAATCTTCCTGATTGTCTACGCCGTACGGGGGCCTTTCTACAAAAAGAAGATCCACCGTTTCCGTAATCTGATCCTGTTGATCGTGGCCGTTATCTGCCTGCCGTTCATTGCAAAAGGTGCCATCCACACCGGCATTATGGCAAGTTACTTCGGTAATCTGGCGCAGGGCTATGCGGACTATGGATTTGTCTACAGCTTTGTGGCAAGTACCGTAGATACTGGCATGAGCGAGCCAAAAGGCTATTCCGAAAGTTCGGTGAATACCCTTCTGGAACAGATTGATGTGGGCGAAACCACACTGGACTCTGAAGATATGCCAAACATCATTTTCGTCCAGTTAGAATCCTTTATCGACCCTACGGAAGTAAACTTCCTTACGGTTTCCCAGGATCCGATTCCAAACTTCAGAAACCTGATGAAAAATTACACCAGCGGACATCTTACCGTTCCAATCGTTGGTGCCGGAACTGCCAACACCGAGTTCGAACTTCTTACCGGTATGGCACTTCGCTACTTCGGACTTGGAGAATATCCATATAAGACCGTCTTAAAAGATACCACCTGCGAAAGTGCAGCTGGTGTGTTATCAGATTTGGGCTACGGCACACATGCCATCCACAACAATGGCGGTAACTTCTATGGCCGTGCCAATGTATTTGCCAACATGGGCTTTGACAGTTTCACCAGCAAAGAGTTGATGAATGCCACCAAGTACAATATCTTAAACTCCTGGCTGGAAGATGATATTCTCATCGAAGAGACCTTAAAAGTGCTGGATTCCACTGAAAACCAGTCCGACTTTGTATTTACCATTGCGGTACAGAGCCATGGCAACTACCCAACCTATGAAGTATACGAAGATCCGGTGATTGAAGTGACCGGTGCCGAAACCGAAGAAAAAAATTACCAGTGGGAATATTTCGCCAACCAGATGTACGAAGTTGACCAGGTTGTCGGCCGCATGATTGAAGAACTTTCCAAACGGGAGGAAAAAACACTGGTGGTATTCTATGGCGATCACCTGCCAACCATGGGACTTTCCGGTGCGGATATGGCAACTGGCGATTTATACAAAACCACCTATGCCACATGGAACAACTTTGGTCTGGAAAAAGCAGACAAAGACCTGACTACATACCAGATCATGGCATACATGATGGATCAGCTTGGCATCCACGAAGGAACCATTTTTACTTACCAGCAGGAATGTCTGGAAAACGAAGCTCTGGCAGCAAATGCCTCCACCGATCTGGAAACCCTGCAGTATGATCTGCTGTACGGCGAGCGTTATGCGTACAAGGGACAAGATCTGTATCCGCGCTCCGACCTGATCATGGGCGTGCAGGAAGTAGTCATTGAAGGAGACTATATCGACTACGAAGGAACCAAGCTAAACATTATTGGCAAGAACTTTACTCCATGGAGCAAGGTGTTCGTAAACGGGGAACGTGTAACCACCAGTTATCAATCCGGCACTCGTCTGTTGATCTTCTTAAAAGACGTGAACGACGGTGATACCATTGTTGTTAACCAGCTTGGGGCCGGCGAAACCATCTTCCGTTCCTCCAACGAATATATCTGGCACGAACCATACGGATTTGATGCAAGCGATGAGGAAAATGCAGAAAATGTGGATGATGACGAATTAGTTGACACCCAGGAAGATGTGGTCAATACGGTTACCGACGAAGACGAAGAAGCCCATGATGCGGGTGATTCCCTGCAGGAACAGGTAAAAGATGCTCTGATTGATGCAGATGAAGATGTGATGAATGATTAATCGTATTAAACCCGATCAATAAAAAAAGAATGCGTCTTGACGCATTCTTTTTTTATATGCATATTGCGATATACAGCCTTATTTTTCAATTACTTTCTCCTGTCTTTTCAGGCAGATGGCCAGCATGCACACACCGGCAATCAGAATAAAGATAGAGATGAACTGTGATGTGGATAATGCTCCAACACTTCCACGTTCAATATCTCCACGGAAGAATTCTATGATAAATCTTCCCACACTGTAGAAGATCAGATAACAGCTGCTGACAACACCTGGCTTCTTCACTTTTCCTGCGATGATGCAAAGCACTGCAAAATGAAGGAAGTTCAAACCGCTGGAAAACAGCTGTGTTGGAATCAATGGCACATTGTTTGGTGCAAACTGTGATTCAGTAAACACAATATGGCATGCAGAGTCTGTCTCCTTCCCATAGCAGCAGCCTGCCAAAAAGCATCCCAGACGGCCAAATGCCTGCGCCAGCGCTACGGATGGAAGAATCAGATCCATGTAGCTTAACAAACCGAACTTCTTGATCCTGCTGTAGACCCAGCAGGCAAAAATACCAACGATAATGCCACCGTATACCACAAAACCGTCCGCCAGATCCAACATCATCTTCGGATTGGCAATAATCTCATCAATGACCGTGATCCAATACAACAGCTTTGCACCAAACAGACCGAATACCACTGCACAGACCGCTAATGGAAATACATTCTTGCTTTCCAGTCCCAGTCTCTTCGCACGAAATTCTGCCACCAAATACGCAAGCACAATACCGATTGCGATCATCAGTCCATATCCATAAATTGTAAAATTACCAATGGTTATAATCTCATTATGCATAGTTTATACTCTCTTTTTTCACTCTTTTATTATTCATTCCTCAAAAAAGAAACATCCATTCAATCCTCGCGGAGCGTATACCATCTTGGTATTCCCATCAAAATCCCCTGCTATTGCTGCCAAAAGAAGGTCGTTACCGACTTCAGTTCCTTCCACCAGGCAGAATAATATTCAATCGTATCCGTATCCAACTGGCGATATACCTCGCAGTTTTCAAAAGCCTCTTCATCCGGGAATACAAATGGATCACTCAAGGTTTCCTCATCCAACTGGGCTAACACTGCCTCATTTGGAGATGGATAATACACATACTCGAAATTCTTCATGGCAATGTCTTCTCTGCAGAGGAAATCCAAAAACAACAGAGCACCTTCTACATTCGTCGCAGACTTTGGAAGCATCCAGCAGTCTACCCACAGGTTAGAGCCTTCCTTCGGCACTACGTACTGCAGCTTTTCATTGTACTCGTTGGCAAGATAAGTCTCACCGGAATAACACACCGCAATGGATGCATTTTCCGCCACCATTTCCTCTCGCACTTCATCTACGAAGTACGCTTCCACGTCCTTTTTTTGATCGATCAACAGTTCAAAAGCTGTGTCAATCTCATCTCTGTCTGTGGTATTCAGGGAATAGCCAAGATACTTTTCCGCAATCATCAGGGCATCCCTCACGTTATTGGACATGATGATCTCTCCTGCATACTCGCCATTAAAAAGCACTTCCCAGCTGTCAATCTCGCCCTTGATCAGATCCTCGTTATAGAGCAGCCCCACCGTCCCATAAAAATAGGGAATGGCGTACTGGTTTTCCGGGTCAAACACCTGGCAGATCTCCCAGTATTTGTCCCCTATATTATCTACATATTCCATCTGAGATTTGTCGATTTCTAAGGCATGTCCCTCCTGGATCAGGCGTTCGATGATGTATTCAGAGGAACAGATCAGATCGTAATCAATCGCCCCCGCAATATACTTGGAGTACATTTCCTCAGGGTTGACACATTCCTCGTACTTCACTTCAATGCCGGTCTCCGCTTCAAACTGCCTTAAGACGGACTTGTCTATATATTCACCGTAATTAATGACTGTGATGGTACTGCCCTTGGATGATCGCTCCGAAATCGCCGACCCCTGGGCACTGGTATTGCCTGCATTCGGTGCCTCCTGGGAGCCACAGCCCGCCAAAAGCCCCACCGCCAATCCAGCCACAGTCAAAACAGATAACACTCTTTTTTTCATCTGCTTCACCTTAATTTCATATCAAAATAGTCTTTGCAAGCGCAATCCCTATGCTCTCTTGTATGCCTTCATCAGTTTTTGCTGTCTCTTCTCGGAGATGCGTGGAAGATAGTTCACGCAGAGCAGGATCACAAGGATAACCGCAAAAATCAGTGTGGACAGGGCATACAACTCCGGCTTGATACCGCGCTTTAACTCGCCGTAGATCAGGGTTGACAGGGTGTTGATGCCTGCGCCCTTTGTAAAGTAAGAGACTACAAAGTCATCCATAGACATGGTCAGCGCCATGAAAAATCCAGACAACACCGACGGCAGAATATCAGGAAAAATAACCTTGAAAAATGCCTTCGGCGCCGTGGCTCCCAAGTCCCTGGCCGCCTCATACACTGCCACATCCATTCGCTGCAGCTTGGGCATGATACTCAATATGACATACGGGATATTGAAGGTTACATGAGCCAGCAGAATACTGCTAAATCCCAGCGGCAAAAATCTAACGAACCAAAGCATCAGCGCAATACCGGTTACAATATCCGCATTCAGCATTGGGATATTGCCAAGCCCCATCACGATGGAGTAATTGCGTTTTCTCATGGCATCGATGCCAAGTGCCCCTAAAAGTCCAATCACGGTGGCAATGCCTGCAGAGGCAAACCCAATAACTATGGTGTTTTTCAGTGCCAGCATAATATCTGCATTCTGCAGCAGCATCTGATACCACTCCAGCGTAAATCCACCCCAAACAACACGGGATCTGGAATCATTGAAGGACAGCACGATCAACACCGCAATCGGCGCATACAGGAAGATCACGATCAAAGCCACGTAAAATTTCATGATAAAGTTCTTAATCCATGTTACCATACCACCTTACCTGACCCTTCCTTATCACTTTTCATTGTAAACAGCATACTTATCAGTACAAATACCATCAAGGCGATGGACAGACCTGAGCCTAAGTTCCAGTTCATGGTAGTGATAAATTCCTGCTCGATAATATTACCGATCAGCTGTATCTTACCGCCGCCCAAGATGTCTGAGATGGCAAATGTAGTCAGAGAAGGTACAAATACCATTGTGATCCCACTTGCAATTCCCGGGAAGGACAATGGCAGCATAATCTTCGTAACAACCTTGCTCTGTCCGGCTCCCAGATCTCTGGCAGCTTCAATCACGTCTTCATTGATTTCCATAACCGCATTGTAGATTGGCAAAATCATAAACGGCAGATAATCGTACACCATACCAATGACAATGGCAATCACAGAATTGCTCCAATGCTGGGTCGGCAATCCAACCGACTCTAAAATCATATTCAAAATACCATTTCGGGCCAAAATCAGCTGCAATGCCATAATACGGAGAACAAAGTTCATCCACATTGGCAGAATAACCACCAGGATAATAAATCCCTTTCTGCCCAGATTCAGCTTGCGCAGGATCAACGCCAGCGGATATGACAACACCAGACAGATGGCCGTACATACCAGCGCCAACACAAGGGAAAGCAGAAAGGCCTTGCGATGGACGGGTTCAAATATTGCCAGCACATTTTCCAATGTGAACTGACCACCTCCGTCGGTAAAGGCATTCACCAAGATCATCACCAACGGAAGGATTGTAAATCCAATAATCCACACCACATATGGCACGGATAGATATCGTCTTTTACTCATTCTTATATAACCTTTCGGTTTTTTCTTTTGATTCAAAAATTTATTCTAATAGAAGATCTGTTTCTTTTCCGAAATCTCTTCCGCATTTACTCTCTTAAAATCTGAATTTTCTACTCGTCCTTCTTAATGACTTCCTGAGCAGAAGAAACCGGTTTGTGCATAATCTGGATATTAGCAGGCTCTACATAGATGCCAACTTCAGACCCAACAATCGCCGGCAGCGTGGAGTGGATCATCCACTCGTAGTCCCGAACCACAACCTTGATCTCATAATGAACGCCCTTAAACAGCACAGACTGTACAAGACCGTCTAAAATACCCTCTCCCTTTGGCCGCACCACCACGTCCTCCGGGCGGATCACCACGTCTACATTTTCATTCCTGCCAAATCCTGTATCTACACAGACAAATGGCTTGTCCTGAATAATGACCAGCTTGTCTTCCGGCATCACACCGTCAATAATATTACTGTCTCCAATAAAGTCTGCAACAAACGCATTCTGCGGCTCATTGTAAATATCCACCGGTGTGCCCATCTGCTGAATCAGCCCCTGGTTCATAACAACGATACGGTCAGACATGGTCAGCGCTTCTTCCTGATCATGGGTAACGTACACAAACGTGATGCCTACCTCGTTCTTGATCTTAACCAGCTCACGCTGCATATCCTGACGAAGCTTTAAGTCCAGCGCGCCCAGCGGTTCATCCAAAAGCAGGATCTCCGGTTCGTTTACGATAGCTCTTGCAATGGCAATACGCTGCTGCTGACCACCACTAAGGGAGGTTGGCTTACGATTTTCAAACCCTTCCAACTCAACCAGCTTCAACGCATACTTAATCTTATCATCAATGTAAGACTTGCTCTTATTCTTCAGTTTCAAACCAAATGCAATATTGTCTGCCACAGTCATATGTGAAAACAGAGAATATTTCTGAAAAACGGTATTGATATGACGCTTATCAGGACTGAGGCGTGTAATGTCCTTTCCCTCAAACATAACTCTTCCCTGATCTGGCATTTCAAAACCGCCGATAATTCTCAAGGTAGTCGTCTTTCCACATCCGGATGGTCCAAGGAGTGTGACAAACTCATTTTTCCCAATTTCCAGATTCAGATTATTCAAAATCATCTTGTCATCAAAAGACTTTGTGACATTTTCCAATTTTAAAATTGCATTTTCCAATGATTTTCCTCCGTCTGGCAAGCCAGCAGCTTACCAGTATTCGTTTATACTATAAAAAATTAGAAGGTTGGCGGTGTACTGATCCAGACAAGCTTTGCCGGGCGTGCACCCTGATTCTCAATATAATGAATCTTGGTCGCCTTAAAATAGAAAGACTCTCCCTTTCCAACCGGATATACTTTTTCCCCCAAATGCAGATGGATCTTTCCGGCCAACACATAGCCGTATTCCTCTCCATCATGTGGCTTGTGCTCTGCCAGCTTCTGATGCGGCTGCAATTCCACAAGCAATGGCTCCATCTGATTTTTCTGTGCCATCGGCACTGTCCACTGGGTACTGTTGCCGGCATCGTCCAATTTTTCAAAATAGTCAGACGCTTTGAACACAATCTGTTCATTCTGTGTTTCCTTGAAAAAGTCAGACATATCAGTTCCCAGGCATTCCACCAGATCCAGCAACGTAGCTACAGAAGGTGCTACCTGCCCACGTTCCAGCTGCGAAATGTATCCTTTGGTCAATTCGGTTCTGTCTGCCAGTTCCTGCTGAGTCAGACCATTCTGGTTTCTCAAGTCCTTGATTTTCTGTCCTATGACGGCATTGATATCCATAAAAATTACTCCTTAAAACAACGGAAAAAGCAGACCACATACGTGGTCCGCTGTACTGCTTATAAACTTCTTGTCACAATTCAGTAACACCAAACAAAAGATTTAGAATTACTAAACTAGCTAAATTATACTGCTATTAAACAAAAAGTCAACTATTATTGTTAGTTTTTTATGTATTTTTTGTGTATATTACTCTGACGCCGGAATCTGCTTCCCTGTCACATCAATGGTATAGTTGTCTTTAACAATCAGCCCGGAAATCGGCACGAACTGATACCCCTGCCCTTCCAGATTGGTCAGCATCTCATCCAGTGCCTGCGCCGTGTACTTGGCGCCGTTGTGACAAAGAATAATTGCGCCATTATCCAGATGCTCGTTGTCGCACACCTGAGAAATCACCTGATCCACGCCATAATCCTTCCAGTCCAGGCTGTCCACGCTCCATTGAATGGTATAATACCCACATTCCTTTGCCGTAGTAATCACTTCATTGTCATAATCCCCGTAAGGCGGACGAAACAGTGTCATCTCGTATCCGGTCAGTTCCTTCACCCTGTTATGGACTGTCATAAGCTCTGTTGTAATCTCTTCCGCCGACAACTCACTCATATTCGGATGGGTCTCACTGTGATTGCCAAGATCATGACCTGCCGCCAGAATCGCCTTCACATCCTCCGGATAGGACTCCACCCAACCACCGGTCATGAAAAAAGTGGCCTTTACATTATGTTTGGCAAGAATTTCCAAAATTTGCGGAGTATCTTCGTTCCCCCAGGCAGCATCAAAAGAAATTGCAATCTTTGGTTCCTCTGTCTGAACACAATAGATTGGCAGTTCCTTTCCACTGGCATTACTGCTGACACGGATCACGTCCGGATGTTTTTCCAATGCCAGGAAAAACAGTAATACCACCGCAATGGCAAGCGGCACGATCAGAATCTTTTTCATATACTTACGTTTCATACTAATACACGTTCCCTAACTTATGTTTTCTATAAGTATATGAAAAACCTCGAATTCCTATCACACATAGAAATTCGAGGTTTTACTTTTTATTCTTCCCAAAACAACTCATCCAATGTCCGATCCAATGCCTTGCAAATGGCAATACACAAGTTGATCGTTGGATTATAGTCACCTTTTTCAATTGCACTGATTGTCTGTCTGGAAACCCCCACCAGCACGGCTAATTCCTGCTGTGACAGATCCTTCGCTGCACGCGCGGATTTTAATCGTAAGTTCTTCATGGCTTACTCAACCTCTCTTTTGTCCTGCATCCATTTTATCAGCATTGCCACCAAAATAACAGCTAAAAAAATAGCAACGATCAAATTATAGGCCGAGCTATGCAATACACCGTCTGTATACCATGCACCATGCATACCTGCGGAAATACCAATTGCCAGATTGACAACACCTGCAATAATCAAAAGTATGATGTAGTTTTTGACGCGATTATTCAATCCCCAATACGCTTCGTGGAAAATGCAATAAACCACATGCACCCCCGAAGCCAGCAGGAGCCCGCAAATCATTAAAAATCCTACCGGAAGTGTCACATCGACCCCTGTGTCAACCATAAAAAAGATGATATTAAAAATCACATATGCAAAAAAAGCATATCGATACCCTTTGCCACGCTCAATCATCTGTCGCTCGTCATACTTTGTTTTTTCAGCCCCATCTATCTGCAATATCTTTCTTGCCACCAATCGAAACAATACTGCCACTGCAACAAGTCCACACACAAATCCAATTACCCATGATTCATTCATACTAATTCCTCCACTTCTCATATCGCGCCGGCCGTTCGCGAACACTTCGTTTCGAATTCATTGTAATCTTTTAGTTCCATAATGTCAAGTATATTTTACATTTTATATGCTATTAATGGAATTTTGAACCCGGGATTTTGGATTAGTCCTCTACAATAAATTTCAACTTTTCTAACTGCGCCCGCTTCATTTCCATAGAAGAATGCACATAAATATTCAAGGTAATACTGGTATTGGAATGTCCTAATACTTCACTCAAAGACTTGATATCCACGCCAGCCTGAATACAGCGTGTAGCAAAAGTATGCCGCAGGGCATGAAAATTAACATCGGTGATCCCAGCCTTTTTCAGCAGTTTATGGTATCGATATTCAAAGGTTCTTGGATTCAAAAATGAATTCATATCAGATATTACAAATGCAGATGTTGTCGTATTTTGCATATCCCGTAAAAGGGGAACCAGAACAGACGGAATTGGAATATCCCGAAGAGAAGCATTGGTTTTTGGTCGTTCCAAAATCAACTGCATGCCATGGTGCGATTTGGAACGAGATACGGTATGGCGAATATGAAGAATGTCCTTTTCCAGATCAACGTCTTCCCAGGAAAGCGCACAGATTTCACCAACTCGTAATCCACAGTAGAGCGACAACAGCACACCGACACCGGTTAAATCCATATGTTCCAGGACATACTGTTCCAATCGCCGCTGATCCTCATTCCCCATAATTTTCAATTCTTTTTTCGACGGCGCAGGTCGACAGATCGGCGTCTTTAGCGGCGCACACAATCCTTCCTCTGCAGCAAACTTAAGTGCCGCATTGACAATCAGCATGATACTGCGAACATAAGAAGGACTTAGTCCGCCCTGATTGTCCAACCGACCATGCTCTAATTTAAACAACAAAAACTGATTGATCATCGTGGAATTCATCTCAGACAATCGAATCTCTCCCAACAAGGGTAAAATGTGCAATTCAATCAAATGTTCATACTTTGCAACGGTCGCACCCTTGTAATTAAGCCGATTATTGTTCAGCCACAGTTTCAACAAATCTGCAAAGGTCATATCAGGCTCGTCAAAACCAGCCAGCTTCCATCCCGTATTATTCGGAAAAATCATCGTTTCCCATCGATTCATGTTAACACTCTGTCTCATCATTTGGTAATCCTCCTTGTATACAGTTTGTACTGTTTTTTTCATTTTACCAATGATTTTGGGAGATAAGGGACGTCGAAATGTAATCATATAAAACGCCAGCCCCACAACGGGGCTGACGCCTTTCAAAAAATCATAATGCAATTTTCAATATTATTCCATCGGCTTGCGAATGATCATAGTACACACATACGCAGCCGCCATTGCGATCAACATTACAATTAAAATCGTCTTATAAGTCTGAGTCGCGTCATACAGCGCCCCAGCAATGGTGCTTCCAAAGGATCCGATCAACAGATTCAGGTTGATAATAGAAAAATTCATTGGAAAATGTGTTGGTCCAAAAAAGGAATTGATAAATGCAGAGTTGGTCGGTGTAATTCCACTGTAAGCCAAACCACCGATAATAAAAGCAACCACGACCACAGCAAAGCTGCCTGTCTGGAATGCCAAAAACTGTATCAAAACGAACAGCACAAATCCGCTGTTAACAATCAGCATTGTGATACGGGCTCCCACTTTATCAAAAAGGCCACCCATAAAAATACGGCCTACACCGTTAAACACAGAAATCAATCCAACCACCGTGGCAACCGCACCTGGTGCATTGGCATAGATTGCTGGTGTTGCTTCTGCCACAAATCCACTTGCCTGTGATACCAGCATCAGTCCGGACGCACTGAGCAGAACTACCCACACAAAATAAAACCAAAACGCAGATTTACGAACCATCACAGAGCTTGGCACATCAATTCCTCCCTGTCTTGCCTTGGAAACCTTCTTTTGCTTAGCAGGCGCAGGCAACACATAATCTGCACTTGGAGCCTTAAACAAAAGTCCTCCAGCAAAAATCACTACCAGCAAAATAATAGCCATGACTTTAAAAGAGATTCTCCAACCGCCGATTTCTGCCGGTGTAAATGCCTGATACATCTTTCCGATGAGAAAACTACTAAAACCAAATCCCATCAAAAGCAGTCCGGAAATAAATCCCTGCTTGTCCGCAAACCATTTGGACATGGTACTCAGCACCACGTTATATACAAATCCAGAGGAAAATCCTGCCAAAACACCAAATCCCAGATATAACAACCCAAGATTCTGAGCAACAGACGCCAACATAAATCCTGCGAAAAACAGAACTGCTCCAATCCAAATCAAAATCTTCACATTCACCTTTTTCGCAACAATTCCACTAGCCAAACATCCAATACAAAAGAATGCCATGGTCAGGGTAAAGGTCAGAGAAATCTGCGCCTGGCTGCAATGGGAAAACTCGATTGCAATCGGCTGTGACAACACACTCCATGCATAGACCAGACCTGCTAAAAATAGTAGGATGATGCCAATGATGGCGTATCTCCATCTTTTTAAATTCATTTCATATGCTCCTATAAAATCCACAAACAGTAATGTTGCACCATTTCACTTTATTTGTAGAAGAAATAGGGGGCTCCACAAAGGATCCCCCTATTAAACATCACATCGAGATATTATCTAACACTTTTTCTCATGCGAGTTCCGCCAACAACTACTACTGCTGCTGCAATTACTACAAACCATAAAGCGGCTGTAGCTGTATCACCGGTGTTTGGTGATGTTTCCTGTTTTCCATCATCTGTTGTACCTTCGTCCGCTGTTTCTACTTTAGTACCACAAACTTTACATAAGCCATCTGCACCAGCTTCACATTTGCCATAATTTACTTTTTCATTACAGCCATTGCATTCCTGCCAGTGATATCCGCCTTCTGCTTTCCAGCCATCTTTCAGATCATGTGTATGATTTAATTTTGCAATAGCTTCTGTTTTTGTAGCTTTACATACCGTACATGTGTATGTTTTCACACCTTCTGCTTTTTCTGTAGGCTGTGTTGTTACTTTACCAGCATCCCATGTATGAGCAGCTTTATCCAAGTCTTCTCCACAAGAACATTCTTTCCAGTGATGAGTTTTGTCAAACTGCCAATCACCAGTTGCTGCGTGATTGTGTTTTTCAACAACAGTAACAGAACCATCAATATTTTCAACATTCACTTCATCAAATGCAACATTAAATGCTTCTACACTGCCAATTGTGATATTAGCTGCACCAGAAGTGTCTTCTACAGCTTTAAAGGTAAGAGTAGCAATTGTTCCATTATCCTTATCATCTGATGTTCCAATTGACCATACTAATGAAAATGGATTAGAGTCTAATGTCTGAGCTCCAGTAAAGGATCCATCCATAACACCTGTATTTTTAATCTCGATAAGGTCTAACTTGGTGTCATCATATTTAATATCAGTAACACTAAAGAATGCCACACCAGGATTGTTACTTAAAACTACATTGACTTTAAGTTCATCTCCTGCTGTTACACTTGAAGCTTGTGCCTCAAGCTTAACTGTTGGCGCGCCTGCTGCTTCAGCAGTATTACCGGTAGCACCTATTACACCTGTAACAACTACTGCAGCTGCAAGGACAAGACCTGCTAATTTTTTTAATTTAAAAAATTTCATGCTTTTTTATCCTTTCATCAATATTTACTTAAGTTCTACATCCCATTTTGCCAAATACTGCTGAAGCAAAATAGAATCACGGCCATCTATTTTTCCATCTCCAGTTACATCTGCAGCATCAGCATCAATTGTAACGTCCCATTTTGCCAAATACTGCTGAAGTAAAATAGAGTCACGACCATCTACTTTTCCATCACGATTTACATCACCATTAATATGTCCCTGTTTTTCAATTTCCATTGCACCAAGAATCTGATCTTTGATGTATTCCTGTCCATTTGCATTTGGAAGGTATTTATCGTAGCTGTACATGAATGGCATTACTCCTGCAAGTGCCAATGCATATTCCGTGATATCTGTTACATCATCTGCATCTGTTGTTGTATCTGGAACTTCAACAAATGTTGTGTTAGGTGTTACCATCGCATAAATCGCAAACATCTGATTAGATAATTCAATAAAGTAATCTACATATTCACCAAGTGCAACATCTTCAAATGCAGCTGCATCAATAGGATTAAACATGCCAACCACTACAACCTGTGCGTCTGGATTGATTTCATGGATTGCATTTAATACTTCTGTATAATTTGTAGAGAATCCTGCAAATCCATACGCATATGCCTCCACGATATCGGTCATAAGCTGTGCTGGATTATCAACTTTTAAGCTTGCTAAGAATGGTAAGGTTGCTGGATCTGTTGAAACACCTTCCGCTACGAATCTAGCATATACCTCTTCTAACATATCCTCTACATATGGAACACCCTCTTCTGTCACCTTGCTCGCCCAATCATATTCACATGGGGTGCCTGCAATCAATGCCTGTAACTGTGCAGTTACAAAGGATGAGAAGTTGTCGTTTCCAAGAGAGACAGTAATGATATCAGCTTTTTCAATTTCTTCCACGATGCCTTCTGCAACACTTGCATCCAGAGACTGTCCGTATACATCTGCTACATCTGTACCATCTAATAATGCTCTGATATCTTCTGCACGGAATCCATCAAGTTCAAAGTTTTTACCAGTTTTAACACCATAGTCATCTGCTAATACTTCTGCTAATTTTTCTTCGTATGTATTATCACCAACGATTATAGAATCACCAATTGCTACATAGTAAGAATCATTTGTTACTTCATATTCGCCATGAGTTGCATCTTCATATGCTTCTTTGTATTCAGCGATAAGAGCATCAATAACTGACTCTAAACCAGATTCCAATGCTGCAAGGAATGCATCCAATCCTTCATCAGCACTGTCAATTGCATCATTTACTGCGTCTTCGATGGCATCTCTAATTTCTGCGTCAAGGCCTGCCATAAAGTCATTAATCATACCTTCACATTCAGAGATAATTTCGTCGATTGCTGCCTTGATTTCTGCAAGGAGTGCTTCGCCTTCTGCAATAACCTTATCGATTTCTGCTTCTAACTCTTCGAGCATTTTATTGAACTCTGCTTCCGCTTCCTTGATAGCCGCTTCAAGTTCTGCAATCTTTTCATCGATGATAGATTCGATTTCTGCTTTTAATGCTTCTAATTCTTCTAAAGCAGATTCAATCTTAGCGATTTCATTTTCAATCGCATCTTTTAAGTCACCTGCAGCATTCTCTAATTCTGTCTGAAGTTTTTCTAACTCAGCTTTTAACTGTGCTTCAATTGTTGCTAATTCTTTCTCGTATTCTGCTTTGATAGATTCAATAGCTTCATCGATTGCATCCTGAATTGCTTCAGCGTTTTCTGTGATGTAATCACAAATTGCTTTTAATGCTTCGCAGATTGCTTCTTCATCAACTGCATTTTCTAATGCATCAATGATTCCAAGTTCTTCCGCGTAAACCATGATCAGTGCCCATGTGTTTTCGCCATGAACTTCATAAAATTCAACTAATGCAGCCAGAATTTCGTCTGCATTTTCCATTACATAATCAGCTACTTCATCGCCATACTCAGCTACCAGGAATCCGAGAACAGCTGCGATTTCTTCGCTGTATTCTTCAACGAATGCTACCATGTCATCGCCATATTCATTAAAGAAAGCGATCACTTTATCTGGATTTTCATATAACCAGTTGTAGATATAATCTGCTACTTCTGGTGCATATTCTTTTACTGCCGCTGTTGCTTCTTCTACTAACTTGTCATAAGCTTCGCCAGCTTTTTCAATAAGCCAATCTGTTCCAGCTTCTACAGCAGCTTCTAATTTTTCAATAATAACTGGTTTGATTTCATCTTCGAAAATTCTTACAGCTTCTTCGTAAGCTTCCCAAGCTGCTTCACCAGCTTCGATGCCAGCCTGTGTAAGGATTTCGCGGATATCTGTTACATTCTGTCCTAATTTGTTAAGAAGGTCGATTGCCTCATCAAGAGTTGCATGATCCAGTACGTCTGCTTCTTCAATTAATGTCTGCAACTGAGCGATAGTTTCCTGTGCATTTTCGATTGTATTTTCAAGTTCAGCTTTCAGTTCATCGCTTAATTCAAGGTCGGAAACATCAATCTTACCAAGTTCAGCAGAAAGTTCATCTAAACCAGCAATTGCTTCTGCGATGTAGCCATTTTCATCTGCATAAGCATATGCGTATGCGTAAGCTTCATCGTAGTATTCAGTTACAAAATCACATACTTCCTGCATGATTTCGGCAACTTCAGCTTTTGCGAAATCTTCGCCTGTATATCCATTATCATAAGCTGCGATAATAGCTTCTGCATACTGCTGATGTCCCTGTACACTTGGATGAATACCTACACCCTCAGCAAGTAAGAAACGTGCCCAAACATGAAGAAGATCGTCATTTAAGTTCTCAAGACTAATGTTTAAACCATTTGTGAAAACATCTGCTGCAAATGAACTTTCAATTGTCTGGTCAGCTGCAGCTGCCTGAATCTGAAGATAAATGGAATTTACCATATCGAACATTGTTTTTGCTTCAGCTACTTTTGCATCAATATCGATATTTGCATACTGTTTCGCTGCTTCTTTTACTGCAACCGCATCCATTTCATCTACATTTGGAACATTAAATTGTTCCAGAGCAGCTCTTGCAGTTGCTAATGCTTCTGCTTCAATGCCTGCAATTATACCTGCTTTTACAGTATCATCTCCACCTAAGTACTGAATAATAATTTTTTCTGTAGCTTCATCAACATTGAGTTCTGCTGTTTCAATCAAAGAATCAACAATTTTTGCTAATACAACACTATTTACTTCACCACGGCCAATAGCGTCCACAAGCTGATCAAGATCATCAACATTTGCAAATGTTGCATCTAATCCATCACCTTCAAGAGCTGCCATATAGATATTTGTATATCTAAAAAGCACATTGAAGATGCCACCAAAATCTACTGGTTTTTCAAGACCCTCTACGTTCAGTTCCAGTCCTTCTAATGTGTTGCTCAAACCAACAACAATAAGATCTGCTTCTGGATTCAAGTCACGAATAAGATTTACAGAAGCATCATAATTGATAATGAAACCAATGAAACCATAGGCAAAAATATCAGCCATCTGTTCACCCATACCAATCATTGTATTCCATTCCGCACCTAATTTTTTTTCTAATTCTTCAAGTGCTAATGACTTTAACTCCAGATACATTTCTTTGTATTCCGGATAATCTTCTAATAACTGTTCTGCAGAAAGATCACGATAATCTTCTTCTCCCAGAAGCAATGCGTATAATCTCTCTGTTACTACAGTACCAAAATTATTTGTACCAAGATTAATACTGATTACATCGGCATTCGCGATAGCTTCCTTGTACTCATCACTGATACGTTTTTCACCATTATCATCCACACGACCAGCTGCAGAGTCAAATCTTTCCCATGAGCCAACAAACACTTCATTCGTATAAGCATCTCCTGGATATGCATTCTCTGAACCCATTTCTAAGAGATAACGTAATTCTTCAGGTCTCATACCGCTAATTGCAAGGTTTGTTAACTCCCAACCGTAGTGATCTGCAACAAGTGCAGGATATGAAGTAACATACATGTTACGTTTATATCCCCATACGTTACCAGTATTGAGTTCATCAGCAGTTACTCCATTCGCATTAGGATAATACCCATTCAATCCATAACCATTTGTCATGGAATCGCCAAGAGCAACATAATGAATTGGTTCTGTTGTGCCTGTGCCTTCGCCTGATGGCGCCGCCTGTGCAATTGCTGGACCGAATCCGCCAAAAGCAGTGACAGCAGCCAGCGCTACCGCTATGCAAGCACTCAGAAAATGTTTTCTTGTCTTTTTCACTTTTTGTACCTCCTCGTGAATTTTTCCCCTCTTATTTCATCAAAGAGAGCGTTTTGTTTATTACATCACGCCATGCAGCCGCTTTAAGATCTGCATGGCGCCAATGCCATGTTTGAGATAGGCTCTAGCCTATTTAGGTTGACTATCTGCGATAGTCGTAATCTTTGTATTCTTTTGACAGTGCCACCACGTCGATTTTACCCATCGCTGTCAGTGGAAGTTCCTCTACGAATACTACATCGATTGGTCTGCCTCGTTCTTCCAGACTGTTATCACACAATTCCATCAGTTCTTTACGGAACGCTTCTTCATCAGAAACCATTTCTTTTTTGTACTCTACAATGGCCAGTGGATAGTCTCCCTGGGCATGGTCGCGGTCTGCAACGCCAACGACACCGCAATTGGACACACGTTCATCTCGTGCAATTACACTCTGAATCTGAACCGGAAATATCTTATGACCATCGAATCGAATTACCATGTGTTTTACACGGCCGTTGATAAATACAAA
Source organism: Eubacterium sp. (assembly GCA_017472565.1). GTDB lineage: Bacteria > Bacillota > Clostridia > Lachnospirales > Lachnospiraceae > Brotonthovivens. Next base: position 67,833 of record JAFUPY010000018.1, read on the forward strand.
TCCGTCTTCATCAATGCATCCAATATCTCCACTATGTATCCAATACTGCCCATCCGGATGCAGCACTTTTGATTTTGCTGTTTCCTCTGGATTGTTGTAGTAACCCTTCATGATACTTGCCCCTGTGATACACAGTTCCCCATCTTGCCCATAGCCAAGCTCGTTGGTAGTGCCTGGTTCAAATACGGAAATGGTTGTCGTCAAGGATGGGATACCCACGCTTCGCGGCTTGTACATCTCGTTGAAGCAGAAGGATGCTGCCGCAGATACTTCTGACATTCCGTACCCTTGCGCGATCGGATACTTCGCATTGTGAGATTCTAAAAATTCTGTTAGTTTTTCTTCTAACGCAGCGTTCATAGTGTCACCACCAGAGCCCAGCATACGGAAGAAGGAAAGGTCAAATCCTCTCATTTCCTTACTGGACATCAGCATCTCGTAGAAGGATGGTACGCCCAGCATGTGGTTTGGCTTATACTTTTTCACAAGCGCACCAATTGTACTTGGTACAAACTTTGGAATCAGCACGGTCTCCAGGCCCATGGTCAATGACATATGGATACCACATACCACGCCGTAAGAGGAAAAGATTGGCATGATATCAAGGAACCGATGTCCTCTTTCGTAATCCAGTCCCGCATGGGAAAAATTAACAGACACAGCGTTCATACCATCGTTGGTGATCATGACACCTTTTGGAAACCCTGTGGTTCCACTGGTGGATGTAATAGCCGCTACAGAGCCTTCTTCATACTCTGCTTCTGCTGCGCAGTGCCCCTTGCCCATAGCGATAAAATCCCTCCACTTAATCACCACGTCATCATAAGGAATCTCTGTCTTGTTTGACAGCTTGTATGCAAAACGTTTGATACCAGTAAGGGAGTCTGCCGCAGACTCTACGATTACTTTTTCAAAGTTCAGATTCTGCATGATCTTTTTTATTTTTGGGAATGCAAGGTCAATAACAAATACAAATCTTGCATTGCCGTCTTTGATCATGAATTCAATTCCTTCCAGGTTGTATCGCGGATCAATGATCGTCGGAATAGCGCCAATTTTATTTAAGGCGTAAATTACACAGATGGATTCTGGCACATGTACCGTTACCATAGCTACGATATCGCCTGCTTTTACCCCTAATGCCGCAAAGGCATTGGCAGTTTCGTCAATCTTGTGGAGCAATTCTCTGGCCGTCATGGTTCGTCCATAGTAGTGAATGGCCGGATCGTCCATGTTGTTCTTGCTGCATTCCTTTAAATAGGAATAAATAGAACATTTTGGAAGTTCCATTTCCACAGATTCCTTTGGATAATATTTCAGCCAGGGCTTTTCCACAGATGGTTTTCTTTTTGTTTCTTGATTCATATTTTTTGTTTCTTCCAAATTTTCTCTCCAATTACTCAATCATCTGTTTATTTGTCTTAATCAAAGATGATAGCTCTGCCACAATCTGTCGGATATGAGCAAGCTGCTCCAATGACAGGTCTTCGGTTTCCAGATGAATCTTTTTATCATCATCTAACTCTAGAAGATAATCGGATGAACAGGAAAAAACGCGGCATATCTTCTTTAATGTTTCAATAGATGGTTTAATAATGTTATTTTCCCAATTGCTAACCGTCTGCTTGGATATTTCCAGTCTGCGTGCCAATTCCACCTGACTCATCTTGTTTGCCAAACGTATACTTTTAATCTGATCCCCAAGCATCCTCATTCTCCTCTTTTTTTCTGTGACGTTTCTTTTGTTACATGTAAAATGCCTTTTCGTAGAACCAGAAGTTCTACGCAATATTCACTGTGAAACATTACTATTTTTTACAATTTTGGTTTCAATATCCAAAAAATAAAGCCCGTATTTTGCCTGTTTCTTCCATATAATTGGCGAAAAAATTTTTTTGACAAAAATCGGTCTCGTATGAATTGACATCTACTCTTATAAATGCTAAACTAAATTAGCTAAAGTGCGCAATTATGTTTTCTTAGAACTTCTGGTTCTACGAAAAACATTCTTCTTTTTTCGTTTATAATGCACAAAATAAAGGAGTGATAATCGTAAAAGATTACCACTCCTATTTTTTCTTCTTCGTCAACTTGCACAAATGTTTTCTATTTTGCATTTTTACCTTAAGTTTCAAACGATATCGCAATCGAGTAGGAGGCGGTGACAAACCGCCGTCCTCTCACACCACCGTGCATACCGTTCGGTACACGGCGGTTTCAATAGTTGACGTGCACTGACTGATAAGCGGTGGCTAAATCATAGAAGCCACTATTTGTCAGTCTTTC
>JAFUPY010000019.1 GCA_017472565.1 Eubacterium sp.
CCACACTCTGTGGACGGATATTTTCATATAGATTCACTGACATCTGCCCTTGTTTTGCCAGCATGCGCCAGTTGATATGTTTGGTAGCATCCGTTGGCTGATAAGGCCTGATATTACGAAGCAGCGTGACGTCTTCATAGAAACCACCTCTGCCGGCAGATAACGTGCTGCCACCTTTTTTGAGCTTGTCTGTATCAATAGGATAAAGCCTTGGATACACATAAAGTTCACAGTTTGCGGTTGGCCTATTGCCCCCCATAACTGCCCCAATTCCAAATCCATCCCCTGTCTGGACATAAATATGATCTATGGATGTAACACTTCTTTTTTTCGCAGTCAGCATAAGCTGACAGGTTAAGTGCTGTCTTCCTCCAATCCAGGCGAATTTTTGTGAGATGGCATCCCCTTCCCACTCTGGATCCTGCAGTTTGATTCTGGTATAGTCGCAGTTTTTCGGTTCAAAGCAAGACACATCCTTGATAGGAATATATTGTTCCGCCCAGATTGTGGCCAAGAAGCCTTTGTTTTCCAAATGAAGCTCCACGATGATTTCCTCATCTGGGAATGCCACACCCTTAACAGGTTTTACATCCAAATAAAGCTGTGTGACCACCTTTTTACTCCAAAGATAGGACAACAAGCAAAGCAGGAAAAACAACAGCACAAACCCACAGATCAATGGTGCATCAAAGAATGCTCCCAAAAAGAGGATAATCAGCAATACCACCAATCCCGGAATGGACAGGAAATAACTTCCCATGTTTTGCGTTTTCTTATTTTTCATCAAATAATTCCTCTACTTCTGCTTCTACCTTTGTCTGTTTCAATATTTCGTTCAACACATCGGTAACAGATTTTTTCCCATAGCGTGCCTCGTTTCGCAGCTGAATCCTGTGGGATAAAACCCCCTGGAAAATATGCTGTACATCCTCTGGTGTAGCATAATCCCGTCCCTGCATGGCAGCGTAGCTTTTTGCTCCCTGATACAGAGAACGTGAGGCACGTGGACTGGCTCCTATCTTAATATCAGGATGATTGCGCGTTCCATGGACCAGTTTCACAATATAAGCTCTGAGTGCTTCACTGATGTGCACATCCTCCAGCTCTTCTTTTAGAGAAACCAACACTGCTGGCGATGCAACTGCCTCTATCTTTTCATAATCCGTGCCCATACCAAGGCTTTCCAAAATCTCCATTTCTTCTGTCACATCTGGATATTCCAAAGAAAGACGAATAAAGAAGCGATCCATCTGCGCCGCCGGCAGGGTAAAAGTACTTTCCATTTCCACTGGATTCTGTGTTGCCATGACAAAAAATGGCTTCGGTAATGCCAAGGTCTGACCATCGATGGTTACCTGCTTTTCCTCCATAGCTTCCAACAGTGCCGCCTGAGTACGAGGAATCGCTCGGTTAATCTCATCTGCAAGAAGAATGTTCGTAAAAACAGGCCCCTTCACCAGTCGAAAATCATTTGCTTTTTGATCAAAAATGGTCATTCCGGTAACATCCGCTGGCAGCAGATCCGGTGTAAACTGAATTCGCTCAAAACCACATCCCAAAGCCTTGGAAATCGTCTTGATCAATGTGGTCTTGCCGCTTCCCGGCAAATCATCCAAAAGGACATGTCCTCCGGAAAAAATCGCCATTAGAATCAGCTCTATTTTATCCTTCTTACCAACAAATATCTTTTCTGTTTCCTTCATAAGTGCCTGCGCACAAGTCTGAATTGTCATGTTCATATGTAAGTCACTCCTTTGTTTTTATCTGTATCAACACGCCAAGAAGCCACCGCACGGGAGTTTTCTGACCGTGCGATAGCTCATTGTTTTTATGCTTCTACTTATTAGACGGAGAAAGGGGCGAAAACGTGTCGAAAAAGTTTTTGGGGGTGGGTGGACGGGGGATTTCCACAGGGAATATTCCCAGACGATTGGGAAGCACGATTCGAAATGATAGAAGTTTTATAACCAAGTAAAAAGCAGGCCCTCGGACCTGCTTTCCCAATACTTTTATTCTGTAACATACACAAAATCTTCATTTCCCAAAGGAGTCTCCCAATTCACGTCTGTTCCCGCATAGATTGTTCCCAGTATTTGTGCATTAAATGTCGGTGACAATACATCGACCGAACGTGGATTGATGCCAGCTTTATCTATCATTATCTCCAACCGAATAATCTGACCATTTTCTAATTGACCATGCAATCCAACCTGCCATCCTTCTCCAGCAGAGGTAATATAGTATCTGCTGAGTTCTGCTATTTTTTCACCTTCCAAATTCAACGTTTCTATTTTGGCCAAGAAGGAATCCAGACAAACCTGATTGTACCAAGCAAAACCTTTTTCTTCGATATCGGCTACATTACTTGCAATTGTTGCTTCCTCATATTCTCCTTCAATAAGATCCTGATATTCACCCTCAATATCAAAATACTGATATGCTTTCTCATAATTACCATCTTCTATTGCTTTGGTGAACTGATGAACCTGGATGATGGTTCCAATATTTACAAAACTAATACCATCTCCGCGATATTGATTTATGCCTAAAAATGTAACCAACACTGCCAGACAGACGCAAAGCGTCGCAACACCCAAGCCTCTTCGTTTCCACCGTTTCAATCTACGATACTCAACTTTGATTTCCGCAATTTCTGGACTAAAAGATGTTTCCTCTTCTGGTTCTAACTCTTCTATGTAAGTGCAATATATTTTTTTACATTCCTCACATTCTTGCAGATGTTCTTCCACCATATTTTTGGAAGCATCTGTACAACATTCGTCCAGATATAATGGTAATAAATCTGTTATAACATCACAGTCAATCTTTTTCATCGATGTTTCACCATCCTCTCTTTCAACATGGCCTTGCCGCGCATGTACGTTACTTTTGCCCAACTTTCACTTTTATGGTATTGCTTTGCGATTTCCCTAAAAGGAAGTTCTGCATATGTACGTAAAACAATCACTGTCTGATATGGCTCTGGCAGTTTTGCCAACTCATGTCGCAAATGTTCTAACTCTTGTTTCGCCAATACTTCCTGTTCTAAATTGTATCCGCTGACTTCATCCTTTTGTATTGTCTCTGAAGTAAATCGCGCTTTATGCCTGCACTCCTGCAGCCATTCATTTTTTCCAATCCGACAGATCCATGTATAAAAACTACTGCGTTCCTCAAACTTTTCTATGTTGATAAATGCCTTAAATAAGGTCTGTTGCGTCAGCTCTTCTGCTAATTCCTTATCTCTGGAGAGTTTCAGCAGAAACGCATATAATTGCCGGTAATATTTTTCATATAGGTTTTTAAATGATTCCATGCTGCCCTCCTTATCTTTTGTTTCATAGATTTGATGATTTGGGATGCGGAAAGGTTACAAAATATTTTAATATATACCAATTCATCAAACCCATTTATACTTTTTGTGAAAAAAAATCCCCTCAATTGAGGGGACTTTAGAATCAAATGAAATAGGTGGAGTGACACTTCCACATCTCCAACTAGATCGTACCTTTTCTCTCCATTACATCTCATCCAACGGAACATTCAATTCTTCTGTTCCTTCCACCACAAATCTTCCATCCACAATTACTGGAATCTGGCCGCCATCCCGGGTAAACACGGTGATGGTATCCAGTTCGTGATATGGAATGGTGATGTCTGTGTGGCAATTATAATATGCCTTGGACATATCTTCTTTTCGAAGCAGTGACACTTCGTTGTCTCGTGCCATGATTTCTTTGCCGTCTGGGTTGTACACGGATCTGTCCTCTGCGTGAGAGTAGCAGGTGTCACCCACTGCAAAGTGTGGACCACATTTTTCCGCGATGAGAATTGGCAGCTCATCCATGATCTGATAATCCATGCCCATGCGGTATGCTGTGGTGTTGGTGCCGATGGCAAACTCGCCCATTGGCAAAGTGTCGTGATGCATCAGCACGTTGTCCTTGATATACTTCTGATTTTCCGCCTCTGTGGCAAAATTGCTGCAGTCGTAAGCGGTAATCATACCGTCTTCAAAAACAATCTTTAAGTTTTCGTATTTCAACTCGTTTAAGAAAACTTCTGTCACATGCAGAGTTCCTGTAGTTCCTTTTAATACAGGAGAAGTAAACACTTCACCTACAGGGATATTTACGTCTGCAACACAGTTTTCAAACGCTGTCTGTTTTTCCAAATCTGTCAAAGGATAGATGGACACGCGCAGATCTGTCTGGTTGTCTCCTTTTCCTTTGATGTGAACATACTCAGCCTGATCCAGTACATCAATCAGCTTCTGCTGGATGCGCTGATAAGTCGTGTAATCCAGCGTGTTGATTTTTACTGTTTCAGCAAAAATCTCCTCGAACTTGTCACCAATGGCTGGCACTGGATACGCGATGATCGTAAAACTGCGCTCCTCGCCTTTGATATACTCGTTTGTAATCTGTCCTGACACAGAAGCATTGTAAACATTCAGCTGCTGTTGTTTGTCGGAATAATGAAGTGCCTCCTCCTTGTTCACAGGAGCAAATGGTTCCTCACCAAATACTTCCAGTACCGCTGGTCCGCCGTGAAGGCTGGCCAGTTTTTTATTCTGTTCAAATGCGGTGCGCAGAACTTCCAGTCTGCGTTCCACAAACATTTTGTTGAAATAATATGCTCTGTCTTCTCTGTGGTCAAAGTCGTACTGCTTGTTCACACTTGTGGAATAAGCCCCCCGCTTGATGGCTCTGCCAAAGAAGGAAGACAAAATATCTTTTGCAATGGTTGGCTTCAAATCCAGTTTTTCAAAGTTCTGGATTGCGGCACGAATCATCCGTTCAAAACCGATATTGTATCGAATCTGCACGGTTTTCTTTTTAGACAGATCCTTGCCTGTCATCTCAAAACCGATGCGATAGCCTTCGGTATAAGTATCCGCCATAGCCTGGATTTCCTCCTGGCTCATGGTGTTCAAATAAGCAGCAATCTTTAACTCATTTTCACCAACTGGCAAACCATAGTGATACAGATAGGAAAGGTCATTCAAGTCAGAATTCATCACGATGTCAACACAGAAGTCATAATCCGGATTGATCATTTCCTCTGCCTGCCATGTAGCAAAAATCTCACTGTAATCATGGAAGAACCAGTAGATGATCTCCTTGGCTTCTTTTACATCTGGCTGACCTTCTGTTTCAAAGCAGTTGTAAACCTGAATATACAACTCACACAGCATGACAAAGGCAAAGAGACGGCCTTCGTACACATAACCGATGCCTGCCTGCAACTCTGCGTAGAGAAAGCTTAAGAGCTGACCGACTTCGGTGCCAAACTGCTCCACCGCATACGTCGGATTGCCATAGCAAGTGTCATAGGTTTCCTGCTTCACAGACCCGTACAGCTTCTCATTGCGAGCCTGCCACTCTGCCATATCTGCATCAAAAAGTGTTCCCTGCTGCTGTAATACAGACAGAGAATTCAGATACAGCAGAAACTGTGTGGTCTCTGCAAAATATTCCTGATATTCCTCTGGAACGGTATTGTCCGCCAGTATTCCTTCTAACCGTTCGATTACCAGCTCATAACGCTCCATTGCATTTTCATTTGCTTCTTTAAAAAGTGACTGATATTTCATGAATTCTCCTATTTCATCTATATTTTAAATAAAGAGGACGCATCACATCCTCTTTATTCCTACTGCCATAGATACGATTCCTATGTATTATGCCATCATAGCCCCAATAATATAGAGCACAACATATACTACTGTTAAAATCCCTCCGGTAATACATCCAAGTCTTGGCAATGCAGGGCGAATGTTCGGTTCCTTAAATGCAAAAATACCGAGCACCAATCCACCTGCTGCACACACCAAACCAAACAGCCCAATGGTGCCAAGCAATGCACCTGCTGCCCCATCCTGGGCAAAGGATCTGCCGATGCCAACAAAAAACAGCGCAACAGCAACACAGCCAAAGCAAGCGGAAAGAACACCGTTTAAGGTGTTCTTCAAGTCGCGTTTGATTCGTTTTCTATTTTTCTTGTAATACTCTCTGCGATTACTTGCCATAGTGTACTTTCCTCCTGCACCGAACGGCAATGGCGTAACATACAAAACCTAACATTCCACCAATGGTATTCAGCAGTATATCGTCAACGTCGCAGCTGCCTACTTTTGTCACAAGCTGCACCAGTTCCACCAGCACGCTCATCTCAAAGGTCAACAACGCAACACTCCAAAATGTCTTGAATCGTTTTGTCAAAAACGGAACCAACATTCCAAACGGCAGAAAGATCAGAACATTCCCCAACAGATTTGCAGTCACCGCAAACATACCAAGCTGTTCACGGTATACAATGAACCGCTTGATTTCTTTAAATAAAATCAGATTGTAGTGATAGGTTCGATCTGAAATGGTACGACCTGTCGTTTCTGCAAAAAATAAAAAGTAAATAACCAACAATACATAAATAGCAAATAAAATCCGAAATACTATTTTTTCATACTTTCTTTGCTTTTCATTCATTGATCAATTCTGTCCTTTATTTTGCACCGTACTGTTCATAGTATGCGTCAATTGCTGCTTTTAATGTGTCATCGATAACGATTTTACCCTGACATTCTTTGTTGTAGAGATGCTCTACAACTTCAGCCATAGATACGATCGCATTTGTTTCAAAGCCATATAAGTCTTTTACTTCATCTAATGCACACTTTTCTCCGCCTTTTCCAACTTCCATACGGTTCAGAGAAACAATCAGTCCAACGATTTCCACGTCTGCAGCGCCTTTTACCTTTGGAACGGTTTCTTCCATGGATTTTCCAGAAGTTGTAACGTCTTCGATCATGACAACACGGTCACCATCTTTTAAAGTGCTTCCAAGGAAGCTTCCTTTATCAGCACCATGGTCTTTTTCTTCTTTTCTGTCTGAGCAGTAACGTACTTCTTTTCCATATAAATCGCTAAATGCAACTGCAGTAACAACTGCAAGTGGAATACCCTTGTAAGCTGGTCCAAAGAGAACATCGAAATCTGTGCCATAGTGAGCATGGATCGCTTTTGCATAATATTCTCCTAAACGACGAAGCTGAGAACCTGTTACATAAGCACCAGCGTTCATGAAAAATGGGGACTTACGTCCGCTCTTTAATGTAAATTCACCAAACTTTAATACGTCTGATTCAACCATAAATTCAATAAATTCCTGTTTGTACTGTTCCATTTTTGTATCCTCCTTTAATCCCGTCCGATCTGATTATTGAACCTTCAAAAATCACATCGGCTCTGTATCAAATCTAATTTCATAACTTTAAGTATAGCATCTACGGG
>JAFUPY010000020.1 GCA_017472565.1 Eubacterium sp.
ATTTACGTCTCAATACCGTAATCTTTGATTTTTTTATACAGCAAGGATCTTTGTATGCCCAACTGTTTTGCAGCCTCTACTTTGTTGCCCTGATTGTTGAACAAGGCGTTTTGAATCAGGCGGCGTTCCAGGTTTTCGATTTCCTGGCGGTAGAATCCTTTGCCGGCGGAGCCGGAGCTTGATAAGTTGTATTTCTGCAGATATTCCGGCAGATGCTCCGGACAGATAGTCGGGCCGGTGCAGACGATGGAGGCGCGTTCCAAAACATTTCGAAGCTCGCGGACGTTGCCTGGCCAGTCATGCTTTGCAAAGATTTTGTAGGTGCTTTTGTCGATGGTGAGTTTTTCCTGATGATAGCCGAATCTTGGCTTTGGCAGCAGGACTTCACACAGACATGGCAGATCGTTCATCTTTTCTCGAAGCGGTGGAAGATGTACCGGAATCACGTTCAGTCGATAGAACAGGTCCTGACGGAAACGTCTGCCCTCGATAGCTTCTTCCAGATTTTCGTTGGTGGCTGCGATAACACGAGCTTTGAAGTGGATCTTTTTATTGCTGCCTACACGGCTGAATTCGCGGGTTTCCAACACACGTAAAAGTTTAGTCTGCATATCCAGAGACATGCTGCCCAGCTCGTCCAGGAATAAGGTTCCTTCGTCGGCCAGTTCCAACTTGCCGATTCGGGGTTTGGCGTCACCGATACCTTCGCTGCCGAACAGTTCCACTTCCAGCTGATCCGTTGGCACGGAGGCACAGCCGATACTGATGAAAGGATAGCTTGCAGTTGGTCCGCCGTTGTGAATGGCCTGAGCCACCAGCTCCTTGCCGGTGCCGCTTTCGCCGCGAATCAGGACAGAGGCATCCGACTGGGCGATAACCTTGCAAAATTCCTTCAGGGAAAGCATTTTATCGTTGATGGTATGGATGTCATCAAAGGTATATTTTGCCCGATACATCATGGCAATCTCGCTCTGGTAGGCCTTAAAGCTGTTTTCAATTTTTTCCATCTGGATGTAAAGAGAACCAAGTTCTTTGGTGTCTCGGAAAATGATGGTTCCGGCGGCGCCGATCAGCTCGCCGTTATATTCCAACGGAATTCGGTTGGCGATAACGTTGGTGCCATTGATCTGCTGTAACTGGAATAGTTCTTTTACACCGGTTTTGGCTACAATGTGAAGACGTGTGTTTTCCAATACTTCTGTAACCGGTTTTCCCAGCACATCAGATTCCTTCAGATGGAAGAATTTTTCGTAGTTCCACAGAACAATACGTCCATCCCGATCTACAATACACATGCCGTAGTTTTCCGTATCCAAGATGTCGGAAAGAATATTAATACTGGTTTTTAATTTTTCAAGATAGAGTTCGTGATCCATGGAAAGCCTTTCTTATGGAATCTTTCATTTCTGATAAAGTTCCATTTTCATTATTTTCTGTTATAGTTACTTTTTGTCAAAGCAGATACAGCCGAAGTAAGTTACTGTATTTGCACCGTTAATATAGTTGACGCCTACTGTTTTTGCCAGACGGTTCACTTCCACACCGTAGCTTTCGATGGATGGATAAGTTTCATCCGGGAAGCGGCAAGGCGCATCCGGATAGGTGCATTTTGCGCACTTGGTGCAGCGTTCTGCAGCAAGAATCAGAGCATTCCCGTCATAGTGTTCTCTGAAAAATTTGATTACATCCAGACAAATTTCGTTGTGGCGGTCTTTGCCTTCCATCATGCCTTCAAAGTCATAGGAATCTTCCAATTCATGCAGGGTGGTAAATACAAACATGTTGTTGTATTCCTGAATGGCTGCTTTGCACTCTTCATAGGTGCCAACCCCTGGTGGGCAGACCCAGGAAGAACCATAGCCGCCGCAGGCATTTGCCTCGCAGAGATGACGCACGGTTTCGCTGAAATGTACGTCTGCAATTGGGGTAAAGCCCATCTGGTGAATCTGTAACGCGTCTTTTTTTTCTAAAATTGCGGTAGTAAAATCATTCATAATTGCCAATCCTTTCTTTGTACACGAACAATACCAAAATATTGATTCGAATGTCCGTTATATGGACACTATTTTATCATAATTACAGGTAAAATGCCACTTAAATTCTATTCCTGTGAACCGTAACAGTTTTTTTGCATACAATAAAGAAACGTATCCTTTGGGAGAGAACTATGAACATTGACCATGATTATTTTGCATATATGAACGAGCTTTTTTACAATGATCTGCAGTATCCGGTGTATCCGATGCGCCCGGATTTTTCTGAAGAGGCTGTTTATGAGAAGGATTTTCGCAAGCTGCAGGAACTTTTTCCAAAAGAAGCCCGTCTGATCCAGGAACGGATCAAAGAACAGTGCGATCAGATGGAGTACGAGGGCAGCGCCATGTTTGACGAATATCCGGATCGCTATACCATTGAGTCTGTCTGCAGACGGATTTATCGGGACATGAACCCGGAAGAGGAGCTGGTGGGCATGGCGTATACGAAAAACCCTCTGTATCAGCTGATTCAGGTCATGTTGATCGAGGAAATGTATTTCCGCAGATGTCGACATCGCAGGTGCAGAAGAAGATACTGGTAAACAAATTGTGGATGGATGGACTTTACCATGGTATAATAAGATGTTAATGAAAAATACTTTGCATAGAACGACAGGAAAACAATGATGGAACAATGGAAAACAATTCTTGAGAACTATTTAGATGAAAAATTGGTGCAGATGATTCTGAGCAATCCTCGCACAAAAGATGGCAGTAAAAAGATTCAGATTCGTCCGCTTTTGTTGAAGGGAACACTGATTTTTCAGGCAAGTGAATATAAAAACAATCAGGTGTTTCACCATAATCTGACAAGGGAAACGGTTCCTGCCCGTGTGGCGGAGTGGATGGAGCAGATGCGTCAGCTGGAAGTGGAGCATCAGCAGGGCAAAGTCCACGCCCTTGTCAGCAAAAAGGGAAAGGTGACAGTCAAGACATCCAGGCATGCCTGCACTGAAAAAAAAGTGGATCTTTCACATAACCGCGCGAAAAAATATATTTTGGATCCGGAAGTAAAGGTTCCGTTTTTGGTGGATCTTGGCGTGCAGACCAGGGAAGGCAAGATCGTGAACAGCCGTTATGACAAGTTCCGCCAGATCAATCGTTTTCTGGAGTTTGTCGAAGATATTCTGCCGGCGCTGCCGAGAGACCGGGAAGTGGTAATTCTTGATTTTGGCTGCGGCAAGTCGTATCTGACCTTTGCCATGTATTACTACCTTCACCAGTTGAAAAAGTATGATATCCGCATCGTAGGACTGGATCTGAAAGCGGATGTGATTGCCCATTGCAATCAGTTGAAGGATCGTTATGGCTACGAAAAACTGAGCTTTTTAGCGGGGGATATTGCGGATTATGATGGGGTGAACCAGGTGGATATGGTGGTGACGCTCCATGCCTGTGATACTGCTACCGATTATGCGCTGGATAAGGCGGTTCGTTGGGGCGCAAAGGTGATTTTATCCGTGCCTTGCTGCCAGCATGAGGTGAATGGACAGATTGAAAATGAATTGTTGGCGCCGGTGTTGAAATATGGTCTGTTAAAGGAACGGATGTCTGCACTTTTGACCGATGGCATTCGTGCCAATCTGTTGGAGGAAGCAGGCTATCAGGTACAGATTTTAGAGTTTATCGATATGGAACATACGCCAAAGAATATTTTGATCCGAGGAGTAAAAATGGATAGAGCCGGAGCGAAAGCGGACAAGTCTGCCAGTGGCAAGATGGATAAGTCTGTGCCGGTCAAGGGTGGCGATGTCCATGCCCTGATAGAGGCGTTACATGTTCATCCAACGTTAGATATACTGCGAAGCAAGGAGGCTGTCGATGAATAAAATCTTAAAGCGTGTAGGAATACTGGCGGCTGTTTTTGTCGTGGCGTTACTTGTTTTTTCCAAAACACTGAATCATGAGCCAAAGGACATGACGGCAGATATGGAAGCAGCCGGTCTTCCGGTGGTGTATATGATTCAGGACAGTGTTCGCCTGAGCGAGCTGCATGGTTATGTGGCAGAGATGGATGCACCTACCATGGGGGAAAATGTGACCGTGGTTCCAGAGGACAATGAGCTGCAGCTCCAGATTGATGCCTATGGAAATGAGATCAAAAGCCTGTTCTACGAGGTGCGAAGCGGAGATGGGCAGCGACTGATCGAGGATGGGCAGGATGTGGCTATGGATGTGTCTGAAGATTCGCTGACGGCAGCCCTTTCTTTACAGGACTTGCTCCAGTTGGAACAGGAATATTTGCTGATTCTGCACCTTCAGGGTGAGACAGAAACGACGCATTATTACACGAAACTGATGAAAGTGGAAGGATATGACACGGAGGAATGCATTGATTTTGTCATGGATTTCCACGCGAAAACGCTGGATAAAGAAGAAGCGTCCAAGCTCAGTATGTATCTGGAGCCAGCTGCGGACGCAGACAATACCACCCTGCAGCATGTGACCATTCACAACCGTCTGCGCCAGATTTACTGGAATGAACTGGAAGTGGCAGAGGTGACTCCGCCAATCGTAACGGTGCAGGAAGCCAATGAAGATTACAATGTGATCTTGCTCACATCCACAGTCAGCGCACCGAATGAATCCGGTGGTATGGATTATTATAATGTAAAAGAGACCTATAAAGTGCGCCAGGGCATTGAACGAATGTACATGCTTGATTTTGAACGCAATGTGGAAGAGATTTTCCGGGGAAAGGAAGGTGCGATTGCAGGCAATTATGTCCAGTTGGGCATTCGTTCCCAGGAAGTGGACTATTGGTCCAATGAAACGGGAAGCAATGTGTGCTTTGTTCAGGAGGGAGATCTGTGGAACTATAATCAGGCAACCAATCAACTGGTACAGGTCTATAGTTTTCGGACGGATGTTGGACTGGATGTAAGAGAAAATTATGACCAGCACGATATCCGTATTATCAACGCGGATGAAACGGGCAGTATTGATTTTATCGTATACGGCTATATGAACCGCGGCGAGCACGAAGGCGAAGTCGGCATCAGTGTATGCCATTACGACAGTGTAACGAATACTGTGGAAGAATTATTGTTTTTACCAGCCAGCGTGTCCTATCAGGTGATGGAACGTTCCATCAGCCAGTTGTTGTACATCAACGATGAAGGAACCTTTTTCCTGATGTTGGGAGATGCAATTTATGCCATCGATCTGGAATCCAAAAAGTATGAAGTGTTTTTGGAGGGAATGGTGGATGGTTCCTGTCAGGTGTCTGAGGACGGACGTTATGTGGCCTGGGTGGTTGGCAGTGAATGTAACACTTCTGAGACCATGCAGATTGCAGATCTGAATACGGGTAAGACCGGGCAGGTACAGGCACCGGATGGGTATTATATTAAGCCGCTGGGCTATATTCAGGCAGATTGTATTTACGGGTATGCGTCAAAAACAGAAGCGGATTCCGGGGCTTTTTATGCAACTGCCTTAAAAATCGGAGCGTTGTCTGAACAGCAGATGGTGGAACTGACTTCTTACAGTAAGTATGGATACTGGATTGAAAGTGTGGAAGTATCCAACGGTGTTGTCCACATCAATCTGGTAAAAAATGGAGAGATGGAAGTGACTGCCACAGACTCTATTACCAATAAAGAAGTCAAGGAAAGCAAACAGGCACAGGTAGAGGCTTTCAATTATGGAGTAAAGGAAACCCAGATCCGACTGGTTCTGGCGGGAAATGCACCAGAAAAACCACCTGTGATCAAAACACCAAAATTAATGCTGTCAGAAGAATCGACAACATTAATTCTGGATGAAGAAGTATTTTTAAACGAAAACTGGGATTAGAGAAAGATAGATTTCTGGTCTCGACCGGCATCGGCTTGCTTGATGCTGTCTAACAAATATTTGTAGCGCATTTGCGCGGATTTTAACTGATATATATAACAGTCAATCAGATCTGGTTCTGTTGCATGCTCGAAGTTGAGATATGCACAGTCCAGATCTTTTTTTGCCTGTTGGATGTTGTTTATCATCTGCATGTAGCGAACTTCCTGCTCCGTCTTGCGTCTTGTTTTTCGCACTGCGATCACCTCTTGCCATAAGATTTTTTATAAAATAAGTATAGTCTGGCTATAGGAAAAATATACAAAAATAGCATAAAATTCCTGTCCGAAAAATATACTGTAGTAAAAATGACGAAAGGATTTTTTCGTGGAAATCAAGTATGGAATCCTTGCCGTTGTGGGCATTTGTATGTTGGTATTATTGATAGGAATTCTTAGGAGAAAGGCCGAAATTGTGCTGAATTTCCTGGTTCGCATGGTAGTTGGAATGGTAGGTGTCTACGTGGTCAATCTTATTTTGGCGCAAAAGGGAATCGATCTGGCTGTTGGCCTGAATGCAGTGAGTGCTTTGACACTCGGAAGCCTTGGCTTTGGCGGGTTTCTGCTGCTTTATGGGGTCCTTTTTTTAAATTTGTTGTGAAAACTGCACAAATCAAAAATCGTTGTGCAAGTTTCACAATAGACATTTGCGAAACAAAAGAACTATAATCATGGCACGAAGTGAGGTGAGGTCAATGTATCCGGGGCGGATGTAATGCTGCAGGTGATTTTGACCATTGCAGTGATTTCGGACATTAGATCAGACAAGATTCCTAACAGATTGATTGCTGTAAGTTTGGGCGGCGGCATCATATGGCGCGTTGGGATCATGGAAGTCCCCTGGTATCAGGTGGCTTTGGGGATTGGATTCCCCATTTGTATTTGTTTTTTTCTTTTTTTAATGCACGCACTGGGCGCGGGTGATATTAAGCTGTTTTCTGTGATTGGTTGTATTTGGCCGTTTACAGATATGGCGCTTTGTATGCTGTTATCCTTTGTGGCTGGTGCGGTCATATCCATCAGCAAATTGCTGATTCACAAACAGTTTTTTGAAAGCTTGTCTTGTTTTTATCATTATTTTCAGACTTTTTATCAAACAGGGAAAATTGAAAAATATCCAGGAAGAGATGTGAAACAGCGACAAATGCACTTTTCTGTTGCGATTTACATTGGTTTTTTCCTGACGTTGGGGGTGACATATGGGAAAGTTTTCGATTCTTTTATGTGATTCAGATGAAGTGTACGCAAAAAGACTGGCTACCGGTCTGCAAAAACAGTTTCGGGAGTCGGTGTCGGTTAAAATGTGTACAGATGTGGTAGACAGGGAAGGACAAGCCATGGGCGCAAATCTGCTGTTGTCCAGCAAGCTGCCCCGGGAATCCTGGCGACAGGCTCATCCGGATTGTATCTGTGTGCTGCTGGAAGAAGGCGAGGGAAAGGCGCCGGAAGTGGGAACGGAGTATGCACCATCGCCAGAACTGTTACAGGAAGACCGGTTGGCAGATGTGTGGCAGGGCAGCATTTTTAAATACCAGTCGGTGTCAAGAATTGCCAGGCTGCTTCAGAACTTTCTGCCGACAGCAGCGACGCCAGGAACTGGCACAGGGGTTGGGTTTCAACAACTCTGGTATGGTGTGCTTTCCCCTGTCCGACATGAATCTACAATTCCCTTTGCCTGTACGCTGGCGGGCTTGCTGGGAGAGGAAAAGAGGGTTCTGCTGGTTGTTCTGATGGAATTTTCCGGAGTTGTTCCACTGTTGGAACTGGAAGCAGGACAGGAGATGGAGACGCTGTTGCTTCGGCTGCGGCAAAAAGAGCGCTTGGAACGAATCCCGTTTCCGATGGTTCATGTGCTGCCTGACTTTGATCTGCTGCATGGACCGGATAATCCAATGGTTCTGTACGAATTGAATGAGCAGGATGTCACAAGACTTTTGGAGCATATCCAGCGTAATCGAAAGTATGATGCGGTGGTCTGGGTGGCAGGCAATATGATCCGTGGAATTGGAGAACTGTTTTCCCGGAGCGAGAAAGTGTTTTCCCTGGAGAAAACAGATGCATATAGCATGTGCTGTCAAAGGGAATTTGATAATTTTTTCAAAAAACTTTTGCAGGAAGGTGTGGACAGGCCGGTGTCTGTTCGATTGCCAGCATATGCCGGTGAGCAGACGGGCGAGCATCTGCTGTGGCAGTGGAAGCATTCCGGGATTGGTCAGGTGATAAAGCGACATTTGAAAGGAGAATCCGTAGATGGAACCATGGATGGAGTTGTTACGAAAAAGGATTTTAGAACAGTTGGACGTGAATGGCGAGATTTCCGATCAGATGCTGATGGAGCGGATCGATGGACAGATTGATGGGTATGCCAGAGAACATATCCTGACGTTGGCCGACCGGGAACGGATGCAGCTGCAGTTGTTCAATTCTTTTCGAAAGCTCGATCTTTTACAGGAACTGCTGGAACAGCCGGATATCACAGAAATCATGGTAAATGGTCCGAAAGCGATTTTTTATGAAAAGCAGGGTGTGTTATATCGATGGGAAAAAGGTTTTGAGACATTGGAAAAGCTGGAGAATGTGGTCTGGCAGATTGCGGCGCAGGGAAATAAGACCATCAATGAAGCAGAGCCAATCATTGATACACGATTGCCGGATGGATCAAGGGTAAATATTGTGATGCCGCCAGCGGTGCTGGATGCCCCCTGTATTACTATTCGAAAGTTTGCCAGCGAGATGATGTCCCTGGAGCGTATGGTGGAAATGGACTCCATTTCCCGGGAAATATATCAATTTTTGGTGCTGCTGGTGCAGGCCGGATATCACATTTTTGTTTCCGGAGGAACAGGAAGTGGAAAGACGACTTTTTTGAACGCTTTGTCACAGGCAATTCCCCGGGGAGAACGGGTGATAACAATTGAGGATTCAGCAGAATTGCAGCTGCAGGGCGTAGAGAATCTGGTTCGCCTGGAGACCCGAACTACCAACGGCAACGGTGTAGAGGAAATCAGCATACGTGATTTGATACGTACCTCTTTGCGTATGCGTCCGGATCGGATTATTGTGGGCGAGGTGCGAGGGCCGGAAGCCCTGGAACTGCTGCAGGCCAATAATACAGGCCATCGTGGTGGAATGTCTACCGGGCACGGCAATTCCTGCACCGATATGCTGAGCAGGCTGGAAACAATGACCTTGATGGCAAAAGATATCAGTCTTGCAGCAGTAAGAGGGCAGATTGCAGCCGGCTTTGACGTTATGATACATCTGGGGCGTATGCGGGATCGCAGTAGAAAAGTGCTTCAAATCTGTGAGATTACCGGCGTGGTGGAAGGTGAGATCCGGCTCTGTCCGCTGTATGAATTTCAGGAGTTGGGGTCGAACAATGGAAAGGTAGTAGGACAATGGGTGCGAACAGGACAGCTTTTGGCGAGAGAAAAGATGCAGACAGCAGGCCTGGAAAAAAAGCTTTTGCAGTTGTATCAGACTTAAAGAGAAAGCGGCCAGAGCTGCGCAGTCAAGGATTGCTGGTGATAAAAATAGTGGCTGTTTCTGTGCTGCTTGCATGGTTGTTTTTTGATTCAGCATACGGTCTTGTATGTGTCGGCGTTATTGGCCCTTTGTTTTATCTGGACTGGAAGCAGGAACAATGGCGGAAGCAGCAATACCAGTTGGAACTGCAGTTTCAGACAGGCCTGGTGTTTGCGGCAGGTGCTTTGGAAGCGGGATATTCTGTGGAAAATGCGTGGAAGGAAATGGAAACAGAGATTACCAGACTGTATGGACAGAGTGCATTTTTTGCTACAACCCTTCGCCAGATGAATCAGCGAGTGGGGGTAAACGAACCCTTGGAAAAACTGGTTTTAGAAATGGGTATGCAGAGTGAATCCGAGATGGTAAGGGAATTTTCTGATGTGTTTTATTTTGCCAGAAGAAGTGGTGGGAATATGACGAAAATTATGCGAAGGACGGCTAATCTGATTCATCAGAGGTTTCAGATTCAGGAGGAAATGCAGTTGGCGCTGTCAGCAAGGGAATTGGAGCTGTTGATTTTGCACGTGATGCCAATGTCAGTGCTGGGGTATTTGCGTTTTGGTTCTTCCACGTTTTTGGAACCGCTCTACCACAATCTGGCGGGGGTGAGCATTATGGCGGCTTGTCTTGCAATATATGGCGTTGCATGGTGGTTGTCCAGGAAAATAATTCGGATTGGTGTGTAGGGATGAAAAAAAAGATATCGCAGAAACAACAGATTGTACTTGTGATAGGTCTGGTGTGTTGTCTGACCATACTGTTGCTGTTCCAGGATATTCGAGCGGGAAGAGCGGCAGTGAAGGATGGAATCCTGCGAGGTGACGGAGACGAGATTTATCAGGAGACCTTTGTGTTAGAGCAGGAGAATGGACAAAAGCAGAATGTGAATATCACCGTATATCCAAGGCAATTGTCGGAAAAAGAAAAGCAGAAACTGCTGCAACAGGCAGTGACAGAATTTGAAGCCAGTTATTTAGGCACCAATGTATCGGCAGACCAGGTTTCAAGTGCGCTGGTGTTTGCAGCGGATTACTGTCAGGGGCAAGTGGCGGCGGTATATGACTCTGACCGGCCTGACCTGATTTGGGAAGATGGCAGCGTGGAAACAGAAGAAGTGGGCACGGATGGTGAACTGGTGACGGTGGAAGTTTCCTTCGATTGTCAGGGAACTGCTCTGGACTATATTTGTCATGTGAAGGTGGTGCCGCCTGTGATGCCGGAAGAGACAAAAGAACGGCAGAGACTGGAGACATTGGTGCAACAGTGGGAAGCATCCAGTCGGGAAGATGCCTGTTTTGTTCTTCCAGATACACTGGATGGGCAATCCGTACAATGGCGTAAACAAGTAAGTATGGAGCCGTTCGGGCTGTTGCTGCTTGGAGCCGTAGCAGTGTTGGCCCTTTTACAAAAAGGGAAACAGGAGGAGAAAAAGCAACGACAAGGCCGGGAACGACAGCTCTTGCTGGAGTATCCTCAGATGGTCACCCAATTGTCATTGTTGTTGGGGGCAGGCATGCATCTTTCTACGGCCTGGGAGCGGATGGTAAAGCGATATCTATCTCAGCAGGTACAGCAGGAAGAGAACGAAAAAGCAGGCAGTCGCCTGCGGGCGAAAAAAGCAAAAAAAATGTATCTGGAAGAAATGCTGCTTACCTATCGGGATCTTAAGGACGGCGTAAATATCCGTGTGGCATACGAGGACTTTGCAGAGCGCATCAGGCTGACGCCTTATAGAAAACTGACTGCATTACTGATACAAAACATGGATAAAGGCAATCGGGATCTGATCAGGCTGTTGGACATGGAAGCAGAGATGGCGATTGAAGAGCAAAGAAAGCAGGTGCGAAGACTGGGAGAAGAGGCTGGAACCAAGCTGCTTTTTCCAATGTTGCTGTTGTTTGTGTTGATATTAATTGTGATCATGGTACCTGCGTTGCAGAGCTTTTAGAAGGCAGAAATTCGGATTGGAAATCATAAAACAAGAAAGAAGGGATTTTGTGAACAGTTTAAAACGTTTTTTTATGGAAGAAGATGGGATAGGCGTTGTGGAGATTATTTTAATCCTTGTGGTTTTGATCGGACTGGTAGTGATATTTAAAAAGCAGCTGACTACTCTGGTCGACAATGCCTTTTCCAATATTTCAACAAAGGCGGGAACCCTGTGAAAATGAGAATAAGGCAATGGCTAATTGGGAGAGGAAAGTCTTTGGCAAGATGCCTTTTGCTGCGTCGCTGGCAAGGAAGTGTAACGGTATTTCTGACATATCTGTTGGTATTCATTTTGGCGGTGGTATTTTCTCTGTTGGAAGTATCCCGTGTCTGGGGCTTAGAGCAGCGGACAGAGGTGGATGCCGTTATGACTGGGAATTCTCTTCTTTCAGAATATGATGTGGAGCTTTGGGAGAAGTATGGTCTGCTTTTCTTGGATGGCAGCTATGGACAAGCGGGATTTCAATGGAAATGTGTGGAGCAGCAAGGCTTGTCCTTTTCCACAGAAAACCTGGATGTGCATGGTGGAGATACCGGCAAGGTACAGCTACAGACATGGAATCTGTTCGGGCTGAAGCCTGTGAATGTAACTATAACAGGATATGGGCTTGCAACAGATCAGGATGGCAGGGCGTTTTACAAAGAAGCGGTAACAGCTATGGAAGAACAGTGTACAGAAGAGATACTGTGCCAGTTATATGACATGATTACCCAGAAAAAAGATTCTGTCTTGCCGGAAGTGGATGTGCAGGAAACAGACCGTGAAATTGTGTTGTCGGAGAATCCGATTCAGGTGGCAGAAAATATGAAAGCTTCTAATATTTTGGATTTTGTGGTAAATGGAACAGAACTATCGGATAAAAGGATTGATCTGTCCAATGGATTGCAGAAACGACAACTGGACACCGGCACGTACTCGTATGCAGAAACTGGAGCAGACTGGAAAGAAAAATTACTGTTTCGCCAGTATCTGGAAGCCTATTTTCCGTGCTATCTGGATGTGGATGGCTCCCATGCCCTTGATTATGAACTGGAGTATCTGATTGCAGGAAAGGACTCTGACCGAGAAAATCTACGCGGTGTCATTCAGCGTTTGCTGGTGATGCGGGAAGTGACGAATCTGGCTTATCTTAAGTCAGATGTAGAAAAGCAGGAATTGATTTTAGCAGCGGCAGCAGCTCTTGCAGCGGCTACACTTACTCCCGAGTTAATTCCGGTGTATAAACAGGGAATCATGGCAGCATGGGCTTATGTAGAGTCTGTATCAGATGTAAAACTCCTGCTGGATGGACAGAAAGTAAAGCTTATAAAAACGGCAGAACAGTGGCATAGCGATCTGACTTCCATGGGAACGACAGCGGTATCTGTTCAGCAAACCCAGGGACTGTCCTATCAGCAATATCTTCAGATTCTTCTGTGGACCTGTATGGACTCCCGCTTGTGTTATCGGGCAATGGACCTGATAGAAGCGAATCTGGGCTGTAACATGAACCGACAGATTTATCGCATGGAAGGGGATATTTTCTATCAGGGGAAACCATTGTTTTCCGCTTTACTTGCTATTGGAAAGGGGAGTCTGGATCAATATGAGTTTTCCCAATCCTTTGATGTGAATTACCTTCGGGAATAGCGGGTATAGGGCAGTGTTTTTGTATTGGAATAAATAAAATAGGTATGACTTTTAGAGTGAGCTCCTAATTTCTTGAAGCATAGGTCATAGAAAATCTCTCTCTTGGTGCAGTCGGAATGCATTTGAATCCTATATCATAAAAATTGAAAAAACGTACGATCTAATGGTCTCGCCCAAACGAGGACCGTCAATCAAAAATAAATAACAAGAAAATAATGCTAAAAACACAGTTGCTTATGTAGAAGCAGCATCTGGATTACAAATGAGAAAGAAAAATCATACTTTAACCATTACAAAAACACTGCCCTGTATCCGATATAAAGGGTCAGTCACAGTAGAAGCATCCTTAATAGTGCCTGTGTTTGTACTTTTTCTGGTGCTGTTTCTCGGCCTGTTTCGTGTACAACAGATAGAAATGCAGGTAAATCAGGCACTTAGTTATGCGGCGTTGGAAGTGGCAGCAGATGGACGGGCAACACTTTTGGACTCCATGGGTGTCAAAGGAATTTTTTTTGAGATGTTGGATGTCCAGGGATGCAAGATCTCCTATATAAAGGATGGGAGGAAGGGAATCAAGCTTTCGGAAGAAGGAAGCGATGCAAGCTTCGTTCGTCTAAAAGTTTCCTATCAGGTTTGCCTTCCTGTCAATCTGTTTGGAAAAGATGTGGTAGAAGTGGTTCAGTCTGCAGTAGCCAGGCGATGGATTGGATATCAGACCACAGATGACCAGAACAATCAGTGGGTGTATGTGACACCTTTTGGAAGCGCTTATCATACAACTGCCGGGTGCAGCTATCTGGATCTGTCTATCTGGTCGATATCAAAGACGCAGATTGATGCTAAGAGAAATGCAGACGGTGGCAAATATTATCCCTGCAGTCTCTGCGTACGAAGCAATGTTCCCGATGGTTACGAGACCGTATATGTTACGGATTATGGTGTTTTGTATCATCGGTCCCTTGATTGCAGCAGCTTAAAGCGAACGATTTATCGCATCCAAATGGAACAGGTGGGGGGAAGAACTCCCTGTCCAAAGTGTAATACATCATGACAGGAGAATAATGGCATGAAAAAGGATAAGGCGTCATTTACGGTGGAATCCGCATATATCATTCCTTTCGTCATATTGGTTATTGGGTTGGGGATTCATATTGCATATGAATTGCAGGACACAAACGTGGAAGAAGCGCAAAAAGCTCCGCTAGTAGAGTCCATAAACCCTGTGGAGAAAAAATATGAACAGTGGAATCTCTGAAAAATGGGAAGGAGAAGGGTATGAATATTGAATATATAAGAAATTTGACTGGCAGTTACATGATAGTGAAAGATGTGGAATACGAATATGAAAATTCAGAACTGATGATGTTGCTGCATAATAAGGTTCCTGGTTTGCTGAACTTGCAGGTTATTATCAGCAATGGAAAGATAGAGTACTGGTATGAGATTACAGGAACCAATTCGCTGGGAACCATGTTAGAACTGTTTCCGTTGAATGGAGTCCAGTTAAAACGGCTGATAGAAGATATTTACAATATGAATCAACAGATAGAAGAGTTTTTATTGGATGGAGAGAATGTCCAGTATTTTCCCGAGTTCATCTATTTTGACCGCAAAAAAGAAAAATATCACTTTTGCTATCTGCCGGGAAGTAAGGAAAAAGACAAAAACAGCCTACAGAATCTTGCAGAATATTTATTGCCAAAACTGGATCATAAGGACGCTGCAGCGGTGTCGATTGGCTATGGATTTTACGAAAAAAGTCTGCAGGAATTCTGTTCGGCGGAAGAATTGTTGAGCTGTACGATGGTGGAAACAGAGGAAGAAATAGTTGATGCAGAGAAACCGAATGGGAAAAACTGGACTGTGCAGGAACCAGAAGCTGTGGCGATGCCTCTCTCCATGATGCTGGAAGAGGAAAAACAAGCCCAAAGGCAGGAAAAGAGAGGCTTATTTGGGCTTGCGCCGAAAAAGCGAAGGAAGAATCAGACCAAGACCCAGAACAAGCCAGCACCGGATTACCATCAGCTATTGGCTGAGGCTCAGCAATTGGAAGTAGTGGCCGAGCCATTGGAGAAGGATTGCCCAACCGTATTTTTGAACCTTGAAAAACACCTAGAGATTGGAAAGCTGGTCTATCAGGGAGAAGGAAAGGAAGAGAACTTCGTATTAGAAGAGGATATGTTCCTGGTCGGGAAGGATGAAACGGTGGTACATGGGGTAATCCGCGCCGACACGGTCAGCAGAATTCATGCCCGCATTTTCCGCCAGGAGGGTACCTATTATATAGAAGATCTAAATTCAACCAACGGGACTTACCTCAATGGGAAAGAGTTGTTTTATCGGGAACCTGCAAAATTGAAACCACTGGATCGCATTGCATTTGCAACAGAAGAGTATCTGTTTGGATAATGAAGAACTGTGGATGAAAGTGATGAGGACACTACTTTCCACTATTCCCTCAACGACCCCCCGGGTTGATTTTTGTTAAGGAAAAAATTATACTGAAAGCAGCGATACAAGGAGGAAAGCAGCCATTGACGCTGCATGAAAGGATATGAAGGACAACAATTGTATTTTTTGTAAATTGGCAAATGGTGATATTCCAACAAACGTAATCTATGAAGACGAGATGTTTACTGTGATCATGGATGCGGCACCGGCCTCCAAAGGACATGCTCTTATTCTGCCAAAGGATCACTATGCAAATATTTATGAATTGCCGGAGGAAACAGCGGCAGCAGCACTGGTGCTGGCAAAAAAACTGGCAGCGAAAATGACAGATGCATTAAAGTGCGATGGGTTGAATGTCGTGCAGAACAATGGCGAGGCAGCAGGGCAGACCGTATTCCATTTCCATATGCATCTCATTCCAAGATATCAGGATGGGGATGACTTTATCACATGGAATCACGCAGAACTCACCGACGAAGAGAAAACGGCAGCATATGAAAAGTTAAAAAATGCATGTAAGTAACACACATGGAAAAAAGAGTGTGTAAATGATTTATGAACAGTAAAAAAGAGCTGTTATAAATAATGTTTCCTATTCCCAGGATAATGATATCCTGCGAAGGAAGCACTGTCTATAACAGCTCATTTTTATTTCTTTGCCGTCTTCACAATCAATTCCAAAATTGTATTGATCGGATTCATCTGTTTACTCTCGTTCATTGCAGTTACATACTGTGCTTTTTTCTTACGCACAGTCTCGATGGCTTCTAACAACTGCTGATCTGTCATTGTATCTTCGTCTAACACATAGCTGAATCCCTGTTTCGCGAAGGATTTTGCATTTAAGATCTGATCGCCTCGGCTGGCAGATGCAGACAGCGGAATCAGAATGTTTGGTTTCTTTAATGCCAGAAGCTCGCAAATCGCATTGGCTCCTGCACGGGAAATAACCATGTCCGCCAGTGCCAACAAGTCAGGAAGTTCCTGGCTGATATATTCGTACTGTAAGTACCCATTCTGCTGGTTCAGGGTTGGGTCCAGGTGATCCTTGCCACACAGATGGATAACATCGTATGTCTGAAGGATGGTTGGAAGCTGTCTGCGAATGGTCTCGTTGATAAACTTGGAACCTGTGCTGCCGCCCATGATCAGGAGAACTGGCTTGTGGCCTTTTAATCCTGTAAAGTTAAGGGCTTTTTCGCGGGAACCGGAAAACAGTTCTTTGCGGATTGGAGAACCCGTCAAAACAGCTTTTCCTTCTGGCAGATGTTTCAGTGTTTCCGGGAAGTTGCAGCACACTTTGCTTGCGGATGGAATGGCAAGCTTATTTGCAAGACCAGGTGTAATGTCAGATTCGTGAATAATAACCGGAATCTTACAATTTTTCGCTGCCAGTACCACAGGAACAGCAACAAAACCGCCTTTGGAGAAAACAATGTCTGGTTTGATCTTTTTCAGTAACTTTCTTGCTTCAAAATATCCTTTTACAACCTTGGCTGGATCGGTAAGGTTTTTTACATCCAGATAACGGCGAAGTTTTCCAGAGGAAATGCCATAATATTTGATGCCCTGATCTTCAATCAGTCCTTTTTCGATACCATTATAAGAACCAATATAATGAATGTCGTAACCGATTTCCTTCAGACGAGGGAACAACGCAATATTTGGAGTTACATGGCCGGCGGTACCGCCGCCTGTCATAACAATTTTTTTCATGAGAGTACCTCTTTTTGTGTAATATTTAGAGTTTGGAAACGTAGATATGTATCATGCATCTAAGCTTGTTTCCTATTTTCATTATCATTCGCTCACCTTGAAAAGTCAAGGAAAGTATTTATAAACGGCAGCGACAATAGAGGTGGTTTTGCTGCTAAAAATCCCCCTATTATATATATGAAGAAACAGGAATTTTTTGTATGGAAAATGGGATTTGTAACAATTAAATTCTGTTACAAAAATAATTATATAAAAAGTGGAGCGCGAGTCCCATTTTTTTATAAAAAAACAGGATAAAATGAATAAAAAAGACCTTTTTTTGCCTAAAATCGCCTAAAAAATGCCAAAAAGCTTGACAGGTGGTGTTTTAGTTGTTATAATCCTCGAGAAAAACTTGTAACAATTCCGTAATATTTTTAATAAAAATGAATAAAATAATATGGAATTAACAGGCAGATAAGTGAAAAAATAACAGCCACTTATCCGCTCACAAATTTGGATTCATTGCGTATGAATCTGATCAGGAGGTCATAATGAAACACACAAAAAGAGCGGTGTCTTGCGGAATCGTAGCAGCAGCTATGGCAGTTATGTTCGCAGGCGCATCACTTTCCGGAAACGTTACGGACACTAGTCAGAGTAGTCAGCAAGCAAATACAGAAGTTGTAGTTCTGGCAGATGCAAATGCAGCACCAGAAATGGCAGCAAAAGAAATCACTCAGGTGAATGACGAAAGCGAACCAAAGACTACACAGGTCGAAGAAGTGGATCTGGCATGGGCAAACAAAGCTATGGCGAATGTGGATGGCGCGTTAAATGTTCGTTCCGCAGCATCTGCAGATTCAGACGTTGTTGGTAAGCTTTACAAAGGTTCCTTGGCAGAAGTTGTAGAACAGGGAACAGAATGGACTTTAATCAAGTCCGGTAACGTAGAAGGTTACGTGAGAAATACTTATTGCGTATTTGGTGAAGATGCGAAAGCATTGGCAGCAGAAGTATGCAAGACATATGTAACAAGCAACACAGCAACCGTGAATGTGCGTGCAACAACAGATGCCGAAGCAGAAGATAATATCATTCACGTGTTAGAAGAAGGCGAAAAAGTGGAAGTTGATACAGCTGCAGCACCAGTTGATGGTTGGGTAGTTGTAAAGCATGATGGTAAAATAGGATATGTAAGTGCAGAATTCGTAACAGAACCTGCATACGAACATACAAAAGCACTTACAATCGAAGAAGAACAGGCAATTGAAAAGGCAGCAGCAGAAGCAAAAGCAGCAAAAGCAAAGGCTTCTCAGAAAAAATCTTCCTCCAGTTCTTCCTCTTCCAGTTCTTCCAGCTCATCCTCTAGTGCATCCTCCAGCGCAAGCTATAGTGATGCGCAGCTGCTGGCGGCATTGATTTGGTGCGAAGCCCGCGGAGAAAGCTATGAAGGACAGGTGGCAGTTGGTGCGGTTGTATTGAATCGAGTAGAAAGCGGTTCTTTCCCAGGCAGCATCTCTGGTGTAATCTACCAGAGTGGGCAGTTCTCACCTGCTTCCAGCGGTAAGCTGGCAAGAGCACTTGCAAATGGCAACTATTGCATGGACGCAGCACAGGCAGCACTTGCGGGTCAGGATCCAACAGGCGGTGCTTTATATTTTAACTCTGGATCCGGTAAAGGAATGCAGATTGGTAATCAGCACTTCTGGTAAAATAAGCAAAACGAGCGGTTAGGCGAATGTGTCTAGCCGCTTTTTATTTCTTACATCGGTTAGCCGATGTAAGGTCGACCCTCACTTTTCGCGTTTTTCTTGTAATAACGAGAGAAATAGTGTAAAATCTTGTATATATGTTCATTTGTTTGAAAGAAAGGAGAAAGCATATGAATTTTCAGGTAATTACTTGGCTGGTTATCCTGGTCGTGATGGTGATTGCGGAGTTTGCCACAATGGGACTTGCAACTATTTGGTTTGCAGGCGGTGCGGTGGCAGGTTTCGTTGCAGCATTGGCAGGAGCCCCGGTGCCGGTTCAGATTGTTTTATTTTTTGCCGTATCCTTTGTGTTATTGATTTTTACACGCCCGCTGGTGAAAAAGTCATTTAACATAAAACGAGAGAAAACCAATGCGGAAAGTTTGATTGGAGAAAACGCAGTCGTATTAGAACCAATCGACAATCTTACTGCATCTGGTCTAGTACAGATTCGAGGACAGGAATGGACTGCGAGAGCCAAAGACCGCAGCCAGAAGATCCCAAAAGATGAAATTGTAAAAATTGTCGCAATTGAGGGCGTAAAATTAATTGTAGAAAAAATTGTAGAAGAGAACGAAACCGCAAATACTATATTTGAAGAGTAATTGAAAGCGTAATTAGGAGGTATTTGAATGGGACCATTTATTGCAATTATTATTCTGGTAATCATTATCGTTATTATCGTTGTTTCTTGTATCAAGATCGTGCCACAGGCCAATGCTTATGTTGTGGAACGCCTTGGCGCATATCAGGGAACCTGGGATGTAGGCATTCACTTTAAACTGCCATTTATCGATCGTATTGCAAAGCGCGTGCTGTTAAAAGAGCAGGTTGTTGACTTTGCGCCGCAGCCGGTTATCACAAAAGATAACGTAACCATGCGAATCGATACCGTAGTATTTTTCCAGATTACAGATCCAAAGCTGTTTGCTTACGGTGTGGAAAATCCAATCATGGCGATTGAAAACCTGACAGCAACCACACTTCGTAACATTATCGGTGACCTGGAACTGGATGAAACCCTGACATCCAGAGAAACCATCAACACAAAGATGCGTGCATCCTTGGATATCGCAACAGACCCATGGGGCATCAAGGTAAATCGAGTTGAGTTAAAGAATATCATTCCACCAACTGCAATTCAGGATGCCATGGAAAAACAGATGAAGGCAGAGCGTGAACGTCGAGAAGCCATTCTTCGTGCAGAAGGGGAAAAGAAATCCACCATTCTTGTTGCAGAAGGTAAGAAAGAATCTGCCATCTTAGATGCAGAAGCGGAAAAACAGGCAGCTATCCTTTGTGCGGAAGCGAAGAAAGAAGCAACTGTGAAGGAAGCAGAAGGTCAGGCAGAAGCAATCCTTAAGATTCAGCAGGCTAACGCAGATGGTCTGAGATTCTTAAAAGAGTCTGCGCCAGATGCAGCAGTCCTGCAGTTGAAGAGCCTGGAAGCATTTGCAAAAGCAGCGGATGGCAAGGCAACCAAGATCATTATTCCATCTGAGATTCAGGGAATTGCAGGGCTTGCAAAATCCATCGTGGAAGTGGCTGCAGACGTAAAAGGCGAAGAAATCGTCGAAAAATAATTTTTCATATTGTAAGAGCGGGGGATTTATTGTAAGATAACACCCTGCGTATCATTAAAGCAGAAATCATGCGGGGATGCCTCAGACGGGGCATCCTCATTGTGATAACAGAATAAATATCGTTTGATAAAGAGAGAATATTTACGCATCAGGAGGATGGCATAATGAATTTAAAAGGAAGAGACTTTTTGAAATTGCTTGATTTTACACCAGAAGAAATCCTGTATCTGGTTGACCTTGCAGCAGATTTGAAAGCAAAGAAGAAACAGGGCATTCTTCACGATACCTTAAGAGGTAAAAACGTGGCTCTGATTTTTGAAAAAACAAGTACAAGAACAAGATGTTCCTTTGAAGTAGCAGCCCATGACCTTGGTATGGGTGCAACATTTCTGGATCCAAAACAGTGCCAGTTAGGGAAAAAAGAAAGTCTGGCAGACACCGCAAGAGTATTAAGCAGAATGTTTGACGGTATCGAATATCGTGGTTTTGGTCAGGAAATTGTAGATGAACTTGCAAAATATGCAGATGTTCCAGTGTGGAATGGCTTGACAAATGAGTTCCATCCAACACAGATGCTGGCAGATGTGCTGACAATCAAGGAACACTTCGGCCGCATCAAAGGCATCAAGCTGGTCTACATGGGCGATGCCCGTTATAACATGGGAAACTCCCTGATGGTTGTCTGTGCAAAGTTGGGTATGCACTTTGTGGCATGTACTTCTGAAAAATATTTCCCGGAAGCAGCACTGGTAGAACAGTGTCAGGCAATTGCTGCTGAAACAGGAGCCACCATCACATTGACAGAAGATGTTATGGAAGGCACAAAGGGAGCAGACGTTATTTATACAGACGTATGGGTATCCATGGGTGAACCAGATGAAATCTGGGAAGAGCGTATCAGAGAATTGCTTCCATATCAGGTAAACAAAGCAGTTATGGATAATGCAGGTCCACAGGTTCGCTTTATGCACTGCCTGCCGGCATTTCATGACTTAAAGACTGAGGTTGGTCAGGAAATCAAGGCAAAATTCGGTTTGGATGAAATCGAAGTAACAGACGAAGTGTTCGAAAGCGAACAGTCTATCGTATTTGATGAGGCAGAAAACAGAATGCACACCATCAAGGCGATGATGCTTGCAACGATTGGAGAATAAATGGTAAAAGATCTTTCGTTACATACCAACTGGGCGGGAAAACAGATCGTGTTCCTGGAAACTGTGGATTCCACCAACGAAGAGGCCAAGCGTCAGGCAAACGCTGGAGCGCCCCATGGCACATTGGTTGTGGCAGAGATGCAGACTGCGGGTAAAGGACGTATGGGCAGAACCTTTGATTCTCAGAAGCAGAAGGGTATCTGGATGTCCCTGTTGATCAAAGATGACATTGAACCATCAAACGCATCTATGCTGACATTGGTCATGGGACTGGCTGCGGTCAAGGCGATCGAAACCGTGACGAAGCTAACGCCTCAGATCAAATGGCCGAATGATGTGATCGTAAATGGGAAAAAGCTGGTTGGCATTCTTACAGAAATGAGCATAAAGGCGGACGGAAGTGTATCCATTATCCTTGGAACGGGAATCAACGTTTCGCATGAATGCTTTCCAAAAGAACTTGCTTCTGTGGCAACCTCCATCTTTTTGGAAAGCGGTCAGCGAATTGGAAGAGCCCGGTTGATAGAGGAAGTATTACAACAATTTGAATCGTATTATTATATCTACAAGCAGACACAGGATCTGAGCGGTTTAAAGGATGCCTATAACGATTGCCTGATCAATCGAGGCAGACAAGTGCAGGTGCAAAATCCCAAGGGGAGCTATATGGGGCGGGCACTTGGCATCAACGCAGAGGGCGAGCTGCTGGTAGAAACTGAAAATGAAGTGCGCCAGGTAGTTTCCGGAGAAGTGTCGGTGAGAGGCGTACTGGGATATGTGTAGGAGAATACCATGTATCAGGACGAAGTTATTTTATGTGCCGCAAGTGCGTACACACAGAAATATTATTTAAATGAAGATTTTCAGAGTTTGCCGGAAGCCATTCAGGAAGAACTGAAGATTATGTGCGTGTTGTACACGGAAGACATTGGTGGAACACTCACGTTAAAGTTTGACGAAGAAGGTAACTTAAACTTTGAGACCGATGCGGACGAGGGCGATCTGCTCTACGATGACATCGGCAGTGTATTAAAGATCAAACAGCTGCAAATCACCAAGGCAGAACTGTTAGAATCCCTGGAAACATATTACAAAGTGTTTTTTCTGGGTGAAGCGTGGGAGGAATAAATATGTTATTGACCATTGATATTGGAAATACCAATTTTACACTGGGCGTATTTGACGGCGAGGAATTGAAAGTAACCTTCCGTATTACGACCATTCATTCCAGAACATCCGATGAGTACGGCATCACAATCTGTGAATTATTAGAGCACAACGAACTGACAGTGGATGACATTACCGACGTTATCATCGCTTCCGTAGTGCCAAACGTAATGCACTCTTTGACAAGTGCTATCATCAAATACTTCCATATCAAACCAATCATCATCGAGCCAGGGGTAAAAACAGGTATTCGTGTTGCCGGTAAGAATCCAAAACAGGTTGGTGCAGACCGTATTGTAGATGCGGCAGCGGTATATGAACTTTATGGCGGACCAGCCATTGTTGTTGACTACGGCACAGCCACGACCTACGATCTGGTAGATGGGGACGGTACATTTGTATCCTGCGTGATCGCACCAGGTATCCGTACCTCTGCACAGGCAATGTGGAGTATGGCAGCAAAACTGCCTGAATTTGAGATTCGAAAACCAGAATCCATTCTGGCACAGGAAACCATCGCATGTATGCAGGCAGGGCTTGTATTTGGACAGATAGGTTCCACAGAATACATTATCCGTCAGATTAAAAAAGAATCTGGTCTGGAAAATATCAAAGTCATCGCAACCGGTGGACTTGGAACCTTAATCGTAAACGAAACAGACGAAATCGATATTTATGATCCAATGCTTACCTTAAAAGGCATGAAGATTATTTACGACAAAAACAAGGGAAGATAAATGGAAACATTAAAGATTGGAAGCGTAACACTTGACAATCCGTTAATATTGGCACCAATGGCAGGAGTAACAGACCTGCCATTTCGCTTGCTCTGCAAAGAACAGGGTGCAGGGCTTTTATGTATGGAAATGGTCAGTGCAAAGGCGATTTATTATAGAAATAAAAATACAGAACAGTTGATGGAAATCGATCCACGAGAACGCCCAGTATCCTTACAGCTTTTCGGCTCCGAACCAGATCTGTTGGCAGAGATTGCAGCCCAGATTGAGGAGCGCCCGTTTGATATTCTGGATTTTAATATGGGATGTCCGGTGCCAAAGGTAGTAAACAATGGGGAAGGCTCTGCTCTGATGAAGAGTCCAAAATTAGTGGAAGAAATCCTGAGCAAGATGGTCAAGGCAGTGAAAAAACCGGTGACTGTCAAGTTTCGCAGAGGATTTGATGAAGACAATATCAATGCGGTAGAGATTGCCAGGATCGCAGAAGCCTGCGGGGTGGCTGCGGTGGCAGTTCATGGCAGAACCAGACAGCAGTACTATTCTGGAAAAGCAGATTGGGATATCATCCGACAGGTAAAAGAAGCGGTGAAGATTCCTGTTATCGGCAACGGAGATTTGTTGACCGCAGATGATGTGGTGCGCATGAAAGAGCAGACAGGATGTGACGGATTTATGATTGGCCGTGGTGCCCAGGGAAATCCATGGATATTTGCGCAAATTCTTCATAAACTGGAAACAGGACAAGAATTGCCAAAGCCAACGATTCAGGAAGTGGCACAGATGGTGCTGACCCATGCTCGCATGCAGTTGGAAGTAAAGGGGGAATACACAGGCATTCGCGAGATTCGAAAACATGCAGCCTGGTATACTGCAGGGTACAAAAATTCATCCAAACTTCGGGGCAGAATTAATGAAGTGGAAACCCTGGAACAGTTGGAATCCTTGTTCCAAGAATTCTTGACATAACAAGTCCTTTCCGCTATAATGTTGAAATTGTATGATTAGGACACTTGTTTTGTAGAACGAACAAAAAGGAGTTGTAAAGAAATGGATAAAAAGAATCTGTTAACTTACGAAGGATTAAAGAAACTGGAGGATGAATTAGAAAATCTGAAGGTTGTTAAAAGAAAAGAAGTAGCTCAGAAGATCAAAGAAGCCAGAGAACAGGGCGATTTATCTGAAAATGCTGAGTATGATGCAGCAAAGGACGAACAGCGTGATATCGAAGCAAGAATCGAAGAGATTGAAAAGATCTTAAAGAACGCTGACGTTGTTGTAGAAGAAGAAGTAGACACTGATAAGATCAGTGTTGGATGTCAGGTTAAGATCTATGACTGCGAATTTGAAGAAGAACTGACATACAAGATTGTTGGTTCTACAGAAGCAAATAGTCTGAAAGGCAAGATTTCAAACGAATCTCCAGTGGGAAAAGCGTTACTTGGCGCAAAAGTTGGGGATACTGTAGAAGTAGAAACTCAGGCAGGAGTTATGACATACAAGGTTTTAGAAATCCAGAGATCCAATTAGTATAAGGGAGAACGAAAAGATGGCAGAACAGAAAAATGTACAGCAGGAACAGGATATTCATCAGTTGTTAAAAGTTCGTCGCGACAAGTTAAAAGATTTACAGGAACGCGGCAAAGATCCTTTTGTGATTACAAAATTTGACGTAACACATCACAGCACAGACATCAAAGAAAACTACGATGAATTAGAAGGCAAAGTGGTAACACTTGCTGGTCGTATGATGTTCAAACGTGTTATGGGTAAGGCATCTTTCTGTAACATTCAGGACTTAAAGGGAAGCATTCAGTCTTACGTTGCAAGAGACAATATCGGAGAAGAATCTTACGCTGATTTTAAAAAATACGATGTAGGTGATATTTTAGGTATTACAGGTGAAGTATTTACAACAAAAACAGGGGAAATCTCCATCCATGCAACAGAGGTAACACTGTTATCCAAGAGTCTCCAGGTACTGCCAGAAAAGTTCCACGGCTTAACAGATACAGATACACGTTATCGTCAGAGATACGTTGACTTAATTATGAATGCGGATGTTAAGGATACATTTATCAAACGTTCCAAGATTATCAGCGCAATCCGTCAGTACTTAGCTGGCGAAGGCTTCATCGAAGTGGAAACACCAATGCTGGTTTCTAACGCAGGTGGTGCTGCAGCCAGACCATTTATCACACACTTCAATGCCTTAAGCGAAGACTTCAAGTTAAGAATTTCTCTTGAACTTTACCTGAAACGTCTGATCGTTGGCGGACTTGAAAGAGTATATGAAATCGGTCGTGTGTTCCGTAACGAAGGTGTTGATACAAGACACAACCCAGAGTTCACACTGATGGAACTTTACCAGGCATACACAGACTACCACGGCATGATGGACTTAACAGAAAACATGTACCGTTACGTAGCTGAACAGGTGCTTGGTACAACCAAATTCACATACAACGGCATCGAAATCGACTTTGGTAAACCATTCGAGAGAATCACAATGATCGATGCAGTTAAAAAATATGCAGGTGTAGACTTCAACGAAATCAAAACAACAGAAGAAGCAAAAGCAATCGCGAAAGAACACCATGTAGAGTTTGAAGACAGACATGCAAAAGGTGATATCTTGGCACTCTTCTTTGAAGAATTTGTAGAAGATCACCTGATTCAGCCAACATTTGTAATGGATCATCCAATCGAGATTTCTCCATTGACAAAGAAAAAACCAGAAAATCCAGAACTGACAGAACGTTTCGAGCTGTTCATCAATGGATGGGAAATGGCAAATGCTTACTCCGAGCTGAATGATCCAATCGATCAGAGAGAACGTTTCAAACATCAGGAAATGATGCTTGCACAGGGTGATGACGAAGCACAGACAACAGACGAAGATTTCTTAAATGCATTAGAAATCGGTATGCCACCAACAGGTGGTATCGGCTACGGTATCGACCGTCTGGCTATGCTGTTAACAGACTCCTCTGCAATCAGAGATGTATTGTTATTCCCGATAATGAAGTCATTGGAAGCACCAGGTGCTAAAAAAACTGTAAAAGCAGAAAAATGCTGTCCAGAAGAAGGAACAACATGCTGTGTAGAGGAAGTAATCGACTTCTCCAAAGTAGAAATCGAACCACTTTTCGCTGATGCAGTAGACTTCGAAACATTCAGCAAGTCTGACTTCAGAGCAGTAAAAGTAAAAGAATGTATCGCAGTGCCAAAGAGCAAAAAACTGTTACAGTTCACATTAGATGATGGAACAGGCACAGACCGTACCATCTTAAGCGGCATTCACGCATACTACGAACCAGAAGAACTTGTTGGCAAGACACTGATCGCTATCACAAACTTACCACCAAGAGCAATGATGGGTATCGAATCCAACGGTATGTTATTATCTGCAGTTCATACAGAAGAAGGAGAAGAAAAACTTCATCTTCTTATGGTAGATAAGCACATCCCAGCAGGTGCAAAACTGTACTAAATAGAATATAACGAAAAACTGAGACCATCTTCGAAAGAGATTTTGGAGATGGTCTTTTTGTACCCTATTTTATGCGAAAAGAAATGCTATATTGTTTGACAGGAATTTCACATAGAGATAAAATGTTCATGATACTATTATGAATGACATAATTCCTACAAGGAGGGTTTTTAATATGATTTCATGGAACAATTTTGATACACTGAATGTTTATCAGGAACTGATGAATGTAGAACGCGTTGCGCTTGCAGATGTAATGTCTGGCGAATCCGGCGCAGAACGTGTGAAAAACTACAGTGTGCCAATGGCAGATGGTTTGGCGTTCAACTATGCTGCAAGACCAGTAGATGATGCGGTGTTGGCAGTGCTTGCAAAGCTGGCAAAAGAAGCACAGTTAGTAGAAAAATTTGAAGAGCTCTACAATGGAGCGGTAATCAATACGGGAGAAAATCGTCTGGTGCTTCATCACCTGACTCGTGGACAGCTGGGCAGCACCGTGGTGGCAGATGGTGTAGACAAACGCGCTTTTTATGTAGAACAGCAGGAAAAGATCAGAACGTTTGCTAATAAAGT
Organism: Eubacterium sp.; assembly: GCA_017472565.1. Classification (GTDB taxonomy): domain Bacteria; phylum Bacillota; class Clostridia; order Lachnospirales; family Lachnospiraceae; genus Brotonthovivens. The sequence continues at coordinate 27,624 of JAFUPY010000020.1, forward strand.
GCATGCAGGTGAAATCACCAATGCAGCAGGTGAAAAGTTCACAACAGTAGTACAGATTGGCATCGGCGGCAGCGATCTTGGCCCACGTGCTATGTATCTGGCAATGGAAAACTGGGCGAAGGTAAACAATACCTTCAAGATGAAAGCAGAATTCATCAGCAATGTTGACCCAGATGATGCGGCAGCGGTTTTAAATAACATTGATGTGGCACATGCGCTGTTCGTGCTGGTATCCAAGTCTGGTACAACATTAGAAACATTGACCAATGAATCTTTCGTTAAAGATGCCTTAGAAAAAGCAGGATTAGATCCAGCGAAACATATGGTTGCTGTAACAAGTGAGACCTCTCCGCTGGCTAAGAATGAAGGCTATCTGGCAGCATTCTTTATGGATGATTACATTGGTGGACGTTACTCTTCCACATCAGCAGTTGGCGGTGCCGTATTATCTCTGGCATTTGGACCAGAAATATTTGATGCATTCCTGGCTGGCGCGGCAGAAGAAGATGCTCTTTCTAAAAATGCAGAACTTTTAGAAAACCCAGCTATGCTGGATGCGCTGATTGGGGTATATGAACGCAACGTGCTCGGTTACCCAACCACAGCAGTGCTTCCATATTCTCAGGGCTTGAGCCGTTTCCCAGCACATTTACAGCAGCTGGATATGGAATCCAATGGTAAATCAGTGAATCGTTTTGGCGAACCTGTAAACTATGTAACAGGTCCTGTGATCTTTGGGGAACCTGGAACCAATGGGCAGCATTCCTTCTATCAGCTGCTTCATCAGGGAACTGATATTGTTCCACTGCAGTTCGTTGGATTTAAGAACAACCAGATGGAAAAAGATGTTGTGATCCAGGGAAGCACAAGTCAGCAGAAGCTGTGTGCAAACGTTGTGGCACAGATCGTAGCATTCGCCTGCGGAAAAGCAGATGACAATCGCAACAAAAACTTTGAGGGCGGACGTCCATCCAGTATTATTATTGGAGAACAGTTAAATCCAAAATCACTGGGTGCACTCTTGGCTCATTTTGAAAATAAAGTCATGTTCCAGGGCTTTGTATGGAACTTAAACAGCTTCGACCAGGAAGGCGTACAGCTTGGTAAAGTATTAGCAAAACGGGTACTGGCACACGAAACAGACGGCGCACTGAAAGCATACAGTGAGCTGCTGAATATCTAATAGCACGATTCAAAAACATATAAAACAAGAGGATAAGAACAGACCTTTACGAGAAAAGACATCGTAGGGGTCTTTTTTTGCCTTTTTTCAGACATTGAAACTCATCCTTTCCAAAATCTAAGAAAATGTCCTATGTTTTCCAAACTACTTCTAAGAAAACGTCACTTTTTTCAAAGAAAATGACATTCAAATTAGCTTCCAGATATGGAAAAATAAGACCATAAAGTCAGCAAGTGTTTATGGCTGAATTTACCAATCATCTGTCGACAAGTGATGAAAACATACGTAATTTTTATATGGCATAAGGAGGAGAAGTAATGAAAACAATTTATGCTGTTTGTGAGCCTGGAAAGGTAGTCTTGAAAGAAAAAGAACTTCCGGCTCCAGGTCCTGGTCAGGTACTGTTAAAGGCAAAATACAGCGCCATGAGTCCGGGAACAGAAAAGGGTTTAATGGTCGGAGCCATTGTTCCGCTCCCAACAAACATTGGTTATGCAATGGTTGCGGAAGTCATCGAGCTTGGTGAAGGCGTGGAAGACTTAAAAGTGGGTGACCACATTGTAACAACAGGAGAACATGCCCAGTATCTGATTATGGATGAAATGAACTGTACTCCATGTCCAGAAGGTGTTGACCTTCGTCAGGCAGCATTCTGGAATCTTGGTCATACAGGTATGTATGCACTTCGTCGTGCAAACCTGCAGATGGGTGAACCATGTGCAGTACTTGGTCAGGGGTTTGTGGGTGCAATCACAGCCCAGTGCGCAAGAATCGCTGGTGCACTTCCTGTTATCGTTACAGACCTGGATGACACACGTTTGGAAGCTGCAAAAAAAATGGGTGTTGATATCGCAATCAACTCCAAAGAGGATCCGGAAGGATTGGAAAAAGCAGTGAAAGAACTTGGTTGTGACGGACTTCCAGTTATTTTCGAAGCAACTGGAGCAAGAGGTCCACTGATGCAGGCAGCAGAACTGATTGGTGAAAGAGGTCGTCTGGTTATGATTTCTCAGGTTCACGGGGAAGCAATGCCGCCAATCGATGATCCAATCATGCAGAAAGGTGCAAGCCTGATCGGTACATATGTGAATTCCAAACCTTATAAATTGAGAAGAGCAGATCTGTATATCGAAGGCACATGGCCACCAGTAATGGGCAAGAAATTGAATCGCTATGTGAACGCTGACTGCTGGACCAGTGATGAAGATATCCGAGTATTCTTAAATCTGATCAAATACGGCAAGCTGGATATCACACCACTGATCAGTCATGAGTTTGATTATACAGAGATTCCAGAAGCATATGACAAATATGTTTGGGAAATGGATCCAACGCTCACAGGCGGACTGATCCGCTGGATCTAAAAAGCAACTATCCAAAACATCTTTTTGTTACGAAAGAGATATTAAAAATGGAGGAGAATGAAAATGGCACAGAAAAATAATAAGTTTTTAGGCTATGGTGTAATACTTTCTATTCTGGGTATCATTTTTATGTTCCTGTATTCAGGACTTCAGAATGACCAGATCAATATTATTCAGGCATACAGTGCATGGGATAACAACATGACCATGCTCCCTATGACAGTTGGTAACTTTGTATGTATCGTTCTTACATTTATTTACGGAACCATGTTCATCAAATTCGGTGTTAAGAAATCCTTAATTCCAGTTATGATTCTTTCTGCGGTAGGCTGTATTGGTATTGTTGCAGCAAACGGTCTGAAATGCAATGGCGGTGAAGGCAACTATATTCTGTTCTTCATTTCCTTATTCGTGGTTCGTTGTACTTGTATGATGTTACAGATGGCTGGTTTCCAGTTAGTAGCAAGCTGGTTCATCCGTCTTCGTGGTCGTATCATGGGTATCGTTACCTTAGGTAGCCCACTGTTTTCTGTAATTGGTACAGCTGGTATGACAACAATGATTGAAAAATCATTCGGCGGCGATTACAGACCATTCTATGTTGGTATTGCAGTAATCCTTGTTGTTGTAGCAATTTTAGTAGCATTTTTAATCAAAGACACACCAGAATCTGTTGGTCTGTATCCAGACGGTTTGGATCATCCACCAGTATCTGAGGCAGAAGAAGAAGTAAAATTAACATTAAAAGATGTTTTAACATCCGCAAAAGGATGGAAAGTTATCATTTCCTTTGGTGCGTTAACATTCATCATTAATGCATGTATGGGTTCAATGGCAGCTCGTTACATGATGCTTGGCGGCGGTGGCCCAGAAGTTTGGCTGGTAGCAGTTAAATACCTTGCAATTGGAGCGATCTTAGGTATCCCAATGTCATTTATCTTTGGTGTATTAGATGACAAGATTGGTACTGTAAAAGCGTCAATTGTTCTTGGATTGTGTGAACTTTTACCAATCCTTGGTCTGGCACTTCAGCCAGAAGGCGGTTCCGTACCTCTGATGATTATTTGGGGCTTCGGTGTAGCTTGTATGACAGGTGGTGTTCCAACACTTCATCCATGTATTATGGCATTCGCATACGGACGTAAAGAATACCAGTCTGCAAACCGTATTATCATGGCGATTCAGTTGATTCCATCTGCAGTGGCAGCACAGATTATGGTAATGCTTCTTGGCACAGGTAATGTAGTAGGTGCTTATGGATTATTATTAGTCGTATTGCTCATCGGTATCGTTGCGCTTCTTACAATGCTTAAGATGAAAGATGCCAACGCAGCGGATCGTGACTACGGCAAAAAAGAAAAAGCAGCATAGGCTGTTTTGAAATAACGAATTAGAGTATTGAATTTTATCAAAGGCGTAGCTTCTATAGGCTGCGCCTTGATAAGTAAGGAAACATTTTGGTATTAGAAAGAGGAAATAAAAATGGCTTTAACAAAAATCAAAGGGATTCAGAAGACAAAACCTGCCCGTCAGGAATGTACAAATCTTGCAACAATGGCAGAAATCATTGAAAATGTAAATGCAATTCTGAACCCTGGAAAACCAAAGATCAACTGGTTTGCACCGGCAGAAGATGCGGTGGCAGCCGTACACATTAAAAATGGTAAATATGATGCAGAAACCTCCAATCCTGCAGTAGCCTATGGCGGAAAGGTATCTGATGACAAAATTGAAAACCTGAAAGTAGTGGCTTACAATGGAAACGAAGGTGCCATCTACGCAGAAGGCGCAGGTACAGATGTAACGGTAGAGACTGCGTACATCAGCCTTGCCGGGGATGGCGAAGGCATTGGCGGACCAGCCAGCGGTGCTTCTGTAAAATACAATGCAAAGCTCACTATCAGAGATGCGGTGATCAATACAAACGGCAGAACCCGTTATGCAACAGCAGCAGAAGAAGGTTCTGTTCTGAAAGTATATGACTCTGTGATCTGTGCACATGGGATTCCATACGGCGAAGGCTATGAACGTCCAACTGCACTGATGTCTTCTCCACCACCAGCACTGGAAATGGATGGAAACACGAGAACACATTGTACCATGTCCAATTCCTCCAGTTATTTCTATAACTCCAAGATTATCTGCGATGGTTGGGCAGCACTTTCTACAGAATCCTCTGAAGGATATGTATATCTGGAAGCCAACGACTGCGATATCGTTTGTACAAAGAATGGTTATGGAGCATATGCTGATCCAGGCTGTCATGATTACTTTAACAATTGTAATTTTGACATGGCACGCATGGCAGCGATCCTTGCCGGCAACAGTGATATGACATTTAATGACTGTACCGCAGAGTGCGGCTCTTACTTTGTCTTAAGTCACTGTGTTAATGGATGGCAGGAAGAGGTTGCTGATATCACCATTACAGGCGGTGACATTCATACAGAAAAAGAAGCGATTTTAGTAAAGAGCCACAATATCTTGATTGATATGTGTGATGTAAATATCGAATCTGAAAAAGGCATTCTGGTGCATTCCATCGTAAACGATGACCCATGTGCAACCCAGGTAACAGATGATGTGTACGGTGTAAATGTAGTAATGACAGATATGGATGTCAAAGGCGATCTGCTTCACGAAGATACCACACGTGAAATGTGGGTAATGTTAAACAGCACACAGATTACAGTTGCCATCGTAAATGCAAACCTGTCCATGGATAAAGGAAGTAAATGGATCGCAACCAAAGATTCCGCAGTAACATTTGTAACAAATGTGGAATCGGCACAGATTGATGCGCTCCCAGGTGTAACCATTACAGCGGTTGGTGCCGAAGCTGGTGAATACGAACTGGCAAGTGGCGGCAAACTGATTATTACAGCATTATCATAAAAACCCCCTGCGAATATCCGGTCAAGCGGTTGTTGTGGATGAACAACTGCTTGACAAGTGATAGTCAGATTGAGACAATGATGTTGGTCTGAATTATGGTTGGGGAAAGGAGAATGACTATGGTAGAAAACGTAAAAAAAGCATTGCATGTTGGTATTAGTGTTAGCAACATGGAAGTATCCCTGGAGTGGTACGAGAAGAATTTAGGCTTTAAGCTTTTGAAAGACGATGGTTTTGTGCCTCCACTTGGGGCAAAAATCTGTTTTATCGGAAAAGATGGATTTGAACTGGAACTGTTCGAGTATAAAGAACCAAAGCCGATTCCAGAAGAAAGAAAGACTCCAAATACAGATTTGCAGACAATCGGAACAAAGCATGTGGCTTTTATGACAGATGATATGAAAGCATTAAAAGAAGGCTTTGTGGCAAATGGTGTGGATATCGCGCACGAAGTGACCATGGGTGCGGAAGCAGTTATGTTCGTAAGAGATCCGGACGGTGTTCTGATTGAATTTATTCAGAAATAAGGAAGGAACCAGGTCTGACAGGCGGAAGTTTTGTCAGACCTGCTTTGTTTTCAGAACAAACAACGAGTAGGATTTGTTATTGGGGAGTTACATCTATGGCAAAAGGAAAAAAGAAAAAATTGTGGATAGGCATCCTTGTGGCTGTTGTCATTGTGATCGTGGCAGCAGTTTTTGTGGTGTCAGAAGGACAGCGTCAGTCAGAACAGGAAGCTGCAAAGAAGCCGATTGAACTGGAACTTGTCTATGCGTACCGTAATGCCCAGTGGAACAGTGCCATCGAAAAAACCGTAGAAGATTTCAATCAGGCATATCCGGACATACATATTGACTATACGATTCACTATGAAAATAAAGTGTATGAAAATATTTTAAATACGCTGATTGCCAGAGATGAAATGGGTGACATTGTTCAGCTTAAAACACCGGAAGCTTATGTGAGTGCTGGGATTCTTGGAACCATTTCCAAAGAGACTATCGCAGAGATTGGTGTGACCTCCGCCTATGGCATGAACGGTTACGTGTATGGTGTGGGTGCAGTGAATGATACCAATGGAATCATCTATAACAAAGCCATCTTTGAAAAGTATGACATTCCAATTCCTGTAACCTATCAGGAGTTTTTGGACATCTGCAGTGAGCTTCGCCGACTTGGAATCACACCGGTTGGTGTGGGTGGCAGCGATCTGTGGCATATGGAATACTGGGTTAATCATTTCTTCCGTTCTGATATTTTGTATCTGAACAATGAATGGCTGTATCAGTGCAGCAAGGGCGAGGTAAGCTGGATGGATGAGGAAGTGACATCGATGCTTACCCATCTGCAGCAGCTGTTTTCCGATGGCCGCGTAGACCGCAACTGGTTGTCTACACCGGATGGAAGTCTGGCCTACATGATGTCCGAGGGCGAAGTGGCAATGATATACAACATTTCATCGGTCTGTGAAGAAATTTTGCGGTTGAATCCGGATATGGAACTGGGCTGGTTTTATGTGCCGGATGAATATGGTCTGATTCACGTAGGTGAAAATCGGGATACCTTCTGGTCTGTGACAAAAGAATGTCAGGAGGAGGAAGAGAAATATCAGGCGGCAATGACCTTTTTGAAATTCTTTTATTCAGAGGAAAACTATGCCAATGTACGAGACAGTATTACGGGATTCCCGACGGTCAGAGAGTATGCCGACTATGAAATGAATGAGATTCAGGCTGAGATTACCCAGGCGTTTGAGGAAAATACATCCCATGTAACCGGATATATCGGGGATGAAAACTGCCCGCAGGGATTCGAAAGTCAGATGCTGGCAGTGATTCAGGACATGTTATCCGGGAAAAAGGACATTTCACAGGCGCAGGCAGAAATTCAGGCTCTGTGGGAAAAATGTCTGGCAGAGGAGGTTGATCGTTCATGAGAAAAAGACAACACACAACCTTCAAAAAGCTGACCACGGGATTTATCTTTTTTGGGATGCTTCCACTGGTGGTGGTTGGACTGACATTTCTGATTCATTTTTCATCGGATATCAAGGCCATTTCCTTAAGCAACTACACACAGATTACCAGCTATTTTGCAAGAAATGTGGAAGATGTGATGGAGTCTGTAGATACGGTCATGGCGGAACTGTATGATTATGAAAAGGATGAGGGTACGTTAAGTGAGGTTATCAAAAATGATGCCATGGATGAGAGCGCCCGCAATCTGTATATGGCGCAAATGCTGAGGGAACTGATCTCTAAAAGCGAATACATCTCATCAGAACGCTTCGTGGATTGTGAAGGAAGAGTCTACAGTCTGTTTTATGATCAGAATAAAACCTTAAAAAACAATGCGGATTTTTATACTAAGCTGATGGATGGTGATACGCAAGAGGCGACAAGATATTCGCTGATGATTCTGTCCACTACAGAGGAGAGTCAGTTTTGTGTCAATACCGATGATTATATTTTCTGCCTGGTGCGTAATTTTTATGATATCAGCAGTGTGGAAAAAATTGCACAGACAGCGCTTGGAACGTTTTATGTGGATATCAATGTGAATGAAATTGAGCACATTGTAGATAAGATGAATCTGGATCGTGGACAGCTCTATATTTATAACAAGGATATGGGAACGTATATCTATAGTGCCAATACCGAGGATTATTTGAATGGTGCAGACCCTCTTATGGACTATCGGACAGGGATGACAGAGGAAAAGGGCAACTTTCAACAGGCCGGGAAGTGGGTGTTTTACGAGCAGATTGGAACAACTGACCAGTATGCTGTCCTGGTGTTGGATCGCCAGGATGTTTTTGGCGGCATGTTTGAAAATGCAGTAGGAGTTATTCTGGTACTGTGCTTTGTGGCTTTTGTGCTAATGGCACTATATATGTTTTTCTCCCGAAGTATCAGTCAGCCGGTGGCAGAACTAAAACGCGCCATGGAGGAGGTGCAGCAGGGCAATCTGTCCGTGCAGGCGCAGGTCAATACCAAGGATGAGATGCAGTACATTTCAGAAGGCTTTAACAAGATGGTGCAGGATCTTCAGGATTACATTGAACAGGTTTATGTGGCGCAGATCTGTCAGAAAGAGGCAGAATTGAATGCATTAAAGATGCAGATTCAGCCGCATTATCTATACAATACGTTGGATGTAATTCGTATGACCGCATTGGAAAATGACGATGAAGATACGGCTAAATTGCTGGAAAGTCTTGCTTCTCAGCTTAGATACGTTCTGGGAAAACAGAATGAACGTATGCCGCTCAAAGATGAATTCCAGATGCTGCAGGATTATTTTGTTATTATAAAGGCCCGCTATCAGAATCGGATTACGTTCCATGCAAGTCTGGGGGAATCAGATGCGAATTTGTTGATTCCTAAGATGTTATTGCAGCCGATTGTGGAAAACGCAGTGCGCCATGGTCTGAAGATGAAAAAGGGACCTGGTACGGTTGTTGTTGAAGTTAAAAGACATGCGGATTGGCTGGAAATCGGGGTCATGGACAATGGTGTGGGCATTGCTCCGGAACGGGTTGCCCGCATGCAGGAAATTCTGGACAGTCCACAACCAGGTATGCGTGAGCAGGAAGGCTGGATCAGTGTAGGTACCAAGAATGTTTATGACCGTATCAAGTTAAATTGTGGAAAAGAATATGGTTTTACCATCCAAAGCGTGGAAGGTATGGGAACAGTAGTAACCTTCCGTTTGCCGATTTGGGAGGAGGATATGTCAGATGAAGAAAGTAATACTGGCAGATGATGAAATCGTTATTTTAAATGGATTGCAAAAGCTGATCCATTGGGAAGAACTAAAGCTGGAACTGGTGGGAGTTGCTGAGGATGGTCAGGAGCTGTTGGAAATGGTCAAAGAAAAGAAACCACATCTGGTAGTGTCTGATATTATGATGCCACGCGCCACTGGTCTGGAAGTTTTAAAACAGTTGAAAGAGGAAGGCCGTGAGGATACAAAGTTCATCTTTATCAGTGGATATGAAGAGTTTTCTTTTGCCAGAGAAGCGATAGCGCTTGGCGCAGTGGATTATCTGCTGAAGCCTGTTTCTCGCGAAGACTTGGAGTCCGCTATTAAAAAAGCGACCAATCAGATTGAGGAACGTACGGCAGTGGAGGCATTCAAGGATGATGAAGAATATCTGAAAGATTTGTTCCAGACTATCAACGAAGGCAGCGTGTTTGATAAAAATACATTGTATGAACGGTTCGCAGATACCAATATGGATTTTACCGACAAGTTTTTTGTAGGGCTGTCCGTTGGTCTGCTGCCAGAGCCCCGAAAAAGCGAGCCGGCTGGCTCCTTTGCAAAACGCAATCTGGCCCGTTTTACCATGTTCAATCGTTTGATTGAACTGTTTCGAGAAGAAAAGACGGGATTTTTACTTCAAAAAGAAGAAAATAAGATACATCTGATCGGTGTATTCCCAAACGAAGATAAACATTGTTTTTATGAAAAGTATGTGCATCCAAAGCGCATGGAGATTGAAATGGAGTACGATATCAATCTGCTTGTGGGTATTGGTATGCGAACAGAGGATATGGCTTGCCTGAAGAATGTTTATAAGACGGCTAAGTTTGCAAATGAACTTTTCTTTTTCGAAGAGCGAGCGGTCATCGACTTTGAAGATATCAAAAAGGAATATCATGTTTCCTTTGAAGATTATCAGCAAGGCGTGGAAAATGTATTTCATTCCATTATTGCAAAAGACGGCAATGTACTGAAAAATGTGCAGTGTTTGATGGATATGATTCGTCAGATACATTATGGCAATCAGTATGCAGCCAAGGCAAGAGTGATGCACTTTACCGGTGATCTTGGAATGAAGCTGCATAATTATAAGTTGTTAAGTGGTGATTTTTATCATATGCAGGATAAGCTTCAGGAAAAAGTAGAGTCCCAGGTGACCTTTCGAGGTATGCATACCTGCATCATGAATCACTATGAGCAGCTGATCGCAGAAATCTATCGTACAGAAAAGTCCAAGGATACGGTGCTGATTGAGACGGTAAAAAAATATATTCAGAACCATTATGCCGATGATCTGTCGGTAAAAGAACTTGCCGATCTGGCCTGTGTCAGCATCAATTATTTCAGCGCCATGTTCAAACGTGAGACAGGGCAGAACTATAAAGCATATCTCACCGGTATTCGCATGGAAAAGGCCTTAGAGCTGCTGCTTAATACCGACTTAAAGACCTACGAGATTGGCGAGGCGGTGGGCTACAATAATGTGCGCCGATTTGTGGATGCCTTCAAACAACTGTATGGAATGAGTCCGATGGATTACAGGAAGAAACATTATAAGAATTAATAATAAAGAAGAAGAGATGGATGCCATCTCTTCTTCTTTTTGAAACAAGGGGGTTTACTGGAAATCTGCTGCTGTATATGTGCCAGCTGCAAAATCTTTGCCATCCACTGTTAAGGTAACGCCATCCTCTACAATGACTTTTGCATTGTCGGAGATAGTAAGGGATTTGATTAAGGATGTGCCATCTACAGTCCAAACAGCATCGCCGCTAAGGGTTACGTTGATGTCGTTTAAGCCGTTGGATTTTACCATGTTTGCAACCTGACCGATGTTGAAGTATTCAGCGATTGTGAAGGAAACTGCCTGGAATTTGGAAGCAAATTCTTTTGCATCAGCTGCGCTGTCAAATGCTGTGATACCGTTTTCCTTTAAGTAGGACTGTCCATCGTATGTGCTGTGGATGCAGGATGTGGAAGCGATTGCACCTGTAAGTGTTGCAGAGCCGCTTAAGTTAACATCCAGAAGCATCTGTTTTACTTTGCCCTGAGAAAGCTCGTTTGCATTCCAGCCAATACCATTGAAGATATCACCTGTTAATGCAGAGTCTTTTACGTTGTAAACAGTTGTGTTGGTGGAGGATTGTTCGCCCATCATCATGTCGCCGCCTTCACCTGCTGGAGCGCCTTCGCCTGCTGGCATATCACCTGCTGGCATATCACCTGCTGGCATATCACCTGCTGGCATGTCACCGCCTGGCATGTCACCGCCTGGCATACCGCCGCCTGCAGATGCTGCATCCGGATCGATTGCTTCTGTTGGGAATCCGGCATATTCTTCGTGTGTTGTTCCGAATGCCATACCTACAGTTGGGTCATTTGTGTTGAATTCTGTGGTAGAGTCATCGTTGTCAAGAAGCTGTAATAAGATGCCGTTTTCTGCGTTTAATACAGTGCCATTTTCTACGTTAATAGTAGTGTTGTTGCCGCTCTTAACGATAAAGTTTGTGAATGCGGAGTTAACAACAACGCCGTCCAATGTACATACATTGTCGCCCTGATGAGCCATGAAACCGAAAGTATCAGAGTTGATCACGGTCTGTACATCTTCTTTTGCTGTGTATGTGTAGTGTGTGCTTCCGTCAGCAGCTAACAGATCATAGCTTTCGCCAGCTGTCAGATTGCCATAGTATCCGGTACCGCCGGTGAAGATACTTGCGTAAGTACCCACATTCATTTTTGTGCCAAGGAATGTTTCCACTGCGTTACCGATGATGTATGTACCATAACCATTTCTGTCTGTGTATGGATTTTCTACATTGTATAGGCCGCCAGCCTGAAGATCTTCCTCATTTCCTGTCAGGTCCATAGTTGTGTTAACAACGTTCAAGTACATGTTGGAACCGGAGTCTGTGGATAAAACAGCCCAGTTAGAAGCAGATACTTCAGAATCAACCACTGACATAGTAGAGTCATTACCCATCAGGTTTGTTGTACGGCTATTTCCCATGATACCAAGAATCCATGGAGGTGCTACCATTGTACCCTGGTTAGGAGAGTTGATGTAGTCCTCATAAAGAGTACCGCCATCAGAGTGCATTTTTACATTGTTAAGCAGCGCGGAAGAACCATTGTCAGCAAATACTGCCAGGTTGGCAACCCCGTCTGCATTGATTTCTGTATCTTCGATTGTCAGGTCAGAATCACCGTAAACAGCGATTGCAGTACCAAGACCGGAGAAGTCGCAGGTAAGAGAACCATCAGCTGCTGCTGCAAATAAGTTGATGATGGAGTCTTTGATAGTGTAATCAGAGTTGTTGACCACAATACCATTTACGGCTTCTTTTTCGATGGTCATATTCAAGTTGGATGCTTCTGTATCTGTTACGGTAGCTGCGTCGCCTACCACAGATTTTTCTGTATCATAAGCCCCTTCATTGATGTAAATAACAGGTGTGAATGCATAGTCATTTCCGTTTACAGTTCCAGCTTCTGTACCACCTGTTGTCCAGGAACATAAGCCCTCATCCAGGGCATTTACTGTTGGTGCTGTGTCTGTGTCAGCAGTAATAGTAATCTCAGTCATTGCTCCTGCTTCGTTTGCTGCGGATGGAGTTTCCGTTGTTTTGCTGCCACAGCCTGCTGCGGATGCAGCCAGTGCGCCTGCTAAAACAACCGCCATCACGCGTTTGTAATTGCGATACTTCATAGATATTTGCCTCCTCTTATTACATTTTACCACGGTCCGTTGTGAGTAAATCATCCCATAAACAGGCAAAACTTTGAATGAAGTTTTCTGAGAAAAAAGTGACGTTTTTTTAGTTTTTGCATTAAAAAGAGCACATCCTGTCGGGAAAATTCGCTTACTGAATGTGCTCTTTGGTATACGGTTGTCTCTATTCGGAATAGATCATATCAATTCCCTGCAGCATAATATCCTTGCTGATCGTGCCCGTTGCATAAGCAATTGGCTGCCCTGCTGCATCGATAAAGTATGTGGTTGGAAGAGAATAAGCGCCAAATGTCATGGACGCTTCCTGTGTGGTATCAAAATAAACAGGGAAGGAATAGCCTGCGTCTTCAATAAACGCCTGCGCCGAATCTACCGTTTCTCTGGAACCATCTGTTGCGTTCACCATAACAAAATGGATTTCGTCGCCGTACTGGGCATACATCTCGTCAAAGTCTGGCATTTCTGCCCGACATGGGCCGCACCAGCTTGCCCAGAAGTTTAAGATGACAGGCTTGCCCTGAAAGTCGGAAAGTCTCACGGTATTACCATCCTTATCTATGACGGTGAAGTCTGGTGTTTCAGATGCGGCTGCGTCATTTTCTGTTGCCGTATCATCCATAGCATCATTTTCCACGGATTCTCCGTTGGAAGCAAGATTCTGTGTGCTGCCTTTTTGGGCTAAGTGATTGTAGGCGAAAGATGCCCCTGCGATAACGGCAATCAAAACAATGATTATGATAATAAGTGATGATTTCTTTTTCATATAGCCTCCTAACTAAGCAGCGCCAAGAATCTTCCAAGCATTCCGGTGGCCATCAGGACACCAATGATGACGAGGAAAATACCGCACACTTTGTTGATGATGTTGTAATGTCTCTTGATCCAATCAAAGGTGGTTTTTAGCTTATCCACCAGGATAGAACTGATCAGGAACGGAATGCCAAGTCCCAGCGAGTAAACCAGAAGCATCATCATGCCTTCCAATACATGTCCCTGCTGGGAAGCCAGCATTAAAGCGGAGCCTAAAAATGCGCCAACGCAAGGTGTCCAGCCGATGGAAAAGATAATGCCAAACAGCAATGCAGAGAAGAAACTCATATTGCTGGTGTCCACAGACAGTTTGCTGCCTCGAAAGAGGACAGTTTTAAAAATACCAAGATAATTCAAACCAAAAACGATAACAATCGCACCGGTGATAATATTTACGATCGTCTGATGTTGCCGCAGCAGACCACCGATGGTTCCTGCCAGGGCGCCCATGGCCACAAATAGAATGGTGAAGCCAAGGATAAAACCGATAGCACAGCTTATGGTTTTCTTTGTGCTTCGCTCACCACCGCCGGCAAAATAAGATATATAGATTGGTATCATTGGCAATAAACAAGGGGAAATAAAAGTAATAATTCCCTCTAAAAAAGATATGATGTATTGCATTGTGAATCTCCTAAAATAACTTGAGTTCCATTGTTTTTTCTAAGTATATCCCATTCTGGAATAAAAGAAAACAGGATAAAATAGTAATAAAAACTTTATTGCTCAATTGGCAATCTCAGTGTATGCTTATGGGTAGAGCAAGAAAAGAGGTAATTTGTTATGGTAGTATTTTTGACAAGCAGTCCGACTGGTCCGTTGGATAACAGCAGACTGGTAGAAGGCCTGGACAGTAAAAATAAGTTTCGTGAAAATTTGAAGAAATATTGGGACAGACCAGCCAGATGCCTAATGATTTCCGCCTTTCCGGATGATGTGGAATCCAATATGGAAATGCAGGATTTTTTTGCCAGCGCATTGGAAATCAGTGATTTGCCAGTCGAAACGATGGATATCTGGGATTGCAGAACGGAGGATTTTTCAAAGGCAGCCTTACATTCCTATGATGTGATCCTTCTTGGCGGCGGACATGTGCCGACGCAGAATGCATTTTTTCACGCCATCGGGTTATGGAAGAAAATCAAAGACTTTGACGGCATTGTCATTGGCATCAGTGCAGGAACCATGAACAGCGCAAATGTTGTGTATGCCCAGCCGGAACTTCCGGGGGAAGCACTTGATCCTGACTATCAGCGGTTTTTAAAAGGACTTGGTCTGACAAAGGTTAACATTCTTCCGCATTATCAGATGGTTAAGGATTGGGAATTGGACGGCATGCGTCTGTTTGAGGATATTACCTATGGGGACAGCCAGGGACATGAATTTATAGCCTTGGTAGATGGCAGTTATCTGCTGATTGAAAATGGAACAGAGACCATTTGGGGTGAGGCGTATCTAATCGTGAATGGGAACTGTCATAAGATTTGTGGGGAAGATGAAATCTGCAGATTGTAAGAATCGGCTTGCAGCATAAATCATGATTGCGGCAGAGCAGATGTTAAATTATAATCTTACTGTAGAGGTCTTTAGGAGGTATTTTTTTATGGCATCAAGAATGTTTCATGTGTTTTTGACAGTATCCAATCTAGAACGCTCTATTGCGTTTTATACCAAGGCGTTTGAAGGAGCAAAGATGCTGTATGAATTCACAATCGATGGCCTGGACATCTGTATGTTTGGTCTGGGCAATGGCGTGGTTCTGGAAATGTTGGAAGTTCCGGATATTGACAAACGAGATGGCAAATGGGAGCATATCGCACTGGAGGTTGACGATATTCAGGAGCAGTATGATCGACTCATCGCAGCAGGCGCAACGGTGAAAATGCCATTGGAGTTCACTACCGTATTAAAGGGCCGCAACGGCTACCCTGACACCCATTGCTGTGGTGTTCATGTGTGGGGACCGGACGGCGAGGAGATTGAACTGTGTCAGCACAGAGGATGCTGGGGCTGGGAACAGCCAGGTACCATGTGTCCGCCTTGGGAAGAAAAATAAGTGTACATAAAAAGCTTCCGCAGATAGCAATAATGTCTATTTGCAGAAGCTTTTTTGATCATAATCATTTTGGAATCGAAATTGTGGTAGAAATCTAACGTTCAATTGGTCCGTGATAACTGCCAATACCCCCAATGTTGATGGCATTCGCATAGCCCATCTGTTTTAACTGCGCTACCGCCTGCTGACTTCTGGTACCGCCCTGACAGTAAGTGAAAAGTGGCGTTCCCCTATCTGTAACAACAGATGTGATCTGATTGAGCTGCTGCAGAGGGACATTGATGCTTCCCGGGATGCGTCCGCTGCGATATTCCTCCGGTGTGCGAACATCCAGAAGAATGGCACCTGATGTGGCTTTATATTCCTTCACCTTATCATTAATATTTGGCATTTTAAATAGATCTAATAATCCCATGGCAACCTCCATCGTATTGCTTTTAAATCGCTCTTTCTATATTTCTTTTTTTAAAATGTGAAATGTTTTCTTATCTGCCTCAATAATGCCAGCTTTACACAATTTGCCGATTTCCACAGACAGACCGCTTCGTTCTACTTCCAGAAAATCAGCAAGCTCCTGACGGTTGTAAGGGATCGTAAACGTATCGCTGTGGTGTTTTTTTGCCTGCATGAGCAGATAGGTCATAAGTTTTTCTTTGGTAGACCGTTTTCCGGTGATTTCAATCTTTTCGTTGAAAATCAGATTCTTTTTCGCCATTACTTTCATCAGGTTATAAATCATCTGATTGTGAAAATCGCAGCTGTTGCAGCAGGTGTGAGTAATGTGATGGCTGTCCATTAAAAGTACCTCGGTGTCTGTGGAAGCAACCACACTGACAGGAAGCTCCTTGGTCTCCGCACAGGCAAAGGTTTCACCAAAAAGCTGGGCAGGTTCAACGGTGGCAACAATGCTGCGGTTCCCGTAATAATCTTCGCGGATGATCTGCGCAGAACCGGACAACAGAATTCCCATTTGCGTGGCTGGTTCACCTTCTGTTAAAATAGCAGTGTTTTTTAAAATGCGACGCGGTTTGGCTTGCAGACACCCAACCATTGTTTCAATATGAGCATCTTCGATTTCGTTAAAAAGCGGACATTCCCGCAAAATTTTAAAATATTTTTTCATAAATCCTCCGGAATGTTGAAATTTCAACATACTTATAGAGTTAATCATACTATAATAAATATACAAAAACAACCCAGTGGAAATAATTGGATGTAAATGAAAAATATGAATATTTCAGAAAATATTTCCAATTTAATGGAAATAACTGAAAATCAGTGGTAAAATAGTACTGCCATATGAGGTTACAGATATTAAGGAAAGGTGGAAACAATTATGGAAAAATGGAAATGCACCGTTTGTGGCTATATTCATGAAGGACCAATGACAGAAGATTTTATTTGTCCTGTCTGCAAAAAGCCTGCAAGCGTATTTGAAAAAATCGAGGAGGCACCGGCAAAAAATCCTTACGCAGGTACTAAAACAGAGCAAAATCTCTGGGAAGCTTTTGCGGGAGAATCTCAGGCAAGAAATAAATATACATATTTTGCTTCCGTAGCCCAAAAAGCTGGTTATGAACAGATTGCAGCTCTTTTCCTTCAGACAGCTGAAAATGAAAAAGAACATGCAAAACTGTGGTTCAAAGCCCTTGGTGAACTGGGCGATACCGCAGAAAATCTGCTTCACGCTGCAGAAGGTGAAAATGCAGAATGGACAGATATGTATGACCGTATGGCGCGCGAAGCAGACGAAGAAGGTTTCCATGACCTGGCAGAAAAGTTCCGTGGTGTAGCAGCGGTTGAAAAAGCACACGAAGAAAGATATCGTGCACTTCTGAACAATGTGGAGACAAAACAGGTATTTGAAAAAGCCGGTATTGTTATGTGGGAATGCCGTAACTGCGGACATCTGGTAACTGGTGTAGCAGCTCCAGAAGTATGTCCAGTATGTGACCATCCACAGAGCTTCTTTGAAGTAAGAAAAGAAAATTACTAAAAGCATCTTGCAATAAAATAGGCAGATTAAGCACAACACAATGAAATATGGAGGATAGGAATATGAAAGGTATTAAGTTTTTTATTTGTGAACATTGCGGCAATTTAATTGGAATGATCCACGATGCAGGTGTACCAATGATGTGCTGCGGACAGAAAATGACACATTTAGAACCAAACACAGTAGAAGCAAGTGGTGAAAAACATCTTCCTGCTGTATCCGTAGATGGTGACGTGATAAGTGTAAATGTAGGTTCCGTTGACCACCCAATGCTTCCAGAACATTATATTGAATGGATCTATCTGAAAACAGAAAAAGGTGGACAGCGTAAAAATCTGGAACCAGGAGCAGCTCCGGCAGCAAAATTCGTTGTATGCGAAGATAAACCAGTTGCAGTTTATGCATATTGCAACCTGCATGGTTTGTGGATGACAGAAGTATAAAAAAGATCCAATGGGTCATAACTAAGACGGGAGCGGTTCACAGCCACTCCCGTTTTTTCTTTCGATGGAGGTGTTCTATGGCAATCACATTAAATCCAGATGAAAAAATTGTAGCAATGGTTCGGGATGGTCTGAAAAAAACAGGAGGTTATTGCCCTTGCAGACTGGAACGTTCCGAAGAAAACAAGTGCATGTGTCAGGAGTTCAAGGAGCAGATTGCGGATCCGGAGTTTGAAGGCTATTGTCACTGTATGTTGTATTATAAATCCAAATAAAGGAGACTAACTATTATGGCAGAAGTAACATTAACAACACAGAATTTTGAAGAAGAAGTATTAAAGTCTGAAATCCCTGTATTGGTTGATTACTGGGCAACCTGGTGTGGCCCATGTATGATGCTGGCTCCAGTTTTAGAAGAAATTGCAGCAGAATACGAAGGTAAGGTCAAGGTTGGCAAAGTAAATGTAGACGAACAGATGAAGCTGGCGCAGCAGTATGGCATCGCAAATATTCCGACGATGATTCTGTTCAAAGATGGTCATGCAGTTAACGTTGAAGTTGGCTATATGCCAAAGGAGAAAATCAAAACTGTATTAGATGGTTATATTGCATAACGTTTGGCGTGCTGTCGGTGGATACAATGATGTTTAGAAACGTTGTTTTGCCGGCGCGCTACATAGATAATAAATGAGAGAAAAGAAAGAGAGTGTGTAAAATGGGTATTATGACAGGAAAAACAGCCATCATCACAGGTGGCGGTCGAGCAGTTCTTAGCGATGGCTCCTGTGGATCCATCGGTTACGGAATTGCCACAGCCTATGCAAAAGAAGGTGCAAACCTTGTCCTGACAGGAAGAAATGTAAAAAAATTAGAAGAAGCGAAGGAAGAACTGGAACGCCTCTATGGCGTGAAGGTTCTGCCAGTTGCGGCAGATGTTTCTGCTGGCGCAGACAATAAAGCCGTTGTAGAAGGCGTGGTAAAGCAGGCCATCGATGCCTTTGGCCGTATCGACGTGCTGATCAACAACGCACAGGCTTCTGCATCTGGAGTTACCCTTGCTGACCATACAACAGAACAGTTTGACTTGGCTCTTTATTCAGGATTGTATGCAACCTTCTATTACATGCAGGCTTGCTATCCATATCTGAAGGAGACCAAAGGGACTGTTATCAACTTTGCTTCCGGCGCAGGCATCTCTGGTAACTACGGCCAGTGCTCCTACGCGGCTGCAAAGGAAGGTGTACGAGGACTTTCCCGTGTGGCTGCTACCGAATGGGGGCCAGATGGCATCAATGTAAATGTAATCTGTCCGCTTGCCTGGACCGCACAGTTGGAAAATTTCCAGAAAAACTATCCGGAAGCATACGAAGCAAACGTAAAAATGCCTCCAATGGGACATTTTGGTAATGTGGAAACAGAAATCGGTCGTGTCTGCTTACAGATTGCAACACCAGATTTCAAATATATGACAGGTCAGACCATCACTCTGCAGGGTGGTAGTGGACTTCGCCCATAATGAAACAGAAAATCACAACCCAAGAGCTGACAATCATGGCATTGCTGGCAGCGATCTTATGTGTTTCTTCCTATATAAATATACCGCTGCCAATTTCTCCAGTGCCGATCACCGCACAGCTTCTGATGGTAAATCTGATTGCTTTGCTTTTAAAACCGAGAAAAGCGGCACTGACCATAGGTATCTGGCTGCTGTTGGGTCTGGTAGGCCTTCCGGTCTTTTCCGGTGGCCGTGGAGGTTTTGGTGTGCTGGCTGGTCCTACAGGTGGCTTTGCTATAAGCTTCCTGCTCATGGTCATAGTGGTATCATTTCTATGTGGAAAATGCAAAAAAGAATATCAGAAACTTCTTATATTAATAGTCGTTGGAATTCCGCTGATGTATGTGATCGGTGTCAGTTGGATGAAGGTGGTCACCCATGTTACCTGGCCGGTTGCCTGGCTGACGGGAGCTTTGCCGTATTTGCCAGGAGATATCCTGAAGGCAGTGGCAGCCGTCTTTATTGCAAAGTCTCTGTACGTAGTAGTAAAACATCAAGATTGGCAGCGATGACGTTTCGTTTGGAACAAACGATGCGCCTATAGAGAAAAACTTGAAAGAAAGAGAATATATCTATGGAAGATCAGTTAATATTAGTAGATATCTATGACAATCAAATAGGAACCATGGGAAAGGCCGAAGCCCATCGTCTTGGTCGTCTTCACAGAGCCTTTTCTATCTTTATTATAAAGGAAGAAAAAATGCTGATTCAGAAACGCCGTCAGGACAAGTATCATTCCGGTGGCCTATGGGCCAATGCCTGTTGTTCCCACCCGAGAGATGGAGAAACGCTGGAACACGCGGTGCACCGTCGCCTGTCAGAAGAAGTTGGGTTTGACTGTGAGTTGGAAGAATTGTTTCACTTTACATATCGCTCCAAATATGCCGAAGATTTATACGAATACGAATATGACCATGTTTTTCTTGGAGAATATGACGGGGAAGTGGAACTGAATCCGGAGGAAGTAGAAGACATTGCGTGGATTACCTACGATGAACTTGCCAGGGAACTGGTGGAACAGCCGGATAAGTTTTCAAGCTGGTTCCAGATTGCAGCGCCAGGTGTGTTAGAGCGGCTGGCATTCTCCGCAGAAAACAGAGCGGCATTTGGAGATATCGCATAGAGTACAATATTCTTGAAAAAAAGAAAAAAGACCCATTGACATCTATTCACTCGTTATGCTATAGTATACGGGCGATGAAAGTAGGTCTTTTTTTTATGCCTAAAAATAAGAAATAACGGAGGTGGAAGTTATGCGCGTTAAAATTACTATGGCATGTACAGAATGCAAACAGCGTAATTATAACTGGACCAAGGATAAAAAAGCTCATCCAGACAGAATGGAAGTAAAGAAATACTGCAGATTCTGCAGAACTCACACTTTACACAAAGAAACCAAATAATCCGAGCATTGCAAAGGAAGTGACGAAATGGGAGAAAACAAAACAGAAAATACCCCAAAAGTTAGCTGGTTCGATGGCTTGAAAGCAGAATTCAAGAAGATCGTTTGGCCAGATAAGAAATCAGTGGGTAAACAGACCATTACCGTAGTGGTTATTTGCGTTATCCTGGGCATTATTATTGCAGTACTGGATTATGCAATCCAGAACGGCGTTGATTTCCTGATCAATATCTAATCAAGCAGAGGTGAAATTATGGCAGAAGCAAACTGGTATGTAGTTCACACTTATTCCGGATACGAGAATAAGGTAAAGGCTAACATTGAAAAAACAATTGAAAACAGACACCTTGAAGAGGAAATCCTTGAAGTAAGAGTTCCTATGCAGGATGTTGTTGAATTGAAGAACGGTGCGAAAAAGCAGGTTCAGAAAAAAATGTTTCCGGGTTATGTGTTGATTCACATGGTTATGAACGATGATACATGGTATGTTGTCAGAAATACCAGAGGTGTTACTGGTTTCGTAGGACCAGGATCCAAGCCAGTGCCACTCACAGAAGCTGAGATGAAACCATTGGGAATCAAAGTAGAAAACATTGTGGTAGACTTCGTCGAAGGTGACACCATTCAGGTCATCGGCGGTGTTTGGAAGGACACTGTTGGCGTTATCCAGTCTATGAACAGCAACAAACAGACTGTTATGATCAATGTAGAATTATTCGGTCGCGAAACACCGGTTGAAATTAGTTTCGCAGAAGTGAAGAAGATTTAGCAAGGAGGCAATCTAAAATGGCAAAAAAAGTTGTAGGATATATCAAATTGCAGATTCCTGCTGGAAAGGCTACACCAGCTCCACCAGTTGGACCAGCTCTCGGTCAGCACGGCGTTAACATCGTTGAATTCACAAAACAGTTCAACGCTAGAACAGCAGATCAGGGAGATTTAATCATTCCTGTAGTTATTACAGTATATGCAGACAGAAGCTTCAGCTTCATTACAAAGACACCACCAGCTCCAGTATTGATCAAAAAAGCATGTGGTATCAAATCTGGTTCTGCAGTACCAAACAAAACAAAAGTAGCAACAATTTCCAAAGCTAAGATTCAGGAAATTGCTGAACTGAAAATGCCAGACTTAAATGCAGCATCCCTCGAAGCAGCTATGAGCATGATCGCAGGTACTGCAAGAAGTATGGGTGTAACAGTAGAAGAATAATTACTAATCATCGCATAAAAAAGACTTACTGAATACAAGTAACGAAATCGTGGGAGGGGCACTTCTCCCGGTATTACCACAGGAGGTATTTAGAATGAAAAGAGGAAAAAAATACATTGAATCCTTAAAGAAGTATGACAAAACCGTTCAGTACGATGTAGCTGAAGCTATCAGCCTTGTAAAAGCAAATGCTACAGCAAAATTTGACGAAACTATCGAAGTTCATATCAGAACAGGATGTGACGGACGTCATGCAGATCAGCAGATCCGTGGTGCAGTTGTATTACCACACGGAACAGGTAAAACAGTTAAAGTTTTAGTATTCGCAAAAGGTGTAAAACTTGACGAAGCACAGGCTGCAGGAGCAGATTACGTTGGTGGTGAAGAATTACTGCCAAAGATTCAGAACGAAGGTTGGTTAGATTTTGATGTTGTAGTTGCTACTCCAGATATGATGGGTGTTGTTGGTCGTTTAGGACGTGTACTCGGACCAAAAGGCTTAATGCCAAACCCAAAAGCTGGTACAGTTACAATGGATGTTACAAAAGCAATCAATGATATCAAAGCTGGTAAGATTGAATATCGTCTGGACAAAACAAACATTATCCATGTGCCAATTGGAAAAGCTTCCTTCACAGAAGATAAATTAAATGATAACTTCCAGACTCTGATCGGTGCTATCATCAAAGCTAGACCAAGTGCAGTAAAAGGTCAGTTCTTAAAGAGTGTTACAATCACATCTACAATGGGACCTGGTGTTAAATTAAACACAGCGAAACTTGTTTAATAAAGGTGTTGACATCGAAAAGATAAAATGCTAATATAGCAAATGCAATTGCCGAAGACAGCAGGCGCCGTAAGGCTTAATACGAACCTGCCGAGGGAATTTACAAAGCACGTTTGTGCGTATGTAAGTAAGTTGAACCTCTCTGTCTTCTTGACAGAGAGGTTTTTTAGTCGGAGGCACTATATATAAAATCTATAAGGAGGTGCACGATTCGTGGCAAAAGTAGAATTAAAACAGCCTATCGTACAGGAAATCGCTGGTAACGTAGAAGGCGCACAGTCAGTAGTAGTTGTTGACTACCGCGGTCTTACAGTTGCTCAGGATACAGAATTACGTAAGGCATTAAGAGAAGCTGGTGTTTGTTACAAAGTATATAAAAATACTTTAATGAACCTTGCATTCAAAGGAACAGAGTTCGAAAGCCTTACACAGGTTCTTGAAGGACCAAGCGCTATCGCAATCTCTAAAGATGATGCAACAGCTCCAGCAAGAATCATCGCTGAATTCGCTAAAAAAGCTCCAAAGCTTGAAATCAAAGCTGGTGTAGTGGAAGGTGATTTCTACGATGCAAAAGGAATGGAAGCAATTTCTGCTATCCCATCCAGAGAAGTGCTTATTTCCAGATTACTTGGAAGTATGCAGTCTCCTATCGCAAACTTTGCTCGTGTTCTTAATCAGATCGCAGAGCAGGGCGGTGCAGCTAACTGTACTCCAGCAGAAAAAGCGGAAGAAGCAGTAGAAGAAGTTGCAGAGGCTCCAGCAGCAGAAGCAGCTACAGAAGAAGCTCCAGCAGAAGCATAATCTGCTAACCAATTAACATTTTAAAAATAAATCTTTTATCGGAGGTAAAATATAATGGCAAAATTAACAACAGCTGAATTTATTGAAGCTATCAAAGAGTTAACAGTTTTAGAATTAAACGATTTAGTAAAAGCATGTGAAGAAGAATTTGGTGTATCCGCAGCAGCAGGCGTTGTTGTAGCAGCAGCAGGCCCAGCAGAAGCAGCTGAAGAAAAAACTGAATTCGACGTTGAACTTACAGAAGTAGGTCCAAACAAAGTTAAAGTTATCAAAGTTGTTCGTGAAGTAACAGGTCTTGGCTTAAAAGAAGCGAAAGACGTTGTAGACAACGCTCCAAAGGTATTAAAAGAACAGGCTGACAAAGCTGAAGCTGAAGATATCAAAGCTAAATTAGAAGCTGAAGGCGCTAAAGTTACTCTTAAATAGCTCGCGTAAGCAACGAGAAGCTTTAAAAGTGCGTAAGAACAGTCCGGAGAGAATTTATTCTCTTCCGGACTTTTTTGCGCACTTTTTTTAAGTGGCGACTGCCGCGGCACGAGGAAATGCGTAGCATTTTCGAGTTGGCTTCGAGTTGCTGTATTTTTTTGGCAAAAAAGTTGTTGACATTTTAAAAGCGCTTGTGTTATGATGCTATGTGCACTATTGTGGTCTATTAGGCCTATTGCGCCCTTTTTTAGGAAAAATACGATTTTTTCGTTTGTAAAATAAATTTTAACGAGAGGTGAAGCGTCAATGGAGAAAAACAGAATACGTCCGGTCACAACTGGAAAAAGCTTACGTATGAGTTATTCGAGACAGAAAGAGGTATTGGAAATGCCAAACCTGATCGAAGTTCAGAAAGAATCCTATGAGTGGTTCTTGAGCGAAGGTCTTCGTGAAGTGTTTGCAGATATCTCTCCAATCGCGGATTACAGCGGTCATTTAAGTCTGGAATTTACAGATTTCACACTTTGCAGAGATGATGTGAAATATACCATCCCAGAATGTAAAGAACGTGATGCAACATACGCAGCTCCTTTAAAAGTAAAGGTAAGACTTTACAACAAGGAAGCAGATGAAATTAACGAACATGAAATTTTCATGGGTGATTTACCGCTGATGACAGAAACAGGCACATTCGTAATTAACGGTGCTGAGCGAGTTATCGTTAGCCAGTTGGTTCGTTCTCCTGGTATCTACTACGGTATCGCACATGATAAGGTAGGTAAAGAATTATATTCCTGTACTGTTATTCCAAACCGTGGTGCATGGTTAGAATACGAAACAGACTCCAACGACGTTTTCTATGTACGTGTAGACCGTACAAGAAAGGTACCTATCACTGTTCTGATTCGTGCGCTTGGTATCGGCACAAATCAGGAGATCATAGAGTTATTTGGCGAAGAACCAAAGATTATTGCAAGCTTTGGGAAGGATCCGTCTATCACACCAGAAACAGGTGATGGTTCTTACGAAAGAGGTCTTTTAGAATTATATAAAAAGATCCGTCCAGGCGAACCTCTGTCAGTAGAAAGTGCAGAAAGCCTTATTTCTGCTATGTTCTTTGACCCAAGACGCTATGACCTTGCAAAAGTTGGCAGATATAAATTCAACAAAAAGTTACTCCTGAAAAACCGTGTAAACGGACAGGTTCTTGCTGCAGATGTTGTTGATCCAACAACAGGTGAAATTCTGGCAGAAGCAGGCGCTAAGATTGATAGAGACCTTGCTGACCGCATTCAGAATGCTGCAGTTCCATTTGTATGGATTCAGGGCGAAGAAAGAAATATCAAAGTTCTGTCCAATATGATGGTTGACATTGCAAACTATGTTGATTTTGATGCGACAGAATTAGGCGTAAAAGAGCTTGTATACTACCCAGTATTAGAGCAGATTTTAAACGAAAATGAAAGTGCGGAAGATATCAAAGCAGCAATCGAAAGAGAGATTGCTGATCTGATTCCAAAACACATTACAAAAGAAGATATTTTAGCTTCTATTAACTACAACATGCACTTAGAATATGGCCTTGGCAACGATGATGACATCGACCACCTTGGCAACAGACGTATTCGTGCGGTTGGTGAACTGTTACAGAACCAGTATCGTATCGGTCTGTCCAGATTGGAAAGAGTTGTTCGTGAAAGAATGACAACACAGGATCTGGAAAATGTAACAGCACAGAACTTGATCAATATCAAACCTGTAACAGCTGCTGTAAAAGAATTCTTCGGTTCTTCCCAGTTGTCACAGTTTATGGATCAGAACAACCCTCTTGGTGAGTTGACACATAAGAGACGTCTTTCTGCATTGGGACCAGGTGGTCTGTCAAGAGATCGTGCAGGATTAGATGTGCGAGACGTTCACTATACACATTATTGTAGAATGTGTCCTATCGAGACTCCTGAAGTTCCTAACATCGGTCTGATTAACTATCTTGCATGTTATGCGAGAATTAATGAGTATGGATTTGTAGAGGCTCCATACCGTAAGATTGATAAAGCGGATCCAAAGAATCCACGAGTTACAGATGAAGTTGTATATATGACAGCGGATGAAGAAGATAACTACCATGTGGCACAGTCGAACG
>JAFUPY010000021.1 GCA_017472565.1 Eubacterium sp.
ACAGTCATTGTCAGCCCTGCTGGAGCAATACTTACAGTTGTAGATGCACGCATTGCTCTGCAATATTTTTAACAGCGAAATACAGCGTCCGTCCGAGGAAAAGCTATGGCAGATACCAGCGGCACAGGAATTGCCAAGATGACCTTTTTTGCCATGACGATCCACACCACTGGAAGTACAGGCAACATCATATTTGGCGGCGTCGGATAAAATTTGCAATTTGTCATTTAAAGATAGAGTGGTGTTTATAATTTCCATGAGAGACCTCAAATCTATAAATATTGAATGAAAAACGAATGTATTTCCTTGGAATATAGTAGCACAGGATGGAAGAGAATACAAGCAAAAATCGAACATACATTCGATAAAAGAGCTGTAAAGAAACCTTAAACTTTTCTAAAGAAACCATTTCCTGAATTGACATTCAAATTCTAGGTATGTTAAGGTGCATCTATGTTTGTGAAACTTTGTTTTGCAACAGATTACACTTTGGAAAAGAGATGAAGTAATGTCTTATAATGAATATAATATGGGACAACGAAAAATATCCAATCCATATATAACACCAGTGAACATCACACTGGTCGTAATTAACGTGGCGATATTTTTTGTTGGTGAGATGATAACAAAGTTTTCGGGAAACGCCCTATTTATGAATCTGGGTGCGATGCACCCGATTCTGGTCTTGTATGGCCAGTGGTATCGGCTGATTACTGCTACCTTTTTACATTCAGATATATCCCATCTGATCAATAATATGCTGCTCCTTGTTTGCCTTGGCAGTTGTTTGGAAAAAGCCATTGGAAAGGTAAAATATATTATTTTTTACTTCGCAACAGGGATTGTCAGCAGTCTGGTTTCTATGGGATGGATGTTGTACAGTCAGGATATCGCATGGTCTATCGGGGCATCTGGCGTGGTATTTGCGATTATGGGTGCGGTACTTTATATTGTGATTTTCAATAAAGGAAGATTTGCTGGCTACAGTATCAAGCGTTATCTGATTATGCTTGTGCTGTCCCTATACTTTGGTTTTACCACAAAGGGAGTGGACAACGCAGCTCATGTTGGCGGCGCAATTGTAGGCTTTGTGTTGGGAGTCTTTTTGTATCGAAAAAAGAAAACGGATACAGTGTATTATAGTGGAGAAGAATTGTAACATGACGATTAGAGAAGCTAAAATATCAGATATAGAAGACCTGATGTTTTTCTACGACAAAATGTGTGAATATCTGGGGCAGAAGGCCTTTTTACCAAATGGAAACAAGGGCGGTTTTCCACCTAGAAAGATGGTAGAGACTGCGATAGCAGAGCATAACCAGTTTGTTGGTATCAAGGATGACCATATTATAGCTGCATATATTATGAACCACGAATGGGATGCTGCCTATGACACCGTAACATGGCAGATAGATGCAAAAAAAGAAGCTGTGGTGACGCTTCATGCTCTGCGTGTACTTCCAGAGCACAGCGGATTTGGATATGCCCGTCAGTTAGTGGAACATGCTATCGAGACAGCAAAACAGAGAGGGATATTGTCTATCAGATTAGACTGTATCGAAGGAAATGATGTTCCGCAAAAGATGTATATGTCCTATGGTTTTCGATACATTGATACGGTGGAGATTACATATGAAGACATTGGTGTGCCAAGAAAGTTTTTGGTTTATGAGTTGGTGCTGTAAGTGTATATCCTTTATTTTGTAAGCAAGAATTAAATTTACATAGTATCTAATAAAAGCCGTCAAAGCGACGGCTTTTTCATTTCTATAAATACTTCTGATTCGTTACAGTTTTCAACGTACAATGCAAATATGCATATATTAATAAAAAAGCAAAGGAATCTTATATGCCAATAAATATTAGAACAGGAAGAATCTTAAATATAGATAGAAGTAATAGAAGTTTTACAATGATCAGCGACGGAGACCCATCCACAATCATCCGATTCAATGTACCTGAAAATGCGTTAATCATTGGGCCATTTGGAATGATAACGAATTTTTCATTCTTAAGACCAGGTATGATGGTGAGAGTTCGTCATGCAAGATTTATGACTGCAAGCATTCCGCCACAGACAACTGCATTTGAAGTGAGAGTTTTATAAAAATATTTTAGCACTCGCTATTGACGAGTGCTAATAAAAATGATATAACACCATTAGAGATGTTGTTATATGCTGGGTAGAACACATAAAATTGAACGGTTCTATTCAATATATATTCATGTAGATACAGTCCGAGAGGAGGATGCATATGAATATTCAGAAGTTTACACAGAAGTCCATTCAGGCAGTGCAGGATTGCGAAAAACTTGCCTACGAATATGGCAATCAGGAGATTGAACAGGAGCATCTGTTAGTGGCATTATTGCGTCAAGATGATGGTCTGATTATGAAGCTGATTGAAAAAATGGAGATAGATAAACAGCACTTTATGAACAATGCTGAGACCAAACTGGCGAAACGTGTGAAGGTTTCCGGTGGTCAGGTTTATATTGGTCAGAACTTAAATAAGGTACTGATCAACGCAGAGGATGAGTCTAAGCAGATGGGCGATGAGTATGTATCTGTAGAACATCTCTTCCTTGCCATGTTAAAATATCCAAATCAGGCTCTGAAGGAGATTTTCAGAGAATATGGCATTACAAGAGAACGCTTCCTCCAGGTGTTATCCACCGTTCGCGGCAATCAGCGAGTGACCTCTGACAATCCGGAGGCAACCTACGATACGCTGGAAAAATATGGTTATGATCTGGTAGAACGTGCCCGTGACCAGAAGATGGACCCAGTTATTGGCCGTGATGCTGAGATTCGAAATGTGATTCGTATTTTATCCAGAAAGACGAAAAATAATCCAGTCCTGATCGGTGAACCTGGTGTTGGTAAGACCGCTGTTGTAGAAGGACTTGCACAGCGTATCGTTCGCGGTGATGTTCCGGAAGGATTAAAAGACAAGAAATTATTTGCCCTTGATATGGGGGCTCTTGTTGCAGGTGCAAAATATCGTGGTGAATTCGAAGAACGTCTGAAAGCTGTTTTAGATGAAGTGAAAAAGAGCGAAGGCAAGATCATTCTTTTTATTGATGAGCTGCACACCATTGTTGGTGCTGGTAAGACAGACGGCGCACTTGATGCTGGCAACATGTTAAAACCAATGCTTGCCCGAGGGGAACTTCACTGCATCGGTGCAACAACCTTAGACGAATATCGAGAATATGTGGAAAAAGATTCAGCTTTAGAACGTCGATTCCAGCCTGTTATGGTGGCAGAGCCAACGGTTGAGGACACCATTTCAATCCTCCGTGGATTAAAAGAACGCTACGAAGTGTTCCATGGTGTTAAGATTACAGACGGCGCATTGGTTTCAGCAGCAGTGTTATCAAACCGTTATATTTCTGACCGATTCCTTCCAGATAAGGCCATCGACCTGGTAGATGAGGCATGTGCGCTCATTAAGACCGAACTTGACTCCATGCCAACAGAGCTTGATGAATTGAACCGTCGTGTGATGCAGATGGAGATTGAAGAAACTGCTCTGAAAAAAGAGGAAGATAAACTGAGCAAGGATCGTCTGGAAAATCTTCAGAAGGAACTTGCTGAATTAAAGGAAGAGTTCCAGAGCAAAAAGGCTCAGTGGGACAATGAGAAAAAAGCAGTAGAGCGCGTGCAGAAGCTTCGTGAAGAACTGGAAAACTTAAATAAGGAAATCCAGATTGCACAGCAAAACTATGACCTGAATAAAGCAGCAGAACTTCAGTACGGCAAAAAGCCTGAACTGGAAAAACAGTTAGAGCAGGAAGAAGAACTGGTAAAACAGCGTGAGATGTCTCTGGTTCACGAGGCAGTCAGCGACGAAGAGATAGCCAAAATTATTTCCCGCTGGACAGGAATCCCTGTTGCAAAATTGACAGAGTCTGAGCGAAACAAAACCTTGCATTTGGATGAAGAACTTCACAAACGTGTCATCGGTCAGGATGAAGGCGTGACGAAAGTAACAGAAGCCATTATCCGTTCCAAAGCAGGTATCAAGGATCCGTCCAAACCAATCGGCTCCTTTTTGTTCCTTGGACCAACTGGTGTAGGCAAGACAGAGCTTGCCAAGGCTCTTGCTGCCAGCCTGTTTGACGATGAGACCAACATGGTACGTTTGGACATGAGTGAATACATGGAGAAATACTCCGTATCCCGTCTGATTGGGGCACCTCCAGGATACGTTGGTTACGATGAAGGCGGTCAGCTGACCGAGGCAGTCCGTAGAAAACCATATTCTGTTGTTCTTTTTGATGAAGTGGAAAAAGCCCATCCGGATGTGTTCAATGTACTGCTTCAGGTGTTGGACGATGGACGTATTACAGACTCCCAGGGCAGAACGGTAGATTTCAAAAACACCATTATCATCATGACATCTAACCTTGGTTCCCATTATCTATTAGAAGGAATCAATGAAAATGGTGATATCAATCCGGCAGCAGAAGAACTGGTAATGAACGAGCTTCGCGGCAATTTCCGTCCAGAGTTCTTAAATCGTCTGGATGAAATCATCCTGTTCAAACCACTGACCAAGGACAACATCGGCAATATCATTCATTTACTTGTAAAAGAGTTAAACGACAGATTAGCCGACAGAGAAATCAGCGTAGAGCTGACACCAGATGCAGAACAGTTTATCGTAGACAATGGTTACGACCCAATCTATGGCGCCCGTCCATTGAAACGTTTCCTCCAGAAACATGTGGAAACATTATCTGCAAGACTGATCTTATCCGACGTGGTTCGAGCTGGAGATACCATCCTGATTGATCTGGCAGATGA
>JAFUPY010000022.1 GCA_017472565.1 Eubacterium sp.
GCATCAATCGCAAACTGATTAAAACCATTGGCAATCAAAAACTCCTCAAAATCCAACGGAAACATACGCTTTGTTTCAATACTTCCCATCGGAATAGAAACTGTCATCTTTGACAGCGTGACCCCCAAAAGAGAACCACTTGCTATATACGTAAACTTATCGTCCTGTTTCAAAAACTTCAGCAAAGTCAAAAGATGTGGATATGCCTGAATCTCATCAAGAAAAATCAAAGTATTTTCCTTTTCATGCATCTTATTGCCTGCAATCATGCTGACCTGCAAGTAAAAATCATCTACACTTTTTACATTTTGAAACAACTTGTCACCACAGAGTCTTCAATCATGTTAAGTTCAATATAATTAGGAAACATTTAAAAGAAAAAAAAGAAAAACTTATCTTCCTTGTGCAATGATGTACAACACATCGGTTTCCAAAACGGAAACAGTTGGTAACCAAACGGATATTTACCCCACAAACATATCACCCTTATACTCGAATTATCAAATATTTGAATACGGAGGATACGTTATGGAAATTTTAGGTTTAGTCGGCATTGTATTAGGTCTGCTTCTTTTCCTTGTACTTGTTTACAAAGGAAATTCTCCTTTCTGGTGTGCAGCACTGTCTGCCGCAGTTATTGCCGCATTTAACTTAATGGCACCTGCTGATGCAATTGGCGCATTTACATCAGGTGCTGCAGGTTTGGTAGCAACCATGCTTCCAATCTGTTTGGGAGGCGCCATTTTAGGCCGTCTTTTTTCTGCTGTTGGTGCCACAACTGCAATGGCACAATTTTTAACCAAAAAGCTGGTTATCAAAAGAGCTGGCGATGCACAGGTTCGTATGGCAGTTTTAGTATGTCTTATCATCGCAGGTCTGTGTACAATGGGGGGGATTGATGCATATATTCTTACATTTACACTGCTTCCAATGATTGCTGTTATTGCTGAACTGGTAGATATTCCAAGAAGATTTATTCCAGCACTTGTTTGTCTGACTTCCTTCTTTATGGCAGCTCCTGGTGCCCCACAGATTGACAATATCATGGCTCGTGCAGGTATTATGAGTTTTGTATATGGTGATGGTGCCCAGGCACTTGCACCTGCTGCAGGCGAACACTTCTATGTATCCGCTTGGGCAGCTCCAATTCCAGGTCTTATTGCTGTTATCATCATGGTAGTGGGTGGTTACTTCACTTTAACACACATGATCTTAAAAGCGAAACGTAATGGTGAGCATTTCGAATATGGCGCAATGGAAAGACTTGTTGCAGATGCAGATAGACCATTGCCACCTTTTGGTATTGCTATTCTTCCATTGGTTACTGTATTTTTCCTGTATACAGTTCTGCCAAACGTTTCGCCAATTCAGGAAACTCCAATTCTGATTGCACTTGCTGGCGGTATTGCGGTAACGTTGATTACAATGGGAAAATATCTTCCATCCAAAGATAAAAATGGAGTTGCAATCAGCAAAGGGAAATCTGCCATCAAAGCTATTAATATCGGATCTGACAGTTCACCTTATGCCTTTTTACAGCTTGTAACTCCAGCCGCAATCGCAGGTGTCGTAACTGCAACTGCTGCATTCGGTCTTGTAATCAGTGCATTAGCAGGATTGAATATCAGTTATATTGTATTAACTGTTATTGCTGTTGCCATTATTGTTGCAATCACATCTTCACCACCAGCAGCTCTGATGGTAGCAATGCCAGTAGTATTAGGCATTATGCTTGGCCATGGAATGTCGCCAGATGCCATCATTGATGCAATCCCTGGTATTGCACGTGTAGGTGCCTTAGCAGCAACAACGTTAGAAACATTACCATTCAATGGGTTTATTTTATTAACACTTAGTTTGGCGAAAACCACACACAAAGAGTCCTATCCTTCCCTGTGTGTTCTCTCTGTAATATGGACACTTATTGGTACCATTGTTGCAGCAGTTCTGATTTTCGCTTTCCCTGGACTTTCTTAGTCACAGATTCAAAGCACATCTGTGCTTTCATCAATGGTTATAAGTTCTCATAGAGATCTTATTACATATATTTAATAATTACACCTTTTTATGACACCCATCATAAAAAAACCTCAAAAAAATAAAATGCCATTTAGCTCTCCGATTGCTAAATGGCATTTTATCTTTACTGCTGTTTGTCCAACTCTGAATCTATGTAATCTAAAAAGCTCCAAAAAGCAGGATTTACATTTTTTTCTACCCATACAAGGTCAAACGGAGATGGGGTCAACTCCGGAACTGAAATACAGTTCACATGGGGACTATTGCAGCACTTACTATACGCATTCAGTATCGCAATACCTTTTCCCATTTCCAACATCATAACAAAATTTTTTTCATCAGATGCCACCACAAACTCCGGTTCGAATTGGACCGAATGTGTCACTGCACGAATCATCTTATCATGAAACGTATTCTTGTCCTCACGCATTGTCAAAAACGGCACATCTTTAAAATCTGCCAATTTATAATCCTGCTTTTCAGCATCCACATAATGATTTGGAACCACCAGGTATTCATCCAGATAATACAAGGTTTTGTTACATATTCCTGTTCGATTGATCACATCAAATCCTAATGTAACAGAACAGTCATATTTGCCCTCTTTTACACCTTCAATCAGGCCTGCAAAAGAATCTGTTGTCAGGTGCAGTTCCACATTCTCATAACACTTGGAAAATCCATCCAAAATGTTTCTCAGATGCTCGTCCACAATCTGATTTTCATAAATTCCAAGACGAATGGAGCCTGACATACCTTTTCCCAAACTCTTGGCTTGCTCGATACACCCTTCCATTTCCTGATTCATTTTACGAAATCCTTCGTATAATATTCTACCTGCATCTGTCAATTGTGTTGACTTACTTTTTCCTCTGGAAAACAACAAAATTCCCAATTCATGTTCCAGGGCTGCTATTTTTTTACTAAGAGAAGGGCGTGTCATATACATATCATCTGCTGCCGCCGCAAAACTTCCCAACTCTACAATTTTAAAAAAGCATCGAATCTGTTCTGATGTCATATCATATCTCCGTTTAGATTAAATATGGTAACGTTTCTTTTACGATACCATATAGGCCATATAAAACTATGGAATATTTTTATTTGTTTTGGCAATCTGTCTATGTATATACAATAATTAACCAGCAGACAAAATTCATCTGCTGGTTCTTACGTTGTCTTTAATTTATAGATTACGCCTTCTAGGCCTTGTCTTTGCTCAGCAGTAAAATGCTTGGAAAAAATCTCATGTTCCAACAAGGCGCACTGATAATCACTAATTTCCTCTCGGGTACGTCCATGGTACAGTTCCTGCAATAAAGCCAGGGCTCCCTTGACGATCAGAGACTCACTATCTGCCAAAATAGTGCATGTATCATTCTGCCATGACACATGCATCCAGGTATTGACCTGACATTCCTTTACCAGATACTGTTCCTGTCGGTATTCCTCTGGTAATTCTTCGCAGTAATACGCACAGGAGATCAGATAGGTATATTGACTAATAGTATCTTCCAGTTCTTTTAAATCATTCAAAATGTCTTTTTCGACTTCTCTTATATCCATGCTCTCTTTGTCCATTCAACAATTTTATTGTTTGATCACAGGCCCAAATTGCCGCATCCATCTCGTCCATGGTATTATAAGGTGCCACAGAAAAGCGCACTGCATACTCTGCTCCCATGGCCTGTAAATATGGCATGGCACAATGATGTCCACTCCTTGCTGCAATGCCATACTGATCTAAAAATTTACAAAAATCAAAGGCATGAATCCCTGCAGCACACACAGAAACGCATCCCTTTCTATGATCTGTTGTTCCCAAAATCCGTACCCCATCCAGTGCCTGCAGTCCGAATTCCAGATACGTTAGCAATTCGCATTCCCAGGACAACCATCCTTTTGGATATTGTTCTGATATCATTTCCAATTCTTTATTCATCCAATAGTCCAGGACTTCGCCCAGACCAACGACACCTGCATAGTTGGGTGTTCCCGGTTCAAAGACTGCCGGTCCATTTAGGAAGCCAATCTTGTCAGCAGACACCGACGTTACCGTTCCGCCCCCATACCAGGCTGGCGATAACTGGGACTGCACTTCTTTTCTGATATAGAGTATCCCTGTACCTGTAGGCGCACCAAGCTTATGTCCGGAAAAGCAATAAAAATCAGGTCGAAGAACAGACATATTTCTACGACAATGAACCACGCCCTGTGCACCGTCGATCAGCACATAAGCCGCTGAATGATCTCTCACATAAGCTGTCATCTCTTCCACCGGATTCTCGATTCCAGTCAGATTGGAAAGTTCTGTCATTGCCACAATGCGGGTTTTCCCATTGACCATCCGATGAAAGCATTCCATATTCAACACACCATTGCAGTCCACTGGCACGACGTTCAGTTTGACACCTTTCTTCTGAGCCAACTGCTGCCATGGGATAAAGTTAGAGTGATGCTCCATCTGGGTAATTACAATCTCATCCCCAGTCTGCAGTTGTTCTGACACCATTCCCGCCACCATATTGATAGCCGCAGTGGTTCCAGAGGTAAAAATGATCTCCTCCGATGACTCTGCACCAAGAAAAACACTGACCTTTTTTCTCACTGCTTCGTAGTCTTTTGTAGACTGCTCGCTCAGACTGTGTATTCCTCTATGAATATTGGCGTTGGATGTAGTATAAAAGGATTGCAGCCGATCCATGACTGCCGATGGCATCTGCATGGTAGCTGCATTATCCAGATATACTAAGGGCCTATTATTTACTTTTATGTCAAGGATTGGAAAATCCTGTCGGAGTTTTTCTAACTGTTTTTCTATCATTATTTTCCCTTACAACTCATTCAACTGGTACTTTACAATAACGGTTTACGCTTCATGCATTGCCGCATAAACCAGTTCCCCCAGTGCCTCTGTATTTTTTGCAAATGCCATCTTGTGGGATGGTATCTCGACCTGAAAATCTTTCTTTATAGCAACCATCAAAAGTCCTACTTTCACTGCCGCACTGCCTGCCGCACCACAAGTGGTTGCCATCTCTGATTCCTTGGCAAAAGGAATCTTCATATGTATCGCTTCTTCAATACTTTTTTCTGCCAAGTGATAAAGCAATTCATCCTTCCAATCCTCTGGATTCAGGAAAAATTTATAGCAGACATAGTTGTGCACATATTGTATTACATGTGCTTTAGGCACATCTGGCGCAATGCGCGCCAAACGTGCCTGTTCAAGAGAAGTATTTTTATTATGCAGAAGTTTTTCTTTGATCTCTTTTCTCATAATTAAACCATAATCGCTTCCATGCCGTAGCTTTCAGCAAGCATCTTTAATTCTTCTGTGTAATCACCAAAGATCAGTGGCATATGTAATCCGGCTCTGCACTGTTCTTTGTATACTTTTTTCTGATCTTCCACCTGGAAGATAAAACCGCCGTTGCAGTTGTGGAGATCGTAGCCTACACTCTTAAGGATAGTACCCTTACCAATGAGTAAACGTTTTAAATCACCACTAAATTTTGCAAATGTGATCACCTGTCCAGCATCTTCGTTGAAGTTGTGACGCATAACCGCACCAAATTTCTGATCATATGCAAATGCTTTTAATCCATAGGAACCATTTGGTTCGTTAATTCCTTTGAATTTTCTGTGTGGTGTAGAATGATATACCACATACAGATTGTCTTTGCCTTCGATTTCTTTTGCGTCTTCTTCTGAAAGCATTTTCAGAATCTGCAAGTTCAGGCCTCTGCCATCTGTGGATATAATTGGAAGTGTATTTCCCATGTATGGAGCTTTACCGGAAACAGCCATTTCCGCAAGCATTGTTACGGTAGAAGCCACGTCATATTCACATCCGGACGCAATACCCTGTTCTAAATTGAGGGAATGAGTCAGACAGAATGTGAACTGTTCTTCATTGATTCTTCTTGTTGAACAGATATCCGGACATGGAATAACAGCACCAGAGCAATCATACATATCCATGTTTTTCTGAATTACTTTGTATGCGATAAGAGATTTCACAACTTTATCTTTTTCGATTTCTGCTACTTCAGCACCTGCTAACAGCTCGTCAGCCATTACTTCCAATTCTTTGATTTCTTCTTCTGTAATGTTTGGTGTGATACGACCTGGTGTTGTGTGGTTGCCTTCTTCTGTCAAAGGATGCAGCTGATCTAAGATTTCATGGGCATTTACAGTTCTAAAGTGTACACCCATCAGGTCTGTTACTGCTCTCAGATTAACAAAGCTGTCTGTAGCACCTGCAACTGGAATATCGTAATTAAATCTTGTAACAAGCAACAGATTTGCCTGAGCAATCGCTTTTTTCGCACGAAGCACAACCAGTCTTTTTACTATATCTGCCCATGTTGGTTCACAGATTACATCTACGCCAAGGTTGTACAGACCACCTGCTCTTGCTGGCCCCCAGATATCTGGCTGAATACAAATTGGTTTTTTACATCTCTGAGCGAATTCATTGAATACCTGATCTGCACCAAAAGCACCTGTAGCCAGATACACGTCAACTTCACTCTGATCTTTTAACAGTTCATCAAAGTATGCATCCTTGATATCCCAGTTACAAGTTGTTTCCAAATATACAGGCTCCATCAGATTGACACATTCAGGCATTGCATGTTTCATACCTTCCATTGTGCCGTGGAAAATGTGACCGTTTACAATAGAATCAAAATCTGGCTGAAGGGCTTCTCCGCCCGCCATACGGCATGGACCTTCATAATAATACTTGTGGTTGAACATCACAAATACTGGTTTTACATTCAGTTTCACGTCAATACATTTTTTAATCATAGTAACAGTATCCTTTCTCTTTTTCCTTACCCATTCCACATTCGTTTCCGGAACGGTTGATTACTTGTATGACTCTATTATAAATGTGCAAACCACTACATCATATGTCTAGCACGAACAGATATTATTTGTTTTGACACAGTTTCACTGTTCACTTTGAACATTTTTATTGTTTTTTGCGTCTATACAACGTATAATCTATGCATGAGGATTTATTTTTTCGAAAATCGCAGACAGGAAACTACATAAGGAGACTTGCCTTTATGACTCTAAGTTTATGGATATTAAAAGACTATTTGGATGATTTTGAACCAGAGATTTTTTGTATCAATCACAAGACAGAGATTACGGAGATTCGTCTGTATCACCCATCGCTGCCACTGGAGAGACAGATTCTTTATCTGGGAACATCGGACCAGTTTTTTGGGGATGGCCGCCAAAATATCATCTGCAAACATATGGAAGATTTTCTTATGCTTCACACAGAGAACATCTTCGCGGTTTCCAATCGCATATTGGAGGCATTCAGCTATTATGCCCGCTGGCACGAACAATGCTCACAGAAGTTATCTCAAAGCTGTACACTTTCTGATCTACTGGATTTGGCAGAGTCCATATTTGACCGACCACTTTTAATCGTAGACTCCTCCCAGTTTATGATCGCCAATTCTTCTCGCATACCAGCTTACTCTGATAGTGAGGAATGGCAGTCCATTATTCAGGCCAAAAGTATTCCTGCTGACAAGTTAAAGCTGTTCAATCAATTTTATAAAGAAACCTTTTTGCGTCATCATGCATTTTCACTTCCTGCGGATTATTTTCCTACCTCCTCCTGCTGCCAGCACATATTTGTCAATGACGAACGCTGTGCGACTCTCATTCTGATAGAAGGAGATGAAAAACTGACCAAAGGACAAGTACAACTGCTAGAACTGTTCACACCATTTATCACAGAATGGCTGCATAGCAACATGACAACGGACACTTCCTACCATTTTACTTCCTTCTTTGCCCGTTCTCTGGATGGAGCGCCGGACTCTGGGGAGGCATTGCAGCGAAGACTTGCACTCTTTGGTTGGGATGCGAAAAGTCCAAAGCAAATATTTGTTGCCACTGCAATCTCTGACTATTTCCACTTTGATGCCCACTTAAGCCGTATTCTTTCCGATGAGTCTGGTGGTGTTTATTCGATTCCATACCAAAAACATCTGGTTGTTTTGTGTAACTATGATCTGGTGGATAGAAACAGCTTTCATCAGAGATTTCAAGATCTGATGAAAACAAACAGTTACTATGGGGCATCTGGTTTTGTCTTTTATGATTTGGAGGATATCGCATCTTCTTTCAAACAAACACTGGAGGCACTGCAGCAGGGGACTCCGGAAATCGGATTTCTCTACTCCTGTCAAAGTATCGCCATGAAATTTATTACTAATATCGTGGAACAGCACATGAATACTTCCCTGCTGCATCCTACTCTGGATGCCATCAGAGAATATGACAAGGCTCATAAAACCCAGTTCTTCCAAACACTGTTTGTATTCTTAAAAAATGAAAGAAACCATCAGCTGACAGCAAAAGAACTCTATATCCATAGAAACACGCTGTTTTTGCGACTACAAAAAATCAATGAGCTATGGGAACTAAATCTGGAAGATGCAGAAGAGCGTTTTTACATGCTTTACTCTTTCTACCATATGTGCGACAATTATCCACCCGTGTAAAAATACATATCTCATAACAATTAAGTAGGAGACGGTGATTAACCGCCTCCTACTTAATTGCAGACTGTAGGCAGTTGGACACAAATTGTAACCAACTGCCTATAATGTTTGGAGATTCTGATTATCTAAATGCTCATCTGTTGTAATCGCTTAAACTTCCACTCTCCCGCCAACTGCAACACCAATGGTAACAGCAAAAATGCTGCATACACCACATAGAACAACACAGACATCCCTGTAATTGGTTCCATAATAATCATTGGTTCGTAGAGAATGTTGGTCTCACCTGCACTGTTTGCCAGCAGGATGATTGCGATACATGCAATCAATACCAATAGAATACTTCTGTCACGATTGTCAAATCGGTAAATAGAAAATGCTTTTCTGCCCTTTAAGGAATAGCCTCGGCTTTTCATGGAAGCTGCACTCTCCACCAGATGCTCAATGGTCCATGTAAGGGTAACAGAAATAACCTTGATCAGATGCCACAAACGCTGGAAGATGTTTCCCTGGTTAATACCCTGTCCCACCCCACAGCGTGCTCGATTGGTCTTTTTGGCCCAGTCGATAATACGGGGAATAAAACGCAGCAGGATGGACAGGAAAAGGGAAAGATACGGGGATATCTTTCCTAACAAATATACAATCTTATCCGCAGTAACAATCTTAAAGATGCAGGTAAACTCCATCACGATGGCAGCCGCCATCACACCGCGAACAAATCCTACCACAATGGCCTCCAGGGTAATCTGATTGTCGATAAAATTGTACCCCAAAATAGTCACACCGAAATGGTTGTAAAAAGAAAACCACCAGGTATAAAAAGCAATCACAGGAATCAGGCACAAGTTTAAAATCAGCGACTTTTTCCCGTTCAGTTTCACTGACCAGAGGAACGCAGCAACATAGCCAATGGCCAGAAATATTGGATGATGAAAAAAGGCAATACACAAAACCGCTGCCACAAAATATATGAAATTGATAAAAGGATGATAACTGTCAAACTTCATGTTAATTCTCTTATCTTTCTATTCTTTGATATACAACAACTACTGTTGTTTACGATAACTTCCAAACATACCGAACTTTACCTTCATGCGATCCAGACGATTCAGCATCGGTCTTGTCATTACAAGTACCGTCAGCACGGTGCAGGCTGCATGGATGATATTTACTGGAAGACCAGATTTAAAATACATAGCAAATATCTCCGGCTGAAATCCCATGTCTGCGGAAAATACGGTACTTACGTCCAACAGTGGACCTACTACTGCCACAACGACAAATCCGCAGATAATAGCCGTCGGAATCAGGCGTTTTTTGCCTACGATGCGCAGACGATAAAACCAGCCGATCAGCAGACCGCCAACACCATAGGCAAACATCTGCCATGGGGTCCACTGCCCTTGCCCAAAGAGGATATTACTGCAAAAGGCAGTCAAGGTTCCTACCATAAATCCACCAGGGCCGCCAAGAGCCATAGCACCAATCATAATCAGGCCGCACATTGGCTTAAAGTGTGGAATCATAGCAAAAATCGCACGACCTATCACACCGATAAACACCAACACGCCAATGGTTGCAATCTCTCTGGCATAAGGCTTGCGCCCACGAAATAGCAACAGATATCCAGCAATGGATATGGCAATCTCGATGCCACTTGCAATGTAATGTCTGCCATTCCCAATCTTGTTATAGAGAAGCAACACCACAAAACACCCGATCAGCATCATCAATGTAGCCATCACATGACGCCAGGTAATCTTATCTAAAATCAAATTTTCACTTTTGGAAGTAATAACTACTGATTTTTCAGACATAGTGTAATAACATCCTCGTTGTTAATTGCATTTTCAAACACATGACGGCTCATGCGGTTAGCCGCTGTGGTATAAAAACTGTTCTGCGAGAAGAATCGGTTCGGCGTATTGGTAGACACAATACTGCCGTCAAAAAACATACTCACATAATCCGCATACTTTGCACAGAATTCCACATCATGGGAAACCATTACAATGGTCACGCCCTGTGACTGCAAGCGCTTGATAATCTGCGCAAACTTAATCTTGAAAAAGTCATCAATCCCCTTGGTCGGTTCATCCATCAAAAGAATCTTTGGATTGGTCAGCAAAATCTTGGCCAAAGCTGCTCTTTGCTGTTCCCCACCTGAGATGTCATATGGATGGCTGTCAAGCAGATAGGTAATTTCGCAGGTTTCAGCTACCTGGGCAATCTTTTCTGCCTTATCAGGATCCTTAAAACCAAGCACCTCTTCCAATTCTTCACGAACCGTCATCTTGGCAAATAAACTCTGTGGATCCTGTGGAAGCATAGCAAGTGTCCCTCTAAAAAGCTCCTGCTGATTGTGCTTAGCAACAGGCTTGCCATCAACAATGACCTTCCCTCTATATGGTCTGCAGATATTGCAGATCGTTTTTAATGTGGTGGACTTTCCTGTTCCATTGCCGCCAACAATGGCGTAAATGCTCTCTCTAGGCACCTGAAGGGAAAGATCTTTTAGAATATCTGCTCCATCGCGCTCATATCGAAACCAAGCTTCCTTGATGGCAATGGCTGGATCCTTGATTGGTTCACCCTTAGACATTGCTGCAGCGATATCCTTTGCCTTATCTCCATAAGCCCCTGCCAGTTTTTCGTCTTCTTCGATTCTTGTGTGAACAGGCGCCTTTTCGGCGAACATCTCATCCAACCACTCTGCCCCTTCACGAACTGTCAGTGGACACGTGCCCTGCTCATTCACGCCATAATAAATCTGAACAGGGGTTGGCATCGCCGCGAACATCTCATTGTTTTGCTCCTTTAAAAATGCTCCAATCTTACGTGGTTCATCATACGCCAACACACCTCCATGCTCCATCACAAGCACCTTGTCAGAAGCATAAAAAATATCTTCCAAACGATGCTCGGTAATAATAATGGTGGTTCGAAGTTCGCGATTAATCTTCTTTACGGTATTTAAAAAGTCTGCTGCAGCAATCGGATCCAACTGACTGGTAGGCTCGTCCAGAATCAGCACGCTTGGCTGCATAGCCATGATAGAAGCTAAGTTTAATAACTGCTTTTGACCACCAGACAAGTCTGCTACATTCTTGTGAAACCATCCCTGAATGCCAAAATAGCTGGCCATCTCTGCCACACGGGTACGAATTATCTGCTGTTCTAAGCCCAGGCTTTCCAGACCAAAAGCAAGCTCATGCCACACCTTATCTGTCACAATCTGACTGTCAGGATTCTGCATGACATATCCAATGGATAGGGTCTGTGTACGCATATCAACGTCCTTAAGTGGAGTTCCCTCAAACAGAATTTCTCCTGTGGTTGTACCGTGGGGTGTTAATACACTTTTTAAATGTTTTAAAAGGGTTGTTTTTCCACTGCCGCTTCGTCCACAGACGGTTATGTACTGACCTCGTTCAATTTTTAAACTTACATGATCAAGGGTTTTTCTATCAGGCGATGCCGCATAGGAAAA
Source organism: Eubacterium sp. (assembly GCA_017472565.1). Classification (GTDB taxonomy): domain Bacteria; phylum Bacillota; class Clostridia; order Lachnospirales; family Lachnospiraceae; genus Brotonthovivens. Next base: position 12,052 of record JAFUPY010000022.1, read on the forward strand.
ACTCAAATTTTTAATCTCGTAATGGGACATGATTCGACCTCCCAATCTTTTTCCGTGAAAAGCTATCATAGGATTTGACCCCTATGATAGCTGATAAAATGATTTTTTATTGACTAATAATTACTTCCGCCAACATCTGCTCCAAGACCAACGCATGTGTAGCACCATACAATCTTATCTCCATCTTGTACTTCATAGCTTGAAGAACCATAGTTAGGGAACCATCCATTTACCTTGTACATCCAACCAGAATCTGGACCACAGTCAAACTCGTACAGGTTGTTAATTCCTTCCACGTAATAACTGTTATAGGCTGGTGTAAAAGAGTATTCAATCTGAATACCTGCATTTGCACAGGCTTCTTTTGTAACATCAAAAGCAGTGTCTCCTTCTTCAAACTCAATGGTTGTTTTTCCAAGAATATAACCGCTTGATGGAACCAATCCTTCTTTGCCTGGTGTCAGATTCGCCATATTATTCAGAATCGTGTCACACTTGATTGTTACCGTACAAGTTAGCGTCTCTTCTTCTGGCTCTGGTGCTGTTGTTGCACTGTTATCAGGAGTGGTTGTGCCACTGTTCTCTGCATCCGCACTGCTATCCTGACTATTGCTATCAGAACTTGTGTCCTTATCATCCCTAGATTCAGACTGGACATCATCCTTAGTATCAATGTCACCCTCTGTCTTTGTGCCATCTTCCACATCTGTACTATCAGCGCCTGTTGTCTGAGAATCCTGTTTATCATCTGTGTTCAGTTCAATTTGATCGGATGACAAGCTTCCTTCCTGCTCAATTGCTGCAGAGGAACCACCAGTTGATACACTGTTCCCCTGATGTAATTTCACACCAACACCAATTACCACTACTGCGATAATGGCAATAATTACGATCATTATAATGTTTTGTTTTTTCATAATTCCTCTTTATCTCATTACCTGACGTCTTCTATAAGCAACCGCCGCTGCCGCACCAGCTAAGATAATAACCATCATGATTGGTGCAATCGGTGTACCACCTGTGAAGTCGCCTGTTTTTGGAGACGTTGCACCTGGTTTTTTGTTTGTGTCTGATGTATCATCTGATCCCTCTGGAGTTGTTCCAGGAGTAATAGTGCCAGCTTCACCGTCTGTTGAAGCAAGTGTTACATCGCTCATGTCATACAGACTTGTCTGACCAGCTAACATTCTTGCATAAGATACTAATGCATAGTAACCCTGCTCCGTTGACATGCCGTCTAATTTACCACCTAATGTATGACTGAATCCACCGCCTGCAACGTAGAATGCACTTAGAGCATCTAAAACAGAAGTTCCGTCTTTGACAAATCTTGCGTCTGTTGCCGGGTCAATTCCCAATGCAGTAAGTGCTACTACCACCTGTGCAGTAGACTCTGCATTTACAAGTCCGTTATTATCTGTGTAGAAACCATCTGTATTCTGCATATTGGACAATTTTACCAATGCTGCATCTACTGCATTTCTAACTTCTTTATTGGTCTTGTAATATGGTGCCAATGCCTGAATTGCCATTGCTGTAATATCTGCATCAGCCTCAGTACCTTTCAGTGTCCAGCCATTATCTGCAAGCTGTGCCTCTAAAAGATAATCTACTAATTTTTCTCTTGTTACCTGATCTGCCCCAGCTGCTGCCTGTGGGATTTCATAATTATGGGAATCCAATGCTATCAATGCCCAAATTGGACCATTGATACCCTGATACTTCACATAATCCATGTCTGTTAAACCTTCTAATAAATTATAACCAGCAACATTTGTTGGATCATAACCTGCAGCTGTTAAACCTAAGATTACACGAGAGTTATCTGTAGATTTTGCTCTGTGAAGCTGCCCCTTGGCATTGATGTTTTCTTTCACATATGCAACCACATTGTCATAGTAAGTGTCAGAAACATCTCGTCCACTTCTTTCAAGACCAAGAACCTGCCATTCGCCACCTGTATTGGCTACAGTTGGAACATATTTTTCTGCAAGTTTTTCCAGATAATCACCTGTTGTGTCGTATACAGCTGGAATATCAGCTACATTTTCTAACAAACCATCTACAATTGCTGCATATTCTTCTTCTGCAACTGTCAGAACGGCATAATTTGTTACCTGCTTTTTCTGTTCTGTTGACAGTCTGTCATACGCTGCTCTTGCTGCATGGATGTCTGCAGAAGAATCGATGGTAACTGTTCCAATAGCATTGATCAGATCTTGTACAAATTCAATTGTAACTTCTTCTGCTGTACTATAATCCTCAATCGTAAAGTCATCGGTGTAATGGAATACAATAATATCTCCATCCTCTAAAGTCTGCTCTGCAACACCAAAATCGCTATGTACGCCATTTAAAGTGTACATCCATCCAGAGAACGCACCATTGTCAAACTCGCCAAGGCCGTTGATATCTGAAATATAGTTGCCAGAATTGATAAATGTATATCCATATTCGTCTGCTACTTTTTCAAGAATATCCAAAACTACCGCTGGACTTTCTACTGTATATGCTGTCTGTGGAACCCAAGTTTCCAGATTGCCTTTTTCTAATGTGTGAACCAAATCCTGTGTATCTTCATGATCTGTATCACCTAGCATTGTAAAGTAAACAGTGATTTCTCCAGTAGATTCTGGAACCTTTTCACGAACTACAATCAATGTCACTTTCTGTACTACTTCACTATTTCTAGCCAAAATTCTTGCAGACTGCACATCTTTTGCTGCGACAATCTCAAATACATTTTCACCTTCAACCAATGGATAGCTTTCCTGTGGTTCTTCACCATTGATTGTTAGTGTAATGCCATCCTCTACAACTGGCGCAATCTTGATTTCATCCATGCGATATGCAACTGTTGCTCTATATGTCTCACCGTCAATGGTTTCTGCCTGACGACTTGCACCGCCAACATTGAGTTTAACATTTTTGATCAGTTCATTTTCTGTGGATGCGGTACTTGTTAATTTCAGTAAGTAAATGACTGGCTCTTTCTCTCCGTTTTGAACAATAACACGAACTGTCTTGCCTCCGGAAACCTTAATACCATGTGCTGCATCTCCAGACTCTACTCGGATATTATTAATATAAATATTATCATCTTCAGATGTGCCATTTACTTTGATAGATGCATATTTCATGTCATCTAAGCTAACTTCATATACCTGTTTGCCTTCTTCAAATGCTACTTCCTTGCTATTTGAGCCGCTGGTAATTGTAACACCAGTAGGCGCATCTGTTTTTCCAACAGCTGTATCCTGAGCAGTTGTACGAAGCACCAAACCAACTTCTGTTGATTTTTCATTCGCCATACCAGCCCATAGGTTAGAAGCAGTCACAATTTTTACGTAATGGAATTCTTTTCCACTAACATCAACAGGATTGCCATCTGCATCTACTGCCCAGGCAAGGTCAAAACCACTGCTCTCCAAATCATTATCGTCATTTGCCAGATATGGATTAGCATCCACTCCGATTACGCTATTTACCTGGGTATCAACATAACCAAATTTTGCCCCACTAGAGAAAGATGAAAACTGTCCATTTCCAGTCAGTGAACCATCCACACATGGAAGTAAGATTCCATTTAAGGTAATGCTTTCTCCTTTTAACAAGTTATTCAATGGATAAATCGTGGATAATGGCCACTGTCCTACCTGAGAACCATTGTCAGCATTTCCTTTATTATCTGTCCAGGCTGTCAGTCCTGTTTCTGTTTTTGTATATGTTACGGAATAATCCCATACTGTATCATCTTCATAGTGTTCACTACCTGCTAATGCATACCAGTTTGTTCCATCTTCAGAAACCCAGACCTGACCCGGTTCCATCGATCCAAGGCCTGTACCGGTACTTGTATCTTTAAATGCATTGCCGTAAATATAGAAATCTACACCATATTTATTATTTGCATTGTCTGTTAAGCCGTTTTCGTAGTAATAGGTAATATATCCACCAAAGTTACCCAAACTTAACAATGCGGATTCTGCATTTTCGCCAATAGTTCCCTCTGGTGCAAGCGCATATCCGCCACCTGCTCCATTGGTATACTGACTATTAATTGGCAAGTAATCTATTACTTTATCAGGAACATCTAACGCACTCTTTTCTCTGTATGTAAAACTATATGTTTTACTACCGCCTTTTCTTGTGATTACAATCTTCTGAGCATCTTTAGTAAGTGTTAATGAATATTTTCCATCTACAGCTACCTGTTCAACCTCATTCACCATTACTGTGGCATCATCTGTAACTGTGTATGTTAATGTAGGTGCTTCTGCACCATTTTCAACCATGATTTTGTATGTATAGTAATCACTTGCAAATGCTGGATAAAAATCTCCGCCAACAACTTCTGCTGTTAAAATGTTAGCTTCAACCACTGGAAGCTGCTCTACCCAAACGGTATATGCTGTTGGTGTTACGTCAGCCCATCCGTCTTTTCCTGCCGCTTCATTTGCGGCATATGCCTTATCATCAATCACCTGAATAAGAACTTTAACAACCGGATTATCCTCTCCATCTCGAGTTGGGAAAGTGATTGTATCTGTAGTGCCACCGCCCTGGTTGAGTTCTTTCCATGTAGCGCCATCGTCTGTGCTATAACGAAGGTGTGTATATGCAGTGTAACCCTTCACAGTTACTTTAAAGTTTTCAAGTCCATCCTGAAGGTATGCTAGATAATTATAAAAATTATACACTACACCATATGTGGTGCCATTCCATGTTCCATCTGCATTTGCTCTAAACAAAGAACCTTCTGTTTTTCCATTATATGGGTTTGTAGAAAGTTCACGCTCATCACTGCTTAATGTGATACTTCCACTGTATGCAATTGTTTTTGTAGTATCACGAGGACGAGTCACTTCGAAGGTATAAACCGTTTTCTTTGTTTCGTCTGTTTTGTTTGTGAGCGTAACTGTAATTGTACTTGTTCCAAATGGAATATCTGTCAAAGTAGTTGCTGCACCAGAGTTTACACTAATGTTCTGTTTTACTCCATTAATATCTGTGTAGGAAGCAACCGCATTCAGTTTCTCTGTATCAAACAATGTAGCAGCTGTGAAAACTAAACTGCTTGTGTTATATCTGCTAATAGCAATACCCTCATATGTATATGTAGTAGGGTTAAACTTGAACGTAGATGTATTAATACCATTCAAAGCAACATTTTCAAAAGTTGGATTGTTATCATCAGAAACAACCACTTTGATACCGCCTTTTGCCCCCTGATCATCGGTTGCAGTAATAATAACGGAACCGATGCCAACAGCAGTTACTTTACCGTTTTCATCTACAGTAGCAATATTTTCATTTGCACTAGACCAGCTTGCAACGCTTCTTCCTTCCGCAACATATGCTGTAAGCTGTTCTGTCTTATCGTTTTGTAATTCTAAATAGGTCTTTGTCTGAGTTGCATTGCTATCTTCTACAGCGACGCCAGTGATGGTCAATGTTGTCGCATCCTGTAATGCACCATCTCCCAGGTCTACCTTATAGCTAACATCAATGGTTCCAGGACGTAAAGCATCAAAGTAAATGCTGGAACCCTTTTTACTTAAGTCAGTGGTCAACGTTGCAATTCCCTCTGGCATATCGTAAGACCAGATTGTATAGTTAGCAACACCACCAGAAGTACTGATCTTCTTAGCCGTTTGACCATCTTCCGATAATACTACTTTCGGATTCTGATTGTATGTGGAAATCTTGTAATCACTAACCTGAATTACCTTGTCTCCGCTAGTAATGCTGGAATCATATAAAGAAGTAGCTGTCAAATAACTATAACCTGTGCTGGTAACCGTATACTTGCCAGTGTTTACATCAAATTCACCACCGTAAAGCTGTAACTTCCAGCTAACAGGAGTCACGTTTCCATTTTCATCTACTGCTTTAACATAAAAAGAATCACCAATGGTAGCAATATATTTTTTCCCACCCAGTGCCGAAGACCAGGAATCATCTATCGCGTATTGCCAGTCACATACTAAGGAAATAGAGGTTGGTGCCGGATCATCTGTAACGGTCACTTCTGCCACATTACTTGTTGCTGTCTTTCCATTGCAAGATGCTACAGCATAATAATATGTCGTTCCCAGAGCTGCTGTGGATGGGGTATAAGATGCTGTTGTTGCTCCACTAATTGCAGTTCCATTTTCCGTGCTGTTAGAAGTATTGGAATACCACTGATATGTGATTTCGTCCTTCATTTCCAAAGGACGATTGTTATATTTAGCTTCTACAGTAAAGGAAACCTCCTCATTTTTAGCACAATATTTTCCTGCTCCCAGGTTTGTCTTCCAGTCTAGAGACTGTTTCTCCAAGTCTGCCTCTATCGGTATGATCACCTTATACTCTTTGGAAACATCACCTTCAGAAACAGTAATCGTCATTTCGTTATACGCGCCTGCATCCAGAGGACTTCCATACACATAACCTGTTGCTGGGTAGGCATATACAAGTTTTGTCCAACTATCTGCTCCAGATGTTAATGCAGCACTGCAATCATCAATTTTTGCAGTAATGGTTGCAGTCTCGCTGGATGCGGTTGCTTTGACGAAAGCAACACGGTTTGTCCAACTGCTGATATAGTCGTTTGTTTCCATTTTAATATCTGAACCATCATGTACTAATGCCACTTCCTTAGAACTACCAGGCTCGGTTTTACTATACGAATCAATACCAATTTCTAAGGATGTCAGTGTCAATCCTGAATCTCCAGAAGGTGTGTCTGCTGCCAAAGCATTTCCTGGCAACAACGTGAACACCAGCATCAAACACATTACGGATACCAGTATTCGTTTCAAAATTTTCTTTGTCTGTTTCATTTTCTTTTCCTTACCTCCTCTTTCTTTAAAAAACTGTCTTATACCAACCTACATTTTTCTGTGATAGAGAAACCATTTTCATAAATGAAAAGCAGAAAAAAAGCCGCGACAGAATAAATCTGTCACGGCCATGATTTCGTGTCAGGCAATTGGTGCAAATAACAATTTATATAGCACACTCGCCAGCACGCTATTACACCATTCTCAATCATCATAGGTCTTCCGACTTGTGTGATGTGAAATATTTGCATGCAAATCAGTTTCATTCTCATGCAATGATTTCTCGTTTGTTGTTCAGCCTTCTCAGGAGCATATCTCCCAATGACCGACTCACGTCACGAACAACATCCTCTCACACTTACGGCAATTGGCAATGTTCCGGACTCTAACCGGATTCCCTCATCCACTGCGCCTGATCCATTGATCAGTCTTAACACAGGGTCACGATGAAATGTATTTAATTTTACATGATAATATTACTAATTCGTTAATGTTTTGTCAACGAATTTGAAACAATAGTCAGTTGAAAAATTAATTTCCAGTTAGTTGTTTTTCGTATATATATCAAAACAGAAATAAGTATTGCAAATCTTTAGATGGAAGATAGTCTTACAAATAGATTGTCTTCCATTTTTGTGTCAAAATGTAAGTATTTCA
>JAFUPY010000023.1 GCA_017472565.1 Eubacterium sp.
ATGGAATAAATCGGAAAATTCATCGGTTGTATTGTAAATGGCTGTTTCGCATCTTCCTGTGCGCACCAGATTAACTCGCCCATACGGTCACCATCTTTCATAAGTAATTGCTTGCAAGGCTTGTCCTATCTCAAGTCTTACACATCCTTGCAAAGTTTCTTAAACACTTTACTTTTTTACATCTCATACAGTTCCACTTCGTAGGACCATTCCTTTCCAGTGGCGGCATAAAAGGCTCCAAATCCCACGTCTGTGACTGTAATCTTTAACACGTTATTTTTTACCATTTGTGCGGTGACACGAATCTTACGTGTCCGCTCGGGACGATTCCAGATGTCCTCCAATGGCACCACTACGTGCTTTTGCTGATATTCTCCCTTGCGTTCAATATAAACGTTGAACTCTGGGCTTCCTTTCAGCAATACATTGTAACTGGTCTTTTGTTCGAACCAGTTACGCCCCATCTCAATCAATGGGAGCACCTTTGTTGCATCCCCCGATAGCACCTGCAAACTCACATTTGCCTGGGCTTTGTAGGAACACTCATATCTATAATTCCATTGTTTTTCGGAAAACATCACAAGCGCTGCCATAGCACTGCCCTTGGTGTAAAGATTTTTTCCCATAAAAACACGTCTGTTTGGGGTCAATACCCGCAAGGAGTCCTTCATCCACTCCCCGTCAAACCCATCTCCCAGTAAAAACACACCGGAAATGATGCGTTTGCCAAAGGCCTGCTTTACAATGTCCGCAAAAAATCTGTCATTGGCAAGTGGATTTTCATCCAGCTCCATGCTGCTAGGCCAACTTGTCTGTGCTGACATGACCACCTGTGGAACCAGACGGACATCTCTGCCAAGCATGGTGCAAGTCAACTGGCTGGCAGAATAGTCAAACACTGCCACGTTGTGAGCCCACACAGAGGAATCCTGCTGATACACATAGTAGTAAGAACACTCCGCATAATCCATCCAGTCCATGCGTGTAATCTCAGAACCAAGCTCCTTTTTCACCGCATCCAGTACCGCCGTAGCCTCTGGCGACATCTCTGGAACGGTGATGACCAGGTACTGTTCAAAACGCTCTGTCCCGTAAAGATTTTCTTTCAGTTTCAGCAGGCGTTTTATAAAGGTGGTTAAACGTGCAACTGCCTCACCGGCTCCATCTGTATGAATCAAATCTCTGGCGCGAAGATAGAGATGATCAAAAAATTCGCCATTTGGATCGAACTTTTTCTTCTCTGCTTCCACACCATATCGATAATGATTGTTTTTCCCTACATAAAGACTAGTTGGAAACTGAAAGGTCTCCTGATCCTTCTTTACGCTGACAGTGATCGGCTCGCTCTCACGTTCACGCAGGAAACTGACCATGGCATAGCTGTCATTCAAATCAATCCCTATATACAGTTTTGGTTTCATCAAATGGTTTGCACTCATTTTTTCTCCTTACAGGGGCTGAAACAGATGATTTACAAGATCTGTCATTTCAGCATATTTTTGCATCTTATCGAACTGCATCTGATTTTCCCGAAGTGCTTCATTCAGAACACGATATCTGGAATCGTCCAGATTCTTCAAATAACTCTGAGACAGCTTGGTTGAACCAGAAGCAAGTACCGTTTCTTCATTTTCAATAAATTCGTAATCCACCATCTCATCAGCAAACATGCGGATGGCAACTACATACAGGCCGCCTACAACCTCAAGCACCGGCTGATTCATCACAAATCGTTTGCCGCCGGCAGTGATTTTTAATCGGCAGAACAGTTTTTTCCCTGTTTCGCCGGTATATGTAAGGTAACTGCAGTCGTGAATAAAGTAAGCACGCTTCCACTCTGCAGGCAGTTTTTCAAAGCATGGCAGCTTCAATCCCTGCTCTAGGATGGGCTCAAAAGTTTTGGTAAACCAGGAGTTCATCTCCGGCTTCACGCCTTCTTCACACATGTGACTGAAAAGTGCCAGTTCACAACAACGG
>JAFUPY010000024.1 GCA_017472565.1 Eubacterium sp.
AATCGGAAAATTCATCGGTTGTATTGTAAATGGCTGTTTCGCATCTTCCTGTGCGCACCAGATTAACTCGCCCATACGGTCACCATCTTTCATAAGTAATTGCTTGCAAGGCTTGTCCTGTCTCAAGTCTTACACATCCTTGCGAAGTTTCTTAAACACTTTACTTTTCTACATTTCATACAGCTCTGCTTCGTAGGACCATTCCTTTCCTGTGGAAGCATAAAAGGCTCCGAATCCTACGTCTGTGACTGTAAGTTTTAACACGTTATTTTTTACCATCTGTGCGGTGACACGAATCTTACGTGTCCGCTCGGGACGATTCCAGATATCCTCCAATGGCACCACTACGTGCTTTTGCTGATATTCCCCTTTGCGCTCAATATAAACGTTGAACTCTGGACTTCCTTTCAGCAATACATTGTAACTGGTCTTTTGCTCGAACCAGTTGCGTCCCATCTCTATCAATGGGAGTATCTTTGTCGCATCTCCGGAAAGCACCTGCAAACTCACATTTGCCTGGGCTTTGTAGGAACACTCATATCTATAATTCCACTGTTTTTCGGAAAACATCACAAGCGCTGCCATAGCACTGCCCTTGGTGTAAAGATTTTTTCCCATAAAAACACGTCTGTTTGGGGTCAATACCCGCAAGGAGTCCTTCATCCACTCTCCATCAAACCCATCTCCCAGTAAAAACACACCGGAAATGATGCGTTTTCCAAAGGCCTGCTTTACGATATCTGCGAAAAATCTGTCCTTGGCTGTCGGGTCTTCGTCCAGTTCCATGCTGCTTGGCCAGCTTGTCTGGGCTGACATAACCACCTGCGGAACCAGACGGACATCTCTGCCAAGCATGGTGCAGGTCAACTGACTGGCAGAATAGTCGAACAACGCCACATTGTGAGCCCACACAGAGGAATCCTGCTGGTACACATAATAATACGAACACTCTGCATAATCCATCCAGTCCATACGTGTAATCTCAGAACCAAGCTCCTTTTTCACCGCATCCAGTACCGCCGTCGCCTCTGGAGACATCTCTGGAACGGTGATGACCAGATACTGTTCAAAACGCTCTGTACCGTAGAGATTTTCCTTCAGTTTCAACAGACGCTTTATAAATGTGGTCAAACGTGCAACCGCCTCACCGGCGCCATCTGTATGAATCAAATCTCTGGCGCGAAGATAAAGATGGTCGAAAAATTCTCCGCTTGGATCGAACTTTTTCTTCTCTGCTTCCACACCATATCGATAATGATTGTTTTTCCCTACATAAAGACTGGTGGGAAACTGGAAGGTTTCCTGATCCTTCTTTACGCTGACAGTGATTGGCTCACTCTCGCGCTCCCGCAAAAAGCTTACCATGGCATAACTGTCATTTAAATCAATCCCAATATACAGTTTTGGTTTCATCAAATGGTTTGCACTCATTGTATCTCCTTAAAGGGGCTGAAACAGATGATTTACAAGATCTGTCATTTCAGCATATTTTTGCATCTTATCGAACTGCATCTGATTTTCCCGAAGTGCCTCATTCAGAATGCGATATCTGGAATCATCCAGATTCTTAAGATAGTTCTGAGACAGCTTGGTAGAACCAGCGGCAAGCACCGTTTCTTCATTTTCTATAAATTCGTAGTCCACCATCTCATCAGCAAACATGCGGATGGCAACTACATACAGGCCGCCTACAACCTCAAGCACCGGCTGATTTAGCATAAATCGTCTGCCGCCGGCAGTGATTTTCAGTCTGCAGAACAGCTTTTTGCCGCTCTCACCTGTATATGTAATGTAACTGCAGTCGTGAATAAAGTAAGCACGCTTCCACTCTGCAGGCAGTTTTTCAAAGCATGGCAGCTTCAATCCCTGCTCTAGGATGGACTCAAAAGTTTTGGTAAACCAGGAGTTCATCTCCGGCTTCACGCCTTCTTCACACATGTGACTGAAAAGTGCCAGTTCACAACAACGGTTCAGGTTGCGAAGTCCTGCCACGGAATACTCCAGATATTCGAATACTTCCTGTGGAATCTCTTCCTGCCAGCATAAGTATCTCCAGGAAAACCAGGAACAGTAAGCGTCTCGAAGCTGTGTGGTATCGTTCTGCTTACAAATTTCTCTAAAGTAGGCAACATGATCCTTGGTAAAAGTTCCTGTAAACAGCATACGAACTAACAACTGTTCCTGATAGTCCACCACATCCAGACCTTCTGCTTTTGCCTCTTCAATGCGAAGATTCAGGCTTTCAATGGTTCCAGACAGTTCTTCCAGTTCCAGAATCATGGCATTGGCTTCTTTTGCCTGTGTGATTTCTTCCATCTGCACAGACTCCGCCTTCATGGCCTTCCACTCTCTTGGGAACATTTTGTTCACGCGATAGCCGTCCTTTACATAGTAACGGTAGCCATAGCCGTCCTCAAACAACACCTGATATACATCCGAATATAAATGTACATAGGAAACACTCTGGGCAATCGGTGCCTTCTGACAGCTATCGGTTCCCTGCTGATACACCGCAATGTTCACAAAAGATGGATTGGAGGAAATCACCTTTTCCACATTGGTGCAGTTCTGATTGATCTCTCGCCAATGCTCCGCTCCAATCTGGGTCTTTACATAGCGGGCAATCTCAGCCAGTTCATCATTCATGTGATTTTTCTTTAATTCCTCTTCCAAAAATGGAATGATAAATCCACGGTAGGTATCCAGCATGGTGCCCAGTCTGTCCTTGTTGCGGACAACATAAGCATACAGGCGGCACTTGTAAATCGCTGGAAGCAGGGTTCTTGTGGAGAAGTAGTTTAATACCACCTCTGGAATGTCCCCATCAGTTCTGCGCCAGGACTGCATATAGGCTTCACAGATGCCTGCGATACGCATCTTGTTTTCCAAGCCTCTTGCAAACCAGTGCAAGTATTCCTCGCCAAATTTATTATTTGTAATCAGGTATGTGCAGATGATTCTTACACATGCCTCGTCCTTTGTAATCTTATAGCAGCGGCCCAAAATCCAGAAATAGCGATTGTGGAACACCCGCACCTTCACTGCACTGTCTAAAATAGCTGCAATCAGGTTGTTATCCAGCAGATTCTGCTTTGCAATCCAATAGCAGATGCGGATGTCTGTCTCATCCATCTCTTTTACTAAGGATGGCTCGTCCTTTAATATCTTGTAGGCTTCGTAATAAATCACAGGACTGCAGCTAGTTGCCAAATAGTCCTTGATGACTGCATAGCGAAACTCTGGATCCGCCTGCAGGCTGCCATCGGTATGTAACAGCAATAAGAACAGCAACAGGTTGTCCTTGTGTCGCTGATGAGCCTGCTTAATCTCTGCTGCCAACGCCGCCTTTTTAGACTCTTTTGGCTCAATCTGCTGCATCAGATACTGGATATAGCACCACTCCGGTGACTGTTTATCCTTCACACCATAAGCCGCATCTTCCAAAATCCAAGCCGCATCTTCCTCCTTGCCCTGTAAAAGCAGCATCTGGCATTTCAAAAGGAAGTTCCAGCGGTCAGAAGGATCTCGTTCTATCATCTTATCGAACAGTTCCAATGTTTCCGCTGTCCACACGGACTCCGGGAAATGTTCCATCTTGTAATCAATGTATTTTTTTGTTAAAAGCGCATAGGAACGCTGGTTGTACTTTTTCGCAGATTCCCTGGCATCCGGACGCACTGTGCCAGTCTTTTGCACACAGATTTCCACCGTATGTTTCTGGAACGGCGTGCGCAAAATAATGGTACCATAGTTCTTTCCTGCATGCAGGGCATCCACAGAAACGGTAAAAGGGATCTCCGTATCTCTGCCTGTAAAATGAGAAGTCAGAATGTGATTATCCTTCAGCTTAATAAACTCCGCATCGGTGGCAATCTGAATATCCAGATGTCCCCAACCGGACTTGAATACACGAATGGTGTCTGCATAATCCTCCCGAATACGGCCAAGATTGCGCTCTGGCTTGTCCACAGAAAACTGGATGCGGGTCTTTTTGCCGATACCAACTAAGAACTCTTCCATCTCGTGAGCCGTTGTATAGCGATAGCAAAGCCCTTTGTACAAGAGCTTGCTTTTTTCGTCTAAAATATCTGCAAAAAACTTAGAAGAAAATACTTTCAATGCTTCGTCCCAGTTCAACTTAGCCAGATTAGCAAAATCGTTGATGGTCTTTACCTTACCAATGGAAGAATCATGATAAAATCTGGTGATGACAGCCTCGAACGGAATCACATACTCTCCACTGCTGCAGGCGATGACAAACTCACCCTTATCCTTGGTGCCTGCCACAACGCCAACGGCATGATAGGTAAACCCAACCTCAACCGCTGCGTCATCAAAGGACTTCACCTGGCAATCCATGTATGGGTGGGTACAGGTAATCAGACCGCGGATACGATCCCCAGTCTCAGAAGAAATGGAAAAAGAACCCTGGTAAGATTCGTTTTCCAAAACCTCAAACTTCACCTTGTTGTCTGTCAGCAGTTTTGGACAAGCATATTCATATTTCCCTTTTACTAAATCCTGTATTTTCTTTCTCACAATGTCACCTGCTTCATAATATTACTTTTCAACGCCACAACCGCTGATATGCGCTTGAAAAGTAACTTTTCAAAAAATGGCATATATGTTAAAGTATAATCGATTTGAACATTTCTTGCAACCACAGGAGGCTTATGATGTTAAAACATAAAGATCATTTTCACGGCAGTGATTTGGAAAAAATAGAAGCAATTTACGGAATTAAAAAGGAAGAGATCACCAGTTTCTCCGCAAATGTGAATCCGCTGGGCGTTTCTCCCCTGTTAAGAGCCACTTTGGCAGAGAAAATTGATGCCATCACATCCTATCCGGACAGAGAATACACTTCTCTTCGCAAATGTATCGCCGACTATTGCGGCACTACCTATGAAAACATTCTGGTGGGAAATGGCTCCACGGAACTGATCTCTCTTTTTATCCAGATCAGACAGCCAAAAAAGGCGCTGATCCTTGGACCAACCTACTCCGAATATGAACGTTCCATCTCATTGGAAGGCGGCACTTCTCTCTACTATCCACTAAAAGAGGAAGACAACTTCCAGTTAGACACCGATGATTTTATTGCAAAATTAAATGAAAACATCGATCTGATTGTGCTTTGCAATCCAAACAACCCTACTTCCACAGCTATCACAAGAAAAGAAATGCGAAAGATTTTAGATGCCTGCAAGCAGTATGACATCTTCGTGATGGTGGACGAGACTTACATCGAATTTTCCAACAACTATGATGCCATCAACTCCGTACCATTGACCGCACATTATAACAACATCATCATTTTGCGCGGCACTTCCAAGTTTTTCGCAGCCCCAGGACTTCGTCTTGGCTACGCCATCACCGGAAATAGGGACTTGATTGATTATATCAATACTCACAAAAATCCCTGGATGATCAACTCTCTCGCTGTTGTTGCCGGAGAGATTATGTTCCAGGACAAAGACTACATTGCAAAAACAAAAGCATTGATTTCCTCCGAAAGGGACAGAATGTATAAAGCGTTTGAGGCACATCCAGACTTCAAACCTTATCCAGCCAGCGGCAACTTTATTCTTGTTCGGCTGTTAAAAGAAGATATGACATCAGATATGATGTTCGAGCGTGCGATTAAGGAAAAAATGATGATTCGTGACTGTTCCTCATTCCCGTTTTTGGATCAGCATTATATTCGGTTTTGTATGATGAGTCCGGAAGATAATGATCGATTGTTGAACTGTTTGTTAAAATAGAGGTATCTATGTTTAAAAAATATTTACTACGAAAATCTTACCGCTACTTCCATCATGGGAAGGATTCCATCAAGTGGGTGATTCTTGCGGTTATTGTGGGAATCGTGGTTGGTCTGGTCGGTACTGCGTTTTATTACTGTATGGACTGGGTGACTTATCTGCGTGAGGCGAATCCCTGGTTGATTTTCCTGCTTCCTGCTGCTGGTCTTGGTATTGTATTTTGTTATCGACGCCACAAGGGGGATGATGCGCTGAATACCAACCTGATTCTTTCAGCGGTTCACTCCGGGGACAATATTCCACTTCGAATGGCGCCACTGATTTTTGCATCCACGCTGGTAACTCACCTGTTTGGTGGTTCTGCAGGACGCGAAGGTGCTGCCCTTCAACTTGGCGGAAGTATCGCGAATGGATTTGCCAAATTATTTAAAGTAAAAGAAAATCAACAGAATATTATTATCATGTGCGGTATGAGTGCTGCCTTTTCTGCAGTGTTTGGGACACCTTTGGCAGCAGCCGTGTTTGCCATGGAAGTGGTAAGTGTAGGCATCATGCAGTATTCTGCACTTCTGCCTTGTGTTATCGCAGCTTTAACAGCTCACTTGATTGCCACACAATTTGGTGCCACAGCAGAAAGCTTTACTGTTGTGGATATTCCTGAATTTGCGTTAGTTCCAGCAGGGCAGGTTGTACTCCTTGCTATTTTCTGTGGTGTTGCCAGTATCCTGTTTTGTGTCATGCTCCATAAGAGTGGTCACTACTTCCAGATCTGGTTCAAGAATCCATATATCCGCGTACTGGTAGGTGCTGGTGCTGTTCTTGCCCTGACACTGCTTATTGGCAATCAAAATTACAACGGCGCTGGTATGCATGTGATTGAAGAATGTTTTAACGGTTCCGTTCCAACCTTTGCCTTCCTGCTGAAAATGGTATTTACAGCAATTACTCTTGCGGTAGGATTTAAAGGCGGTGAAATCGTTCCATCCTTCTTTATCGGCGCTTCCCTCGGATGTCTCTTTGGCAACCTCGCCGGCCTGTCACCATCCCTGTGCGCAGCCATCGGAATGGGCGCAGTCTTCTGCGGCGTAACAAACAGTCCGATTACTTCACTGCTCATCTGCTTTGAGCTGTTTGGTTTTGAAGGAATGCCGTACTATTTGCTGGCAATTGCTATCTCCTATGTGGTATCCGGATATTACGGACTGTATCAGTCACAGAAGATTATTTACTCTAAATATAAAAATGCGTATGTGAATCGAAAGACGTTGTAGATTTGCAATCAATTGGGCATAGAAAGATATTTGTCTTTTCTATGCCCACATTTTTTTGATGAATTGGGTGTGGCTTTACTTTTTACGCATACACGCCCATGTTTTTTCTCTCTTTTGGGCGTGGCATTTCTTTTTATTACTACACGCCCATTTTTTGTCTTTGCTCTGGGCGCAACATCCTGTTTTTCTCACATACACCCATTTTTCACATTTTTTTAGGGCGTGTATGAAATATTTCTCTCACACACGCCCATTTTAGTTCTAATTATAAGTTAAAATATCTGTCAAATTCTGCCGGGTGTGGTATCTTAGCCAACTCAGCGCATTCTTTTCTCTTTAATGAGATGAAATTCTTGATCAGTTCTTCTGGGAATACGCCGCCTTCTGTTAAGAAATCGTGGTCTGCTTCCAAGGCATCCAGTGCAGCGTCTAAGGTTGTTGGTAATGCTGTCAGTTTTGCTTTTTCTTCGTCTGACAGATGATACAGGTTCACATCGTATGGACCCCAACCGTTTGCGTGTGGGTCGATCTTGTTCTTCACACCGTCAAGACCTGCCATAAGAAGTGCTGCGTAACAGAAATATGGGTTACAGGTTGCATCTGGATTACGAATCTCGAAACGACGCATCTTAGGTGTTTTGGCGTATGCAGGAATACGGATGACTGCACTACGGTTGGAGGTTGCGTAACCAACGGTTACTGGCGCTTCAAATCCTGGTACCAGTCTCTTGAAGGAGTTTGTACTTGGGTTTGTGATGGCACACAGAGCGGAAATATGTTTTAACAGACCACCCATGAAGTAATGTGCTGTTTCACTTAAGTGGGAATAACCATTGTCATCAGAGAATACTGGTTGGTCATCCTTTAACAGCAACATGTGAACATGCATACCGTTACCAGCTTCATTGTAAACTGGTTTTGGCATAAAGGTTGCTACCTTACCATATTTTAATGCTGTGTTGTGAATGATGTATTTGATCATCATAGAAGCGTCAGCCATCTTGGACATCTGGCCAAGCTTTGGTTCGATCTCGAACTGTCCTGCTGCACCTACTTCTGGATGATGATATTTAACTTCGATGCCAGCTTTTTCAAGCTCTAAACACATTTCTGAACGGCATTCGTAGGAAACGTCGAATGGTTTTGCTGTATGATACGCCTTCTGATGAGGAACGATCACACCCAGGCCATTGTCTGCGCTGTTCCAGTAAGCCTGTTCGGCATCCACATACATGCCGATCTGTTCTGGTTTCACGGACCAGCCTACTTCGTCAAACATATGGAATTCAAATTCAGGAAGGATCAGCATGGTATCAGCGATACCAGTATCTTTCATGTACTGTTCTGCAGCTTGTACAATATTTCTTGGGTACTGAGCCAGCGGACGGTTATTTGGATAATCGATGATCATCGCATTACCTGTCAGGGAAAGTGTTGGGATTTCGCAGAATGGATCGATCAATGCCGTATCCAGATCCGGGATAAATACCATATCACTTTTTTCTACTACTGCATACCCATAGTTGGATGCATCAAAACCGATACCTTCTTTTACAATATCTTCATTAAAATGCACAGCCGGAATGGTTACATGACGGAACTGACCGTTGATGTCAACAATCTTAAAATCCACCATCTGGATGCCATTGTCCTGTATCATTTTCAAAACGTCTTCTGTTGTACGAGCCATATATTCAACCTCCAAATCATTATTAATCGCACTTATAAAATTCGCTACACTTATATTAATGGATAATATAAGAAAATTCAATGATTTTATACATGAAAACCATTGAATTTTCTGAATATTATTAATTATTCACATTATTGATACACATTAATAAGCAAATTTCTGCATTATTGATTTGCTTCACTTATAAATACTATTGTTGTTATAAGAGAATCTTAATCCAGACATCGTTTACATGGACTATATCCCTGCGTTTCCAGCTCTGTAATCGTTGCTGTAACCTGCTTTTTATTCGCCGCATCGATATCTGCTACACTACCACAGGTCAGAAGATGGATTTTTTCAGAGTTGGTATTTAAGATATAGGTGATTTTTCCACTCTGTGCACTTGTTCCAGTATTGCCGTCGAAAGTCGTACTGCTGGATGGCTTGGTCACTGAACCGTCTGCCACCACGTCTTCTCCACATCGAAAATCGTTGGACGGCTCCACATTCCATGTAATGTCAGTTCCATCACAGACCGCAATCAACTCGCCCTGCAGATCAGTACGATATATATCTGCGCCTGTATTTTTCAAACGATTCATGGTGGCTTTTGCCGGATGTCCATAGGAATTGTCAAATCCTGCACTGATAACTACTGCTTCCGGCTGGACTTTCTGCAGGAAGTCATAGGTGCTGGAACCCGCACTTCCATGGTGCCCTGCCATATATACGTCAGATTGCAGATAAACCCCACTTTCAACCATATCTTCTTCACTTTCTTCACCTGCATCCCCACAAACCAGAAAACTATTACTTCCAAACGTGAGTCTAATCCCCACCGAGTTGTCGTTTTCATCACTGTAATCGCATTCTTCCGGACAGACAACAGTAAACTCTGCACTGGCAAATTCATACACATCTCCTACTTCCGGATGCACGTAATCCACGGCATACTGTTCCAAATCATCGGCAAAAGTATAGTAGGTCTTGGTATCCCCTTCATAATCCGGACAAATGACCATCTCTACATCAAAGGCACGCAATGCTCCCACGCATCCGCTCAAATGATCGGAATCATAGTGAGACACTACCATATAGTCCAGAGTCTCCACGCCCTGATTTTTCAGATAAGCTACCACATAAGAGGAATAGTCGTAATCGCCACCATCAATCAGCATATACCGACCATCGCATTCCACCAGTACACTGTTGCCCTGTCCCACATCCAGGAATCGGACAGTCATTGTTCCATCTACATTGGCATCATAAAAGGCAGTTTGGGCATCCGCCTGCGACTGATTCTGTGTCTGATAATCTGCAAGGCTCTGCTCTATGCCGCCTGCCTCTGGCGAGGAACAACCAGTTACGGTAAGGGCAAGAGCTGTTAGAACAGTTGCAAAAACACCTGCCTTTTTATATGATTTTTTATTCTGTTTTTTACTATCTATAGAATCGGTTTTTTCAACGAATACATTTTCGTTTCTTTTCTCCAGTATTTTCCAAAAAAACACAACATCTTCCTCCGTTTCTTTCATCTCTCTCTATATCTTGTTATAGTATACCACAGTTCTGTCTTGTTTTATGAAAATATCGTGAGACTTTTTCTCTTTTTTTCCGTTCCTATTAAGAGACAACTTTGCTATAATAAAAAAATTAGGAACAAACATTCTTTGGAGTTTTAGATGAATACAAATAACCTAAAAAATCACGGACAAAAACATATCTTACAAAAAAGCGGCATTGTCTTAATCTGTGCACTGATCTGCACCGCCCTCTGGGGAAGTGCTTTTCCATGTATCAAGATTGGCTATCAGTTGTTTCATATCGCTTCTGCAGACACGGCATCACAGATGCTGTTTGCCGGCGTTCGTTTTTTTCTGGCAGGGATATTGACAATTCTAATTGGGAGTATACAGCAGAAAACGTTTTTATTGCCAACACGAACCGCTCCACACAAGATCCTCATACTGTCAATGTTTCAGACCATTATCCAATATCTTCTTTTTTATATTGGACTAGCTCACACAACAGCAATCAAGGGGTCCATCCTGGGAGGCACCACAGTTCTTTTCTCCCTGCTTTTGACCTGTTTGATTTTCAGACAGGAAAAAATGACTTCTTTCAAGCTGATAGGATGTATGATCGGTTTTGTCGGCATCATTGTGGTCAATCTCACTGGTGCAGGCACAGACATAAATATGCAGTTTACCCTGTTCGGTGAAGGATTTATGGTTCTATCCTCTCTGTCCAGTGCATTTTCGGCCGTGTTCTTAAAGAAATTTTCAGACGAAAATCCTGTGATGCTCAGTGGATATCAGTTTTTTGTCGGCGGCGCCATCTTGGCTGTCATCGGAAAAGCAATGGGAGGAAGCCTGGCGGGATTTGTTCAAAACCAGTCAGCAAATGCTTCCGAAACTAGCCTGTTCGCAGCATTTTCATCCAGCATCATCGCCCCTGTCCTGCTGATGCTCTATATGGCGATGATTTCTGCTATCGCTTACTCGCTTTGGGCTCTTTTGCTAAAATACAATCCGGTATCCCGCATTACAGTGTTCGGTTTTATGATACAAGTCTTTGGTGTAATTTTGTCTGCAATTTTTGTAAAAGAAAGCACTGGCTTTGGTGTGCAGACAATGATGGCTTTGGTGCTGGTCTGCTTTGGAATTTATTTGGTAAACCGAAAAAAGATAAAAGGCTAAAAATAATAAAAAATTTAGATTCACAACACAGTTTTTTTAGATTTGTGTGTTAGTATTACTGCTAAAAGTTGGAAAATATTTTATAAAGAAATCATTCAGGAGAACTACTATGGGAAAAATAATCGGAATTGACTTGGGTACCACCAACAGCTGTGTGGCTGTAATGGAGGGCGGACAGCCTACTGTGATTGTAAACGCAGAAGGTTACCGCACCACCCCTTCCATTGTTGCGTTTTCTAAGGTTGGGGAGCGTCTGATCGGCGAAACTGCCAAAAGACAGGCGGTTACCAATCCGCAGCGTACCATTACTTCTATTAAGAGAGAAATGGGTCGTGACTATCACGTTACCATTGATAAGAACAAATATACACCACAGGAAATTTCTTCCATGATTCTGCAGAAGTTAAAAGCAGATGCGGAGGCTTATTTGGGAGAACCTGTGACCGATGCCGTTATCACCGTTCCGGCTTACTTTGACGATGCCCAGCGTAAGGCCACCAAAGATGCCGGCCGCATTGCAGGATTGAATGTACAGCGAATCATTAATGAACCAACAGCTGCCGCATTGGCTTATGGTCTGGACAATTCCATTCCACAAAAAATCCTGGTTTATGACCTTGGCGGCGGTACCTTCGACGTTTCTGTTATCGAAATCAGTGAAGGTATGATCGAGGTTCTGGCTACCGCCGGCAACAACCGTCTCGGCGGCGATGACTATGACAAACGTGTGGTTGACTATCTGGTTCGCACCTTCCAGCAGCAGGAAGGAGTCAATCTGACCAAAGATCCAATGGCTATGCGCCGTGTTGTAGAGGAAGCAGAAAAAGCCAAAATCGCTCTGTCTTCTGCTACCACCACCAATATCAACCTGCCATACATTTCCACAGGGAAAAACGGTCCTGTCCACATGGACATCAATCTGACCAGGGCTAAATTCGAAGAACTGACCCGTGACTTAACAGACAGCACTGCAGGCCCTGTACAGACCGCACTCTCTGATGCTGGTGTCAGCGCAGGACAACTGAGTAAAGTCCTTCTGGTGGGTGGCTCTACCCGTATCCCATCGGTACAGGCTAAGGTTCGTTCCCTTCTTGGACAAGAACCAAGCAAAAACTTAAACCCTGACGAATGCGTGGCGCTCGGTGCTGCTATCCAGGGCGGCAAGCTTGCAGGAGACAAAACATTAAACGAGATCCTTCTGATGGATGTTACCCCTCTGACGCTTGCCATCGAAACCGTTGGCGGCATTGCAACACCTCTGATCAAGAGAAATACAACCATACCTACCCGTTACAGTCAGGTATTTACCACTGCACAGAACTTCCAGACCTCTGTTATTGTAAAAGTTCTGCAGGGTGAGCGTCAGTTCGCAAAGGATAACAAGCTTCTTGGCAAATTTACCCTGCGCGGTATCCGCAGAGCCGCTGCCGGGGTTCCTCAGATTGAAGTTACCTTCGATATCGACGTAAACGGTATCGTGCATGTATCTGCCAAAGACCTTGGCACTGGCAAGGAGCAGGGTATCACCATCTCCACCAGCAGCAATATGTCCGATGATGAAATCGAACAGGCCGTTCAGGATGCGGCAGCCTACGCGGCTACTGACTCCCAGAGAAAAGCCTCCTTTGATCTGTACTCCGAAGCACAGCATCTGATTGCAAAGGCAGAAAACGCCTTGACCAAAACAAGAAAACAATTGGATCGCCAGACCAAAAATCTGATCCGTGCCGATATCTTCGCACTTCAAAAAGCAATGCGCCGTGTAAAACCGGCAGACATGACCCCAATGCAGGAAGAAGCCATCCACAACGCTAAGTTCAAGTTAGAAGGCTCCGCAGAATATGCATTTAAGCTCTTAGACGAACAAGAACGATAGATTCTTCAGGCAACATTGACGAATTTCAGCGAAAAGCATATTGATTTCACACAACATCGTGTGATTTCAATATGCTTTTTTTCTTTTGCACCAGAATTCTGTCACTTCGCTTTTGTTTTTTTGTGTATCTTCCTCCTATGGAATGGTCAAACTAATAAGGATAAATTCACAGAGAAAGGAATTCATTTTATGGAACTCAATCTTCGAAGCAATTACCGATATACAATCGCATGTCCAACCAGTATGGGGGTACGTATCACTCCAGTAAATCGTATGGCGGTACACAACAGCAACCAGTTTATTATGCAGAGCACAAGTGCAGAAAGTAACGTTTTAAACGTAGCTTCCTCTCTTGGCAATGAATGTCTTGTACTGACAAAATTTGTAAAAGGCAGCCCTATCGCTGACTTCATCAAAAGTGAACTTCGCTCCAGAAACATCCGTTACGAAGGTGTAAGCGTTGATCAGGGTGGCCCATGGGGATATCGTCACCAGTTCAACATTGCAGATTCCGGATTCGGCATGCGTGCACCTCGTGTGTGGAATGACCGTGCAGGTGAAGTAGGTACTACTCTTTCTATCGACGAGTTTGATACTGAAAGAATCTTCGGTGAAGAAGGCGTTGGTATTCTTCATATTTCCGGTCTGATTGCAGCAATGAGCGAACAGACAACCACATTCTGTCTGGAAATTGCAAAGGTTGCAAAAGCACATGGTACATTAGTAAGCTTTGACTTAAACCACAGAGCAACTTTCTGGAAAGACCGCGAAGAAGAACTTCACGCAGCGTTCCATGAAATCGCTTCCATCGCAGACATCCTTGTTGGAAATGAAGAAGATTTCCAGTTATGTCTCGGATTTAAGGGACCAGAAGCTGGCGGTAAAGATCTGTCCTCTAAGATTAACAGTTTCAAGGACATGATCAACCAGGTAAAAGAAAAATATTCCAACGCAAAAGTTTTTGGCACTACACTTCGTCAGGTTATCAGCGCAAACGAACATTTATGGGGTGGTATTCTCCTTGCTGATGGTCAGTGGTGTGTAGAAGAACCTCGTGAAATTCAGGTTATGGACCGCATCGGCGGCGGCGATGGTTTCACAGGTGGATTGCTTTACGGTTTGATCCAGGGCTGGGAACCAGCAAAATGTCTCCAGTTCGGATGGGCAACTGGCGTATTGGCAGCAAGCAGTCTGAACGATTATGCAGAACCAGCAGATGAAAAACAGGTTTGGGATATCTACGCAGGTAACGCTCGCGTACAGAGATAATCCTGACAGGCAATTTTTGAACGAGATAACATTTGATATGAATCACACAGGCAGGAGGTAATTTATTATGAATCAGGCACATATTGGTTTAGTCGGACTTGCAGTAATGGGCGAAAACCTTGTTATGAACATGGAGTCCAAAGGATTTACTGTAGCCGTATACAATAGAACAACAGAAAAGGTGAAAAACTTTGTAGAGGGACGCGCTGCTGGCAAAAATATCATCGGCACATACTCCATCCAGGAATTAGTAGACTCACTGGAAAAACCACGTAAGGTTTTCCTGATGGTAAAAGCAGGACAGGCTGTAGATGATTTTATCGATCAGCTCCTTCCATATTTGGAAAAAGGCGACATCATCATCGATGGTGGTAACAGCCACTATCCAGACACCATTCGTCGTACTGCTTATGTAGAAGAACATGGCTGTCTCTATGTAGGCTGTGGTGTTTCCGGCGGCGAAGAAGGCGCATTAAATGGTCCTTCCATGATGCCAGGAGGCTCCATCGAAGCATGGCCACATATAAAACCAATCTTTACGACCATCTGCGCAAAAGTAGAAAATGGTGCTGCTTGCTGTGACTGGGTTGGCGAAAATGGTGCCGGTCATTTTGTAAAAATGGTACACAATGGTATCGAATACGGCGATATGCAGTTAATCTGCGAAGCATACCAGCTGATGCGCGACGCCCTTGGTATGAGCTATGAAGAAATGCATGAAATCTTCAAAGCATGGAATGAAACAGAATTAAACAGCTACTTAATCGAAATCACTGGCGATATCTTAGGCTACAAAGATGAAAACGGAGAAACTGTTGTAGAACATATTTTAGATACTGCCGGACAGAAAGGTACCGGAAGATGGACTGCTACTTCTGCTCTGGATCAGGGCGTGCCACTTACTTTAATTGGCGAAGCAGTATTCTCCCGTTGTCTGTCAGCAATGAAGGAAGAACGTGTGGCAGCATCCCAGAGATTCCCTAAGGCAATCCCGACATTCGAAGGGGACAAAGCAGCATTTGTAGAAAGTATTCGTCAGGCACTGCTTGCAAGCAAGATCATCTCCTATGCACAGGGCTACACACTGCTCTCTTGCGCAGCTAAGTCCTACAACTGGAACTTAAACTATGGCGGCATCGCTCTTATGTGGAGAGGCGGCTGTATCATCCGCAGCACCTTCTTAGGAAAAATCAAAGAAGCCTATGACAAAAATCCAGCTTTGGACAATCTGCTTTTGGACGACTACTTTGCAGAAACTATCAACTCCCTGATTCCAGCATGGAGAGAGGTTGTTGCTTACGCAGCAAAAGCAGGTGTTCCTGTTCCAGCATTCTCATCTGCACTGAACTACTTCGATGGATATACAACAGAGAGCCTTCCAGCAAACCTGCTGCAGGCACAGCGTGACTACTTCGGTGCTCACACTTATGAACGTATCGATCAGCCAAGAGGCCAGTTCTTCCATACCAACTGGACAGGTCACGGCGGTGATACTGCTGCGGGCACATACAATGTATAAAAATAAAGGCATCATTGCACTGGATTTAGACGGAACCTTATTAAATTCAAAAAAAGAGCTCAGCAAAAAAAATCTGGAGGCTCTCTATGCGGCCTCCAATGCTGGCTTTGAAATCGTTCCTACCACAGGACGTTTTTATGGTGGCATGCCACAGATTATTCGTGACCTGCCATTTGTCAGATACGTCATCACCATCAATGGCGCTGAAGTAAAAGACCTCACCAATGGCACCGTAGTCTACAAAGCAGAGATTCCTTGCCAGCAGGCAATCGATTTGATGTTCTGGCTAGACCAGTACGAGGTTATCTACGATTGCTATATGGAAAACAAAGGCTGGATGTCCATCTCCCACAAAAATAACATCGATTTATTTGTAGAAGATTTTCATTCCAGAAAAATGCTCCATGACCTTCGACGTCCGGTTCCGGAATTGAAAAAATTCCTGATGGAAGAACAATCGGACGTACAAAAAATCCAGTTTTTCTCTAACAATACCGAATTGAGACGGGATTTGATGACAAAGCTTACCTTGAATTATCCTAATTTGAGTGTATCCAGTGCTCTCCCACAAAATATAGAGATCAATCAGATACACGCAAACAAGGGAGAAGCACTTCTGGCTCTTGCCGATTATCTGAAAATCGATCATGCAGCTACCTACGCTTTTGGAGATGGCCTTAACGATCTGTCCATGATAAAGAGCGCAGGTATGGGCATCGCCATGGCAAACAGTGCACCAAAGGTACTGTCAGCGGCAGACCGTTCTGTTCCATCCTGCGATGAAGATGGTGTGGCGTGGGGAATCGAAACATATATACTAAAATCATCCTTTAACACAAACCAGATTTAACAATCTATTATATTGAAAGAAGGTATCTACTATGAATATTTCTATCAAACCAGATTTAAGTGGAAAAGTTGCTGCTGTCACTGGCGGCGGCGGCGTATTATGCAGTGAATTTGCAAAAGCACTTGCTGCCTGTGGTGCAAAGACTGCTGTTTTAGACAGAACCTTATCCAAAGCAGAGGAAGTTGCTGCAGCCATCTGCGCAGACGGCGGACAGGCTATTGCCGTACAAATGAATGTACTGGAAAAAGACAGCATCAAAGCAGCCCACGAAGAAGTATTAAAACAGTTTGGCAAATGCGACATCTTAATCAATGGTGCTGGCGGCAATCATCCAAGTGCAACTACACAGAACGAATATTTCCAGATGGAAGATCTTGATACTGATACCAGAACATTCTTTGATTTGAATGAAGAAGATGTACAGTTTGTATTCAACTTAAACTACACCGGTACGCTTCTGCCAACGCAGGAATTTGCCAAAGATATGGTTGGCCGCAAAGGATGTACCATCATCAATGTAAGCTCCATGAACGCTTACAGTCCCCTGACCAAGATTCCTGCTTACTCTGGCGCGAAAGCAGCCATCTCCAACTTTACCCAGTGGCTGGCTGTTCACTTCAGCAAGGTCGGTATCCGTGTCAATGCCATTGCTCCTGGATTTTTCTCTACTGCCCAGAACAAATCACTGCTCTGGAGTGAAGACGGCACTCCTACTGCAAGAACAAACAAGATCTTAAACGCAACCCCAATGGGACGTTTCGGTGAACCAGATGAGTTGTTAGGCACACTGTTATACCTTGCTGATGACAAATCTTCCAGCTTTGTAACTGGTATCGTAATCCCGGTTGACGGCGGTTTTTCTGCATACAGCGGCGTATAAAAAGGAGATCCCAGTATGGAACATTTTATTTATGACAACGATGGCATGGGACTGTCCGAAGAAGAAATCCGACAGGCACTGCTCTACAGTCTGGAAGGAAGAACCTTAAACAATGTGCTGATCATTCCACCAGACTTTACACGTTTCCACTCCAATGCGGGTCGGATCACCAACATTTACTATCACGCCCTGACAGGAATGGGCTGTCATGTTGACATTCTACCAGCCCTTGGCACTCATGTGGCAATGTCCAAAGAAGAAGTTTCTGTCATGTTTGGGGATATTCCCTATGAAACCTTTCTTCCTCACAACTGGCGTACCGATGTGATAAAAATCGGTGAAGTGCCATCCTCTTATGTGGAAGAGATTACCGAAGGCTTATGGAAAAATTCCGTTGACGTGGAAATCAACCGTTTGGTAATGGATGAAAAATATGACCTGATTCTTTCCATCGGTCAGGTAGTTCCTCACGAAGTCATCGGCATGGCAAACCATGCAAAAAATCTGTTCGTAGGTGTTGGCGGCAGCGCAATGATCAACAACAGTCACATGATTGGTGCTGTCTATGGTATGGAGCGTATGATGGGCAAGGACCACACTCCTGTCCGCAAAATCTTCGACTATGGTATGGAACATTTCTTAAACGAACGTCCAATCCTGTTTGTTTTGACCGTATGTACTGCACCACAGGGCAAGATACGTACCCACGGCATGTTTATTGGCGACACCAGAAAAGTTCTGGAAGCAGCTATTGAACTCTCTCAGGAAAAAAATATCGACTTCGTAGAAACAGGCATTAAAAAATGTGTGGTTTACCTTGATCCATCCGAATTCAAGAGCACATGGCTTGGCAACAAGTCCGTATACCGCACTCGTATGGCCATTGCAGACGATGGAGAGCTCATCGTACTGGCTCCAGGAGTAGAACGATTCGGCGAAGATGGACAGGTCGATATTCTGATCAGAAAGTACGGCTACAAGGGACGTATCAATACGCTGGAAGCATTCAACCATCCAGATAATCAGGACTTACGAGACAACATGGGCGCTGCTGCTCATCTGATCCATGGTTCCACCGATGGTCGTTTCAAGATCACCTATGCAGTAAAAAACATTTCCAAAGAGGAAATCGAAGGCGTTGGGTTTGCTGCTGCTGACTATGATGAAATGGCAAAGAAATACAATCCTGAAACCCTGTCCTATGGATACAACACACTTCCAGACGGCGAAGTAATTTACTTTATTCCAAATCCTGCCTTAGGATTGTGGATCAACCGGGAGAAATTTTAATATGACAACATTTATGAATGAGGATTTTCTCCTCACATCAGATATTAGCAAAAAATTATATCATGACTACGCAGCAAACTGCCCAATCATTGATTACCACAATCATCTCTCAGCAAAAGACAT
>JAFUPY010000025.1 GCA_017472565.1 Eubacterium sp.
AAAGCAGAATGGCATTTTGCAGAAGCAGAAGAAGGTGTGGACAAGCTGAAAACTCTGGTGAAAGCAGTTCGTAACCTTCGTGCAGAAATGGACGTTCCACCAAGCCGTAAGGCGAAGTTCTACATGGTATCTGAACTCGTAAACGTACTTGACCAGTACCAGACTTTAAAACAGGACTTCATGACACTGATCAGTGCTTCCGAATTCGTTACACAGGAAGATACAACAGGCATTCCAGAAACAGCTGTTTCTGTGGTGATTCCAAATGCAGTGGTATACGTTCCATTGGAAGATTTGGTGGATATGGAAAAAGAAAAAGAACGTCTTACAAAGGAAAAGGAAAAACTGGAAAAAGAGGTTGCTCGTTCTAACGGTATGCTTTCCAATGAGAAGTTCTTAAGCAAAGCTCCGGAAGCAAAAGTTGCGGAAGAAAAAGCAAAATTAGAGAAATACAAACAGATGCTGGCAGACGTGGAAGAGCGTTTGGCACAGATTAAATAAGACTATCAAGTAGGAGCAACATCTCCTGTCTGATACACGTAGAGGAAAAGATGGTATGAGAAAATCAGTAGTTGTAAGACTTGTAATCCTGGCTATTTTAATTGTCGTTTTTATGCTGTTGCGTTACAGAGCAATGAATGGGTTATAAGATAGTATTATAAAAAGAAATAAGGAAAGATTTACAGGCAATATGTGAATCTTTCCTTTGTTTTTTCCCTTAGGTATGAAAGGTTAGAAATAAAAGGTATGGGCGAAAAAAAGATTAATGTCAATGCAAAGATGGAAGAAGCCGTAAGCTATCTTTACGACATTCCGCGTTTTACAACAAAAAACAGTCCGGAACACACCAGGGATTTCCTTGCATTACTGGGCAATCCACAGGATGCCTTCCACACCATCCATGTGGCAGGCAGCAACGGCAAGGGCAGTGTCTGCAAGTTTTTCCATGAGATGCTGCTGAAAACGGACAAGAGAATCGGTCTTTTCACCTCGCCGCATCTGGTGGATATCAGAGAGCGTTTTCTGATTGACGGACAGATGTGCACAGAGGAAGCATTTCTGGAAGCATACGAGATAGTGAAGACGGCGGCAGAACAGCAGCAGGCAAACAGCGGTTCCTACCCGACGTTTTTCGAGTTTATTTTTGCAGTTGGAATGGTATTGTTCGAAAGGGCTTCTGTGGACTATGTTGTACTGGAGACTGGTCTGGGGGGCAGATTGGATGCCACAAACAGTGTGACCGCACCGATTCTGACCATACTTACCTCCATCAGTCTGGAACACACCGAATATCTGGGAAATACAATTGCACTGATTGCAGGAGAAAAGGCGGGGATCATGAAGCCCCATATTCCAGTGGTTTTTGATGCCAATGAGCCTGAGGCAGCTGCAGTGATTGAGGCGCGGGCAAAGCAGCTGCAGTGTCCTTCCTATGGCATTTCAAAAAATATGTGTCAGATATTGGAAATTAAGAGAAATTTAATTGATTTTTCACTGTCCACTCAGTATGATAAAAAAACAAACTGGCAGATTCCGTTTGCGGCAGAGTATCAGGTAATGAACGCATCTTTGGCCATTACCGGTATGCGTATCCTGCTGGAGCAGGGAGCCTTTGCATTGACACAGGATGTTCTATTTAATGCCATTGCCCACACCAGTTGGCAGGGGCGAATGGAAGAAGTGCTTCCGGATGTTTTCTTAGACGGGGCGCACAACGTGGCTGGGATTACCGAGTTTGTGAAATCTGTGAATGGTTTGTTAAAAGCTGACATGACAAAAACTTCTTTAAAACCATATGATGCAGAATCAAAGAAACCGATTCTTCTTTTTTCTATGGTAAAGGATAAGGATTATCGACATGCTATTTCGCTTTTGGCAAGTCAGGTGGAATGGGACAAGGTCTTTGTGTCTACCATTCCAAGCCAGCGGGGGATTCCTGCAGAGGAGTTACAGCAGATTTTTAATCAGGAAAAAGAGCTTTTGGTAGCGTCGATTCCAGACTATACCAGGGCTTTTGATAAAGTTCTAGAATTACAGCAACCAGGACAAATGGTATTTTGTACCGGTTCCCTTTATTTTATTGGCGCTCTAAAAGAATACATATCCAGATGTGAGAAAAACTCCATCTGATATATTTGTGCGTGTGGAAGGAGTAAGGAAATCATGATCGATTTTGAAGAAGAAATCAAGAAATACAAACCAAGTATGGAGATTGAAGATGCAGAGGATGCCATCTACAGCCGTGATATGACGGACATGATGGATGTGCTGCAGCAGATGATGCAGGAAGTTAGAAAATAGTGGAGGCATAATATGTTTTGTTATTATTGCGGCAACCAGCTTGACAGTACGGATACTTGTCCAAACTGTGAGTCTGATGTGCGTATGATAAAAAAGATTCAGGGCGTTTCCAACTATTGGTACAACGAGGGATTGGCTCGTGTGAAAGTCCGCGATTTGAGCGGCGCAGCAGACGCTTTGAAAAAAAGTCTGAAATGGAACAAAATGAATGTGGCAGCTCGCAACTTGCTGGGACTGGTTTATTTTGAGACCGGGGAAGCGGTAGATGCGGTCAGCGAATGGGTTATCAGTAAAAGTCTGGTGCCGGATGACAATCCAGTCACGGAGTATCTGAATAAAGTGCAGAACAGCGGGACCAAGATTGAACATCTGAATCAGACAAGCAAAAAGTTCAACCAGGCATTGACCTACTGCCAGCAGGGCAATGATGATCTGGCAATTATCCAGTTGAAAAAAGTTCTTTCCATGAACAACAAGCTGGTGAAAGGCCATCAGCTGCTTGCTCTTTTGTATATGAAAAACGGCAGATACGATCTGGCGAAAAAGGCGCTGAAAAATGCAGGCCGTATTGATGCCAACAATGTGCGGACTCTGACGTATTTAAGAGAGTGCAACGAATATCTGAAAGCCCATGGCAAGAACAAGCGGGAAAAGGATGACAATGAAATCATTTCCTACGAAAGTGGAAACGATCTGATCATCCGTCCTCGTCGATTTATCGACAACACCATGGTCATGTCCGTGGTCAATCTGTTGATTGGTGCGGCCATCGGTATTGCAGTCGTTTGTTTCCTGGTTGTTCCAGGCATCAAGCAGAATGCCCAGAACGAAGCCAATATGTCTGTGGTAAAGGCCAATGAGACCATTTCCACCAAGGATCAGGATATTAAGGATCTGGAAGCACAGATTGAGACTTTGAATGCTCAGGTTTCCACTGCCCAGGCAGACAGTACCACAGCGGCAGATACCATTGTTGCTTATGAAAATATGCTGGATGCGTATGTGCTCTATGCCACAGAGAACTTTTCATCCGCAGCGGATGCTCTGGAAAAAGTGCAGAAGGACAAGTTAGACAGTGAAGCCCAGGGCTACTACGATGTGGTAAAAGCAGGTGTTCAGACCGAGCTGATTGGCAAGAAATACAATGCAGCCATCGACGCATACAGTGCTCAGGATTACAACACCGCCATTACCAATTTAAACGAAGTAGTGGCAGTGGATGAAAACTACAAAGATGGCTTGGCTATGTACTATCTGGCTCACAGCTGCTATCGGGTGAAGGATGGAGCCAATGCCATCAAGTGGTTTGAAAAGTGTAAAAACAGTGATTTCAATTATGAAATGTCCGATGAAGATATTCAGGATTATATCGATTCTGTCAATAACAACGCAGTCGATTACGGTCTGGGTACAGAGTAGTTGACAAACGATGTCTCTTTTCTTTGAAAAGGACAGTATACAGTAAAATAGGTGAATTACGAAAGACGTCATAGAAGAACATATGGCGTCTTTTTTCTTTTCCTGTAAGGGAATGAAAAGGGTTTGCAAACAGGCAAACTGGATCTTAAAAGAAGGAGGAACAACAATGGAGTGTCATTATGAAATAAAAGGGCTCAGTCTGACCATATATGTGCCGGCGGAATTGGATCATCATGCAGCAAAAACTATTCAGCAGGATGTGGATTCCATGATTGCATCCTATAGTATCCACACGGTGATTTTTGATTTTGAGAACACAGAATTTATGGACAGTTCCGGGATTGGCGTAATCTTGGG
Organism: Eubacterium sp.; assembly: GCA_017472565.1. Taxonomy (GTDB): domain Bacteria; phylum Bacillota; class Clostridia; order Lachnospirales; family Lachnospiraceae; genus Brotonthovivens. Next base: position 4,078 of record JAFUPY010000025.1, read on the forward strand.
ACGCTGCAGGAACTTAAGCTTTTCCGGAGGCAAGGTGAAAGCGGTGAATCTTCACAGTGCCAGGGTACGCAAAATATTTACCATGGCAGGATTGTACAAGCTGATTGAAGTTGAAAATGGATAAAGGAGGCGAGCGTGTGAAAGCATATGAAGTAGATAAAAGCGAAAGAGAAAACATGGACAGGAAGGATTGGGATGAGAAAAAGGAGGTGGCTGTTAATGAAATGCAGATTGTATTTGACGCCAGGTCAGAAAATGAAGGTTTTGCCAGAGTGGCAGTGGCTGCATTTATCAGCTATCTTGACCCGACCATGGACGAACTGGCAGACATTAAGACGGCTGTTTCGGAGGCGGTGACCAATTGTATTATTCACGGGTATCAGATGCGGCCGGGAAAGATTTTTATGGAAGGAGCGGTGGAAAACAGGAAAATAACAGTGAGCATCACCGATGAGGGGGTTGGCATCCCGGATATTGGCAAGGCCATGGAGCCGCTGTTCACCACAAAGCCGGAATTAGAACGCTCTGGTATGGGCTTTTCCTTTATGGAAGCATTCATGGATGAAGTGCAGGTGTACTCCAGTCCGGGCAAGGGAACCCGAGTGGTGATGATGCGGGAAATTGCAGGGCGGCAGGTGAGTCCGTGATATGGTTTTGGAGAATAGAAATGTTTCGAAGCCTCCAGAGAAACTGCCGAAAAAAAGTAGAATGCAGCAGCAGGAATCATTTCAGCAGGAAGCAATACTTCAAGAAAAAACATATCAAGAGCAAATAAAGCAGGACAAGCTGTTGTCACTTATCCAACAGGCGCAGCAAGGAGATGTCACAGCACGAGATACCCTGGTGAAGAACAATCTGGGGCTGGTCTGGAGTATCGTACATAGATTTGCCAATCGTGGTTATGAGTTGGATGATCTGTTTCAGCTTGGCAGCATCGGACTGCTCAAAGCCATTCAACGGTTTGACACATCTTTCGATGTGAAATTTTCTACTTACGCAGTACCGATGATCAGCGGAGAAATTCGCCGTTTTATGCGGGATGACGGCATGGTGAAGGTGAGCCGCTCTGTGAAAGAAAATCATTGGAAGATTGAGCAGGCAAAACAACGGCTGCAAAAGCAATCTACCGAGGAAGTCACCATCAGCCAGTTGGCAGAAACCACCGGACTTACCACAGAGGAAATCATTCTTGCTATGGATGCACCAATGGAAGTGGAGTCTCTGAACAAACCATTTTCTGGTCAGGATGGCAAAGAAACCAGCCTGGAAGAGCGGATTCCGGATAAGATAGATGAAAAAGAGCAGGTGGACAATCGAATTGTGTTGGAGCAGTTGATGGCAAATTTAAATGAAAAAGAACGACAGCTCATTCACCTTCGGTATTTTCAGGATTGTACCCAGACCGTGGTGGCAAAGCAGTTGAATATGTCCCAGGTGCAGGTTTCCCGATTGGAGAAAAAGGTATTGCGGATCATGCGAGAATCTTTTTAAATATTTTGAATAAAAATAAAAGAACAACTCATACTAGTACCACATTCATAAAACAATGTTGAAACAATATTAAAGAGTTAAGGAAGTGGAAGGGTATGATGTATTATAACAAGTATCGAACATGCCTCCTTATGGTTGCCATCGCAGCCACCGTGGGAGGCATTTTGTATTGCTGTACAAATTGCAAAGACGATAAAAATCAGAAAGGAAGTTTGACAGAGCAGATGGAACATTCAGGAACAACAATCAAATCTGCAGCGAAAAATTCCGGTCGGGAGATCAAGCGGGCCGCTGCTGTATCCGGACAGAGCATCAAAAATGCTGCGGAATGTGCAGGCGAAGAAATGAAGCAGGCTGCTACAACCATAGGGCAGGAAGTAAAACAGGCGGCTGCCAATGTTGGTCACGAATGGAAGGAAGCAGCCAAAAGTGTAGGAAGAGATATCAAACACGAATTTTCTGAGGAAGAGGATGCATGAATCTAAGCAAAGAGACGCTATATCTAAAAATAGAACAAAATAGTGTATTGCAAAAACCAGATGTCACTATCAAGGATGTTGGAAAAATCGAATGTGAAAATAAGGAAATCAAGGCAAAGGTCAATCAGATCCGCCTGTATAAGTTTGACGCCTCCGCCAAAGCCAAAAAGCGGCAGGAGCAGACCTTTTCTGTGTTAAAGGTCATAGAACTGATTCATAAGGAATATCCTCAGCTTACCATTACCAATGTGGGTGAGCCTGATTTTGTCGTCCATTATGTCCGGGTTCCAGAGCATATCATGCTGCAAGTTATGAAGGCGGCATTCATCTGTGTCACCATGTTTTTTGGTGCAGCATTCATGATTGTAACCTTTTGTAAGGAAGTGTCTATTACCAGGGTATTGGATTCCTTTTATACCCAGGTAATGGGGATAGAGCCAAGTGGTCCAACTGTTTTGGATATCTGTTTTTGTCTTGGTCTGCCTCTTGGTGTTCTGATTTTTTACAATCATCTTGGAAAGAAAAAGCTTACCAATGATCCGACGCCGGTGCAGGTTGCCATGAGAAAATATGAGCAGGATGTGGATATGACCATTATTGAGACCAGAAGTCGGGAAGGAAAATCAATGGATGTTGATTAGTAAAATATTGTTAGGTGCGCTGGGACTTGTCTGTGGAATCGCTACCGCAGCAGGTGTGGTAGCCCTGGTATCAAGCCTGGGGATTACGCCCCGCATGGTAGGAAAAAGCACTACGGCAAAACACATTTTATTATATGAAGATTTCATTATGGCAGGTGCTGTCATTGGAACCATTTTCGCAGTGTTCAATTTTGGAATGTTTTTTCTGGGAACCTGGTTTTTGATTCTGGGCGGCATCTTTGCCGGCATTTTTGTGGGCTGTCTGGCAGCAGCGCTGGCGGAAGTGCTGCAAGTCTGGCCCATTCTTTTTCGACGAACCCATCTCAAGTATGGGCTGGGGCTGTCAATGCTGTGTTTCTCCATCGGGAAAGCCTTTGGAGGATTGTATTATTTCTTCCTCCTGAAATAAAGAAGAATGAACAAGAATGCATGAGAATGAAGCCCATTTCTTTAAGGAAAAGAATAAATGACAGGAGCGAATATCGGATGAGTAAAAAAAGAGTAGAAAACGCTGGCAACAACAAACTGGAAAATGTGGATGTAGAGAAGCTGAAAAAAATAGACATCGAAAATGAAACCGACGAGAAAAGAAAGCAGGAGAAGTACAATCAGTATGTGAAACAGGTCACACCTGCCAGAAGTCTTCCCCTGAGCATGTTAAAAGCCTTTTTGGTAGGCGGAGCCATTTGTCTGTTAGGACAGATCATAACAAGTATTGCCATGAGTCGCGGTTTGGATCAGGAAACTGCCGGCTCCTGGACAAGCCTGATCTTGATTTTGCTCAGTGTTATTCTCACCGGCTTAAATATCTATCCATCCTTTGCTCAGTTTGGCGGTGCAGGTGCATTGGTTCCAATCACAGGATTTGCCAATGGTGTAGCGGCTTCTGCCATTGAGGAAAAAGTAGAAGGCCAGGTGTTTGGCATCGGTTGTCAGATCTTCTCCATTGCAGGACCGGTAATTTTATATGGTATTTTTACCAGTTGGGTGCTGGGTGTGATCTATTTGATTGGAAAGACGATAGGAGTGGTGTAATCCACTCCTACTTTCATACATGCTATATTTTTTCAACAACATGTTTCACATAGTTCTGAATATGCTTTACCTGCACAATATCGATTGGATTTTCTTGCTCCAAATCTCCCTGGCAGGAAGCAATATAGTGCTTTTCTGTGAATTCTTCACAGCCAACCCAGTAGTTAAGATAGGTTGGGTCATCTTCATCTACTTCCACTTCAATATAGAGACGAAGTTCACTGCCGTCTTTTGCATTGGCAGGATAGGTCAGATAAAAGCGACGAACCTGCTTTTTGCTTTCCCGTAGTCTGAAAAGAGTCATGGACTCTTCGCCGGTATATTTGCTGAAAGGGACAGAATCGTCCATCATCATATCCTCAAAGGACATGGAAGACAGTGCCTGTGCCAGAATGTCTGCGGCAGCAGGTGTGGTGCCATCAGGCGAAGCTGTGTTTGCCGGGGCAGTGATGTCAGCGATGGTTGTGGTAGTAACTTTTGGTGTGTCCATATATGTATTGCCTCCTAAAGTATCAAAATCAATTAAAAACAGTTTACTTAACATGAGAAAATTTGTAAAGGCAGATGTTTTGATAAAATGGTATACATAACATTAATGCAAATGCAAACGGTCATAATCTGTGCTTATGTATTGCATAATGAAATAATATAGCGAGATTTATTGATAAACCGACAGTTAGTGGGTATAATTGTTACTGGGTGAAAACGTTCCCCAACAAAAATGTTTCTAATAAAATTTCTAGATATTAGTGAGGTATTGAAATGGAAAGAAGAGTCGGCACATGTTCAAGAGGTATTCGTGGTCCTATCATCCGTGAAGGAGATAATCTTGTAGAGATCACAGTTGACAGCGTATTAGCAGCAGCTGAAAGCGAAGGATTTTCTTTAAGAGACAGAGACGTAATCGCTCTGACAGAATCCATCGTTGCTCGTGCACAGGGTAACTACGTATCTGTTGATGCTATTGCAGAAGACGTAAAATCAAAATTAGGCGGCGAAACAGTTGGTGTTATTTTCCCAATCCTTTCCCGTAACCGTTTTGCCATCAACTTAAAAGGTATTGCAATGGGCTGTAAGAAAGTAGTTCTTATGCTCAGCTATCCAAGCGACGAAGTTGGTAACGCGCTTCTTACATGGGATCAGTTAGACGAAGCTGGCATCAATCCATATCTTGACGTATTAACACTGGAAAAATATCGTGAACTTTTTGGTGAAAACGTACACGAATTCACAGGCGTTGATTATGTTGCATACTATTCCGATATTATCAAAGAAGCCGGTGCAGAAGTAGAGGTTGTATTTGCAAATGATGCAAAAGAAATCTTAAAATACACAGACTGCATCATCAACTGCGACATCCATACAAGAGCACGTACAAAACGTATCTTAAAAGCAAACGGTGCAAAAGTGGTTTGTGGTTTGGATGACCTTATGACAGCATCCATCAATGGCAGCGGTTTCAACTCCAAATACGGCTTACTTGGCTCCAACAAGGCAACAGAAGACAAAATCAAACTGTTCCCACAGGATTGTCAGCAGCTTGTATTAGATATCCAGGCTTCTATCCTTGAAAAAACAGGCAAACACGTAGAAGTAATGGTATACGGCGATGGCGCTTTCAAAGATCCGCAGGGTAAGATCTGGGAATTAGCAGACCCAGTTGTATCTCCAGCATTCACAGACGGTCTCGTAGGTACACCAAACGAACTGAAACTGAAATACCTTGCAGATAATGACTTCGCAAACTTAAGCGGTGCAGAATTAAAAGAAGCAATCGCAAACAGCATTAAAAACAAAGAGGCAAACCTGGTTGGAAATATGGCATCCCAGGGAACAACACCACGTCAGTTAACAGACCTGATCGGTTCTCTGTGTGACCTTACATCCGGTTCCGGTGATAAAGGAACACCAATCATCCTCATCCAGGGTTACTTTGATAACATGACAACAAACTAGTTACAGTTCACACTGTAGCATGAAAATAGGAGAGAAGCTTTCGGCGTGCTTGCACGTCAGAAGCTTCTCTCCTATTTTTGTGCGTCTAGTGTAACTAGGAACCTCCCCCACACGAGCAACATAGCGCAGAGCGCGGAGTTGCGAGTGACAGGGGAGGTTAAGTGTGAACTGTAACGTTGAGCAGCACGGCGTTGCGCATGACTGAGTCAGTGTGAATTTAAAAATATAAGTGGTATTGACACAGAGTGAAAAAACAATTATTCTATATATGATAAAACATATATAGAAAGGCGTTAAATATGCATAAAACTATATTTGCGAAAGCGCAAGATGATTTTAAAATAAAAGTGGTATTTTCAGATGGCAAGGTTGTTTTATATGATATGAAACCGATATTTGCATTGGTTCCTGCTTTTAGAAGTTTGCAAACTAAGCCAGAGTTATTTTCTGCTGTAAAAGTAGATTCACAGGGGACGATGATTTTTTGGAATGATAGCTTAAATCTGGATGCAAAAGAAATATGGGCAAACGGAACTTTGATTGAATATACGAAAAAACCGAACGTGAACCACCTTTTGGCTTATAGAATACAGTTGGCACGCCTGGATCTAGGTATGACACAAAAGGAATTATCAGAAAAAACAGGCATTTGCCAGGCTGATATTAGTAAGCTGGAAAGAGGATTGGGCAATCCATCTATTGCTACCTTGGTACGATTAGCAGAGGGACTAGATATGGAATTGTCTGTTGATTTACATCGTTCTCCAGTAAAAGAAGCAGAGAAAACTTTAGTGACGGAGGGAAACATGGACGAAGAAAAATGTATTATTGAAAACTTCAGACATAAAACGTTGGAAGAAAGAGCTGCTGCGTATGGGGGACAGTTGAACCTTGCTGGTGAATATGATAGAGGAGAACCTGTAGGAAGAGAGGTGTGGTAATGGTCAGTGAACTTCGTCAGGGAGATGTTCTAAAGATTGAAAATATTCGTCACCCAGTTCTTGTTGTTAGTAAAGATTATTTTAATGAATCGGGTCAGATTATCGGATGCCCAATTTTTACAGATTCTATTGAGAGTGCGCTTAATGTTTATGTTGAAACAGATGGGATATACGGTTTTGTACATTGTGAGCAATTAGCTTTTTGGGATGTGAATGTTCGAGGATACACAAAGATAGGAAATGTTGGGTTAGAAGATAAAATAGATATATCAGATACCATACAAGGCATTTTTGATTATGTATAATAAAAAATCAGACTAAAAAGGAAGAGTTCCTAGGCTCTGCGTGCTTGCACGTAAGAGAATAGGGGCTCTTTTCTTTTGGAAGCAGTGTGAATTTTTCGTGTGGTTCACCTTAAACGAATAAAATCCCCAGTGCTGGCACACCGGGGATTCGCTATGTCCAATGGATACATAATGGCATTCCTTATCTAATATTTGATTCGTTCAATAGAGTAGAAAAGTCAATATTATGATTCCTTTTTCCCATCCTCGCCATCTGCATATACTTTTTCCAAATACGCCAAATCTTCCTGCGTAGCTTTTCCATGAAAACTGTAGGAGAAAGGTGCCACAGGTAAGTTCAGTTCTTCCATTCTTTCCAGTGCCCATTCAAAGATCAAATCATAGATTGGCACCAGTTTCTTGCCAAGATCAGTAAAAACATAATCTACACGAGGTGGCACAACAGAGTACACTACACGTTCAATAATACCATCATCTTCCAACTCTCGTAGCTGTTGTTGAAGCACTTTGGCAGATACATTCAAAATACGCATGGCTTCATTGAAGCGAATGTAGCCCTTGTGGGAAATGCCACGGATGATGTATGGCTTCCATTTACCGCCCATCACCTTTGCATAGAAATCGTATGGTCGAATACCGGTATCTATATCAAGAATATTTTCTTTTTTCATAGAGGACCTCCTCGGTAACTTCAAGGTAAGCACATAACATGAAAGTTAGGTGTGTGCGCCTCGGTAAGTACCTGACATTAAAGTGCGTAATTGTTGCTTGGAACCACAAAAGGTATCATGATTTCAGAAGTTATTATAGCAAATAGCATCTAAAAAAACAATTGAGGAGGTTTATTATGAAAAACAGAGGTTTTGGAAGACAGGGCTGGTGGATTATTATCTACACACTTCTGCTGTATTTATTCTCAAGCTCAGCGGCAGATACTTTAAATGTTACCACCATGGGGCATGCTGCGATTATTGGTGGAGTTACAAGCAGTTCCCTTTTAATCTGGGCAGCAGTGGGCGGTTTTGTCAGTGTACCAATTGTAATTATTTTTGGTAGCGCTGTTAAGAAAAAAGGCGTGAAATGGCCTACAATTATTCTTTTAATCTTACTTGCAATTAACTGGGTTACATATGGTAATTGCCATACATTAGTAAGTTATGCAGTAGCAGCAACACTTTTATCCGCACTTGCAAATACTTTGAACTTAGTTCCAACACAGCAGTTAATGAACAACTGGTTTCCTAAGAAAAAAGGGATTGCTTTGGGATGGTCAACAATGGGTATGCCGATTGACAGTGCGATTTCCGTAGGTATTTTCCAGTATTTGATGAACCATTTTGGATTTAAAACACCATTCATTGTATGGGCAATTATATTAGTGATTTTGGCAGTAATTCTCATTTTCTTTGTAAAAGGAAATCCGGAAGAAGCAGGGGCATATCCTGATAATGAACCTGTAAGCAAAGAAGAAATGGAGGAAAACCTTCGTTTGATGAACGAATACAAATCGGAATTTACATTTGGACGCTTAATGATAACAAAACAGTTCTGGGCAATTGTAATTATTTTTGGTTTGATGTTCATGGGACTTGTAGGAACAATGGCTCAGCTGGTTCCAAGACTTATGTACGTAGGTATCGATCAGAACATGGCCATCATGTGGCTGACAATTGCATCCATTGTAGGTATTCCAACATCCTTCTTATGGGGCTTGATTGACCAGAGAGTAGGAACAAAGAAAACAGTTGTAGTTTATGCTGTCCTTTGGACCTTGTTGATGTTTGTATCCGCACTTGGAAGCGGCAGGGTAAGTGTTGGTATTTCTGTTGCATCCGTTATTTTTCTTTCCTGCATGCACGGTGGCATGGGTAATTTGATGCCATCATTAGTAATTCAGTTGTTTGGTCGATATGACTTTGCATCTGTTAACAGATTTGTAGTACCATTTGTAGTGGCAATCCGTACAATTTCCTTATTGTTAATCCCAATGGTTCTTGCTATTGTAGGAGAAGCAAATGGAAATCTTGGATTTAAATATATTTATATCGTATTAGGTATTCTTTCCTGCATTTCTATCATTTGCGCATTTGCCGTAAAAGATAAATGTATTGGTAAAGAATAAGGAGGAATGAAATTGGTTTTAACAGGTATTTTTAAAATTTCACCAATCCAAGGCTTGGATTATGAGACACAATCACAGTGTGGTCGCACAAATGAAAAAAGTGAGTTCGCATATCTGGAAGGTGAAACAGTAACCTTTTCGGTTGGTGGAATCGTATTGGGTTCTGCTCCTGCAGAAGAAAAACTCACACCTGCAGATCTTTCCATTGAAGTAACAGGAAATGTAGATAAGCTTATGAACCGTAAAATTACCAATATGGCTCGACTGCTTCTCAGCCTGAATCCTGCTTGCAATGTGGAAGAAAAGATTATAATCACAGATGAGATTCGAAACGCTTGTTATGATTTCAGAAAAAAAGTGTATTTGAATCAGCCGGAAGATAGTTTTACAAATGATCCTGTCATTGCTGAGTTGATGAGTGTGCTTGGCAGTAAACTGGTTTCACCAGCGGCAGCAAGAAATCATTTAAGACGAGCAATATGTGGCATTGTAAAAAAGACAGATGTAAAAGTGCCAACCAGAGATGGGGCATATGTTTTAGCAGACATTTACATGCCAGAAAAGGAAGGCAGATATCCGGTTATCATCAGTTTTGGTGGATACGGCAAAGCATTCTGGGTAGGTAAGGAAACAAATGACGAAGAACGAGAACTGCATGCTCAGTTGGAGGATAATTATTTCCGTGGTCTTCACAAAGAAACAGACTATATCAGTTTCCACATTGCTTCTTTGGCTCATGGAGATCCGTCTCCTGATATTCCAGGATTGCCGCCAAAAGGTTCTGTATTCAATCCATATGTAACACACATCAGTGAACGATTTGAACGCGCAAACACAATGGATTGGGTGCCAGATGGGTATGTTGTAATGACAGTGGACTCTCGGGGACTGGGCAATACGCCAGGTGAGTATCTTCAGTTTGGGCGACCAGAGGCAAACGATTACTACGATGCCATCGAGTGGGCGGGTACACAGGAATGGTCCAATGGAAACGTTGGTATCTATGGTGGATCCTTCTATGCCATGAATGGATTCAACGCAATGTCCTTACAACCACCACATTTGAAAGCCTGTATTCCACTTTGTGGTGATATGGATCCATACAGAGATTATAGTTTCTTTGGCGGAATGATGAACAAGTTCGGATTTACACCAAAGTGTTGTGCAGGAGAATTTAAGGGAATCGACTTGGCGGAATATCCGAAAACCATCGAATTTGATGATCCTGAAATCTTCAATCCGGAATCAAAAGTAATGATGCGAAACGATCCAAAGACTATCAATATTCCTTATTACACATGTATTTCTTTAGAACAGGCATATATTCATACAAGAGGAACCAGTGAGATATTCATCAACTCTACAACGCCATATGGTCAGAAGATTTTGGATATTATGTCAGAGGTTGGTGTGCATCACTGGATGTATGGAAAACATGTATTGGCGCGCCATAAAGCATTCTTTGATTACTGGTTAAAGGATCAGAAGAATGACATTATGGAAAAAGACCCTGTCCATATGATGATCCGTACAGGAAATGGTGGCTATTATTGGCAGGATGAAAGAGAATGGCCGATTGCTGGAACAGAATATAGAAAGCTATATCTCAATGCATTTGGTGATATGACAGCAATGCAGTGTATTAGTGCAGAACCGCAGGCAGATGGCAAAGTTTCTTATCCGGCAGACGGAGAGAATGAAATTGTTTTTGTAACAGACCCATTAGAAGAAGATCTGGTGCTTGCAGGATATCCGATGGCAAATCTGTTCGTATCCAGCACAAGCAAAGACATGAAAGTGCTTACATATCTCTATGCGCTTGACGAAGAGAATGAAAGAGTGCCATATGTTATGGATTTAAACCCAATGACTCCATTGGCTAAAGGCGGTCTGAAGATTTCTCACAGAAAATTGGACGAAGAAAAAACCACAGAATATCGTCCATATCACACACACTTGAAGGAAGATTATCAGCCGCTTGTGCCTGGCGAAGTAGTAGAAGCGCAGGTGGAATTTCTTCCAATGACGGCCAAAATTAAAAAGGGCTGGAAGCTGGCATTTGTTGTTATGGCGAATAACGAGCATGGTGAGTTGATTGATTTATTCGATAACTACAGTGCTGGAGCAGAAAATACGATTTATACAGGCAAATCATACCCATCTTATGTACAGTTACCTGTGATTAAATAACGTCCCTTTTCAAAATATTAATGGTGAGTTCACCATAAAAAGTACCCGGAGTATCAAAACATTCTGGGTACTTTTTAACTAACATGCATACAACTTCAAACGATACAAAACAAAAGAGAAAAAAAGATGATAATACAGCTCCAGTAGCAATTTTTAGCAAAATATATATTGTTGAAAATTCAACATACATCCAGAAGCTCTATTGCTAAACTAAACTCACAAAAACAATTTTTGTTGAATATTTAAGTGGTATTTAGGAGGAACTTTCTATGGATAAGAAGATGTTTTGTTTTCAATGCGAACAGACTGCAAGGTGTATCGGATGTACAGGGAATGCCGGCGTTTGTGGAAAAACAGCAGACACAGCAAAACTTCAGGATGAATTGACAGGAGCACTGATTGGCCTTGCGAGGGCGTATGCTGGAAATGAGGAGCTTGGCAATGCTGATACACATAAGCTTGTGAAAGAAGCGTTGTTTGCTACCATTACAAATGTGAATTTCGACAACCAGAGTTTGTCCAGACTCAAGAGCCGGGTACAGGATGAAAGAAACAGACTGGTTTCTAATGGCAGCAGTTATGGATCTGCATGTGAAAAGAGTAAGGATTATGACATGAATGCTCTTTGGAATGCAGAGGAAGATATCCGCTCGCTGAAGTCATTGATTTTATTTGGTATTCGTGGTGTGGCAGCCTACGCATATCATGCGGCCGTTTTGGGATATGAATCAGAAAGAGTGAATACATTTTTCTATAAAGCGCTTGCTGCAATCGGTATGGATAACTGGGGAATGGAGGAATTGCTTCCAATCGTTATGGAAGTTGGTGAGGTCAATCTGGTCTGCATGGAATTGCTGGATCAGGCCAACACAGAGACTTACGGAACGCCAGTTCCAGTGGAGGTTTCACTGAAAGTGGAGAAGGGACCATTCATTGTTATTTCCGGTCACGATCTATTTGACTTAAAACAGCTTTTGGAACAGACGCAGGGCAAGGGAATCAACATTTATACACATGGCGAAATGCTGCCTGCCCATGGATATCCAGAACTGAAAAAATATAAGCATTTGAAGGGGAACTTCGGAACGGCATGGCAGAACCAGCAGAAGGAATTTGACAACCTTCCAGCACCAATTCTTTTCACAACAAACTGTCTTATGCCGCCGAAAGCCAGCTATGCAGACAGAGTTTTTACCACGGAAGTGGTGGCTTACCCGGAAATGGTGCACATCGGAGAAGATAAAGACTTTACACCGGTAATTGCGAAAGCGCTGGAACTGGGCGGATATGAAGAAGAACAGATTCGAACAGGCATCAATGGCGGTGAAAAAGTGATGACAGGATTTGGTCATGGTACAGTGCTTTCTGTGGCAGACAAGGTGATCGAAGCTGTAAAAGCCGGACAGATCAAACATTTCTATTTGATCGGAGGTTGTGATGGGGCAAGACCTGGACGTAATTACTACACAGAACTGGTGAAAAATACACCAGAGGACAGCATAGTGCTTACTCTTGCCTGCGGAAAATATCGTTTTAATGACCTTGATCTGGGTACTATCGGTGGATTGCCTCGCATCATGGATATGGGGCAGTGTAATGATGCCTATAGTGCGATTAAAGTAGCAGTCGCGTTGGCAGAGGCGTTTGGCTGCACAGTAAATGAATTGCCGCTTTCTATGATCCTGTCCTGGTATGAACAGAAGGCCGTATGTATCTTACTTACACTCCTGTATTTGGGTGTTAAAAATATTCGTCTTGGCCCTACATTGCCAGCCTTTGTGTCAACCAATGTGCTAAATTTCCTGGTTGAAAAATATCAGATTGCACCGATTTCTACAATTGAAAATGATCTGAATATGTAATGATATAAATGGGAGTACCACATCGATATGGTACTCCCGTTTTTTACTTCACCAGCTTCAACAACTCAAAGCTCAACAACAGCTTCAATCTGGTCTCATAATCCTCCAAATCCACATCATAATTTTCCGAAATCTGCTGTACATGATACAGCACATTGTTGCGGTGCATATCCAGCTTTTCAGCGACAATTGTCAGTTTCCTGTCGTTCTTCAGATATTCATACAGAATTTCCAGTAACTGACGGGATTTCTTCGTATCCTGTTTCGTCAGCTCTAATAAAAATGGTACACAATAGTTGTAAATTGGATTTTGTGCAGCATTCTTTAGGAACAAATCTGACAGGCTATAGTCTTCGTAAAAATAATATCCGTTGCCTGACCTGTCTGTAATCAGAGCGGATGAATCCCATTCTTTTTTTACAGGATCCAGTGTATCTTCTACAGCATAGGTTTCAAAGATGGCAGGAATACTCTCTGCTTGAGCATACGCAGCAGCGAATTGTCCAATATTCGAAAATGGTCGGCTGGAAAATATTAACAGATTGTTGTTGATGGTATTTTCCAAGATCGGCTGCAAACGTTGTCTGATCTGTTTTTTGTATTTTTTGAGTTCGGACTGTGGCAAGTGATAGAGAATGACCACATTTTGTTTGTAGGAAAATACACGGCAGTTGATCAGGTTATTGCGCAGGATCTGAATAAAATATTTTTCTGAGGACTTTTTCTGAATGTCAGAGTGAATGGTCATCAATACATAATTGCCTTCGTAATCCAGATCATTATAATACAGGCGTTCCTTAATCTGCTCCACCGGTGTATCCGGATTGTCCAAAAGATCCATTAAAAAATAGTCGGTAACAGAGCGGTCTTTTTTAAACGTAGAGTGCTGTTTGCTGAGCAAATGATAAATGGTATCGCACAGGACCTGATACAAAGCATCGGTATAAGTTGGTGCCTGTTTGTTGGTGTAGAGCAATACGCAATACACCGCCAATTCGTTGTTAATATTGATGGTTCTTACGTTGTCGTTGTGTTCTCGATAATCGTCAGCACTGCCCAAATACCTATTGGATTCATTCAATTCCTCAAATACATGTTCTGCTTCAAAGCGTTTGATCATGTCCGCATCCATGTAACCGTTTTTGCGAACCTTCTGAAACAGCTTGTTATCTAAGTTTTCGTATTTCTTTGTATAGGCCAATAGCTTTAGTGCAGGGTCGTAAATCAACACCAATGCGTCCAACATTGTCTCTGCTATATCTAACAGCTCTTGAAAACTTGCGTCTCCAAATACGGCGAAATCCAGTTTTTTGCCCCAGTCGACAAATTCTCGATAGCATTCCTGCAGATCATTAAAAATAGCAGAAAAATCCATGTCAATGTCTGCGAGAACCACATGCTGTGTGTCAGAAGTGTCAATGGTTATCCCATTTGTCTTGGAAAAACATATAACAGGAATTGTCTCAGAAATTTCCTGAAATCTTTTTGGCTCATATTTATCGGTAATATACAAGAATCCTTCTGCGCAATTTTTTGTCTGTTTTGGCAAAAGATGAATGCCTGAAAGCGGTATATTTCTTACCTTATGAAGTTGCTTCGGAAACTCATGAGCAATGAATTCTGGAAAAACAGCATCAAAATATGGGCTGTTTTTCCTATGAAAACTGGTCATAATCATTTCTAATGTAATGTTCATAGCAAAATTATCCTTTTTGTAGATTGTTACAAATTATAAGTTGCCTTTAGTGTAGCATATCACGCCGGCATGGTTATTGTAAATTCCTACAAAAAATATTCTGAAATAAATTCTCAATTTGTCAGTAATACAAATGTTTCTGCATACGATTTCCCCTAGACTTTAGAACAACAGGACAACAAACGGTCCTTAAAACGAAGAAATAAACTATCAAAAAAGGGTTTTTCGAAAAGGAGGTAATCAATTTGAACAGAGTATGTGAAATTTTAGGAATTGAAAAACCAGTCATCCAGGGTCCAATGGCATGGATTTCTACTGCACCATTGGTAGCAGCCGTTTCCAACGCAGGCGGTCTTGGTGTCCTTGGTGTTGGCTTTGCTCCAGAACCATTTATCCGTGAGCAGATCGCAGCAACAAGAAGCATGACTGACAAACCATTCGGTATTAACACCATTATGATTCCACAGAATCTGGATCACATTACATCTATCATCACAGATGTAAAACCACCAGTCGTGTACGCTGACACCATCGACGGATTAGACAGTGCACTCTGCAAAAAATATTTTGATATCTGGCATGAAGCTGGATGTAAGATTATCGTAAAAGCATCCCATATCGCAGATGCAAAAATCGCTGCAGATGCAGGCGTTGACGTAATAATCGTAAAAGGCTGGGAAGGTGGCGGACACGTTACATTTGAAGCTACAACCGTACTTGTACCACAGGCAGTTGATTTATTAGACATTCCTGTAGTAGCAAGTGGTGGTATTGCAGATGGTCGCGGTATTGCAGCTGCTATCGCTATGGGTGCAGAAGGATTCGAACTTGGTAGTGCTTTCATGGTAGCAGAAGAGACACTGGTTCATCCAAATGTAAAACAGGTTGTTATCGCAGCAGGTGATATGTCTACTGTAATCACAGGTTACTCTACAGACGAACCTTGCCGTCAGATTAAGAATAAACTTGCTAACGAACTGATTAAGATTGAAGCGGAAAATACAAAAGCAGCGGCAGCAGAAATCCTTCGTCCTGTGGCAGAAAGTTCTTTAAAGAAAGCGATGATGGAAGGGGATATGGAAGACGGCGCTGTTATGGTTGGTCAGATTACAGCTCTGATTACAGAAATCAAGCCAGCAGCAGCTATCATTGACGATGCAATCGCAGGCGCAAAAGAAATCTTAGCGAAGATTCCTGCATTTGAGTTCTAGTTAAAGGAGGAACAGATTATCATGAGAAATAAATCCGTAAACAGAATTATCATTAACAAAGATTTGTGCGTAGGATGCAAACTCTGTTTTAAAGCATGCTTCATCGACATTATCAAATGGGATAATGAAACCAATAAACCAGTAGCAAAATATCCAGAAGAATGTGTACAGTGTGGTTTCTGTGAACTTTGCTGTCCAAGAGGCGCAATCAAAATGGAACCAGATTATGACGCTTACGTATTCCCTAAAGATCATATTTGCGACATGTAGGAGGTGGAGAAGATGATTAAAACAGATATGTTAGTAATCGGCGGAAGTCTTGCAGGTTTGGCAGCAGCCATCTGCGCAAAAGAACAGAACCCAGATTTAGATGTACTTATTGTTGAAAAATATACAACTGGTTATGCAGGAAAAGCAAATCGTGGTGCTGGTATCATGGACGCTATGGCTGGTGTTGACCCAGAACGTTACGTAGAATACCACACAAAATACAATGGCGATTACTTAAATGACCAGGAATTTTTATTAGACTACGCAAGCGGGCTTGACGCTGGTGTGGATATGCTTGACAGATGGACAGGCGGCAAAAAGATTTCCAAAGACCAGAATGGTAATTACCGCTACTTAAAATGGCGTGCACAGATTACAGGTAAGGATGAATATGGCAAATTAACATTTGATAACAAAGACGATTTTCCATGGACACTGATTGCCATCGATCTTGACTACCTGGTAACTGTTCGTGCATATGCTGCAAAACTTGGCGTTAAATTCATCGACCGTACAGGTATCGTTGGATTCTTAAAGGACGGCGACAGAATCTCTGGCGCAGTGGGATACAACATCGACGACGGCAGCCAGTCCGTATATCAGTGTAAGACAGCAGTTCTTTGTACAGGATGCTGTAACTACCGTATCATGCCTATGTGGGCTGGTGGCCGTGGCGAAGGTCTTCGCGCTGCTTATATGGCAGGTGCTAAGTTCCGTAACGTGGAAATGGGATCCTTCTACAACTGGACATCCGAAGAAAACTTCGAATCCAGCATGGGTGTAGAATATGCTCTTTACAACAATAAAAATGAAAATGTTTGTGCAAAATACGCAACTGTTCAGCATTCAGACGTAGATGCGTACTCTATCGCTGAATACTACAAACAGGTTAAAGCTGGTAATGGCCCTCTTACATACCGTATGCCAGAAAATCCACTGATGCCATTCTTAATGCAGTGCTGTGGTTCTTCTGCATACTTTGATAGGCCATTCGCAGATGATTTCTGGAACAACTTATTCTTCAACGCATTTTCACAGGCAACACATCATGAATGTATTCCAGGTCTTGTTGGGGAAACAGGTGGTCTGTATGTAGAAAGAGATTTCCAGACATCTGTACCAGGTCTGTACGCAGCAGGTGATGCTTCCCATACAGGTGGTGCATACCATGGTGCAACAACATCTCCATGTATGGTTCGTGGTTCAGGCCTTGCAAATGCACTTTACTCTGGTCGTATCGCTGGTGAAAAAGCAGGCGCTGCATCCATGAATCTGGAATTTGGTGCCATCAACCAGGCAGATATCGATGCTATTGATGCACACTTCAATGGTCTTGGAAAACAGGGTGGTACTGTAAGTGTTATGGAATTCTTACCAGAACTTCACAAAGTAATGCAGCCACTGGGCAACAGCTTATTCAGAAGCGAAGATCGTCTGAAAGCAGCGTTAGCAAGAATCAAAGAACTTCAGGGCGAATTACATACATTAAAAGCAGATGACCCACACAACTCCTTTGGTTGTCTGGAAATGGAATCTATGTTACTTGTTGCAGAGATGTTCTTTACAGCATCTTTGGAAAGAAAAGAATCTCGTGGTTGGTTCCTTCGTGAAGACTATCCAGAACACGGCGATGAGCTGTACTGGGTAACTCTTAAGAAGGGTGAAAATGGTGAATTAACAACAGACAAAATTCCTGTTCCAATCGAAAGATACAAATATCAGCCAGAAAAATAGATTCAGTATAGGAGGTAAAAATAGATGAGACCTGAAAAAGTATTAATTCCTTTGACAGAAGCGGAAAAGAATAGTCCAATCGCAAAATATTATAAAGAACAGCTGGCTCCACCAAACATGGAAGCATTAGGACAGTTATTACAGGGTCCAATGGATCCAGCAAAAGCCCTTTATCCAGACCAGCTGGATAAAATGTATGAACCAGGCTACATGGAATGTGAAACGGGTTACTGTGTACTTCCAAATGGCTGTGGTTATGTAGCAGTTAACAACAAGTTTCCAGGCGTAACGATGGAAATGATGCAGTGGTGGATGGCATGGCATGCATTAGAACAGATTCGTTATAGAATCTGGAACCCATTCTGCCATACATCTATTGCAGTAGCAGATGTAGACAGAGACTGGATCACAAACCCAGACGTTCCATTAGCTAAAAAATCCCAGGGCGTTGTGCACTTTGTAGTAGAAGATATCGGTGCAGGTCCACAGGATATCCTGATTCATTTCTTGAATCATGAAGATATGGGACTTGATGCTGAAAAATTAGCAGCTTCCAAACAGACCGTATTTGGTGGTTACGGTATCGTATCCGATCACTGTGGCAAATCTGGTGCCCTTAACAAAGCTCCAGTTATTATGATGCACTTCTGCCGTGAAACAGAAGACGGCGTAGAATTCCGTACAAGATTCTGGATGGGTTATCGTTGGAACAAGGGTATTCCAATGTGCGTAAAACCAGAACATGTACAGATTCCAGAAGTAGCACCAATGGGTCTTGCAATCCACAATGTGGAAGAATATTCCCACCTTGCAAGCATTCTGCCAGAAGTATATGCAGAATTTGGAAAAGACCCAATCAAATAAGTTCGTACAATATGACACGACAGCAGGAAAACAAGCGACTGCACGGCAGGCATTTGTTTTCACCTGGCGTGTCAACGACAAAATCAGAGAGTAGCTTTGCTACGGCAGCTACATTTATGTAGCTGGATTTTGGAGTAAAATAAAAATACAGCGTTCCTTGTGTACGCGCAACTACCTAAAGAGATGCTCCGGCGGCTTGCTGTCGGAGCATTCTTACTTTTTATATTCTGCCAAGGCGATAGACCAGTGAAGTAAGATCATAGATTGAAGGTTGGATAGGTTAATATCAAATAAGGATTCTATCTTTTTGATTCGTTTGTCAATGGAATTACGATGCATACCAAGGGCATCTGCAGTTTCTTTTAAACTTCCGTTGTTCTTTAAAAATTCTTTTAGTGTCTGCGCATAATTCGTATTGTATTCAGCGTCGTATTGGCAGATTTTTTTGTATTGTGGCCAAACCAGAAAATCAAGATCATAATCCCGTTCCAAATAGTGGAAGCAATGATAAAAAATAAAGTCCAGATAATGCATATGCTTTCCATAAGAAATCTGTTTTGACGAAGTGATTTCCTGCATTTCATTACACTGCTTCCTTGCATAGTAGATGTCAGAAAGATAAGTGAATGGATTGCTGATGTAGTAACGATACGGATATTTATCTAGTATTTCGTCAATTTGTTTTAAGGTTGTATCGAATGCAGGTTTATCCGCTGTTAAATTTTTAGAAAACAGCAAAAGGAAAAGTTCTCCTTCAAACAAAAATGCGTACAGATGAGGAAAGTAGCGGTGTAGAAGATTGCAAACATATTTGGCAGCATCCGTATTCTCGTCAAAGTGCATCTTGACTAATTGAAAATTGCTAGTTGTAGGAATCTGTACACTTTTCGCCCGATCGGATATCCATTTTTCCCCTTTCCCTTTATGAGAACTCATTAGAGCAGACAGAAAATATCCGTACATGTTTGCAGAGGTCTGCTGAGCCTTTTGGGTTGATAGGTAATACAAATCCAGGTTTGTAAAAAACAACTCGCAGATATCCACCAGTCCCTGATCTGGTTTGGTTGTGCCACAGTAAACAAGGGTATATCCAATCACATTGTTCTGTGTTTTGTGGCAGCGATAGATAACGAAGTCTTCCTTCTTGGTGATGGAAGGTTTTACAATCGCTTTGGAGGAACGCTGCAACTGAGCCAGAATATTGGAATGCTGTATCTTGGAGAAAACATCAGGTGGTGCATATCCAATCTCAGCGGAATCGTAGAATTCGGATGGAACATCCACTTCCGGTATACTCATAGCGGTAACATTCAAGCTTGGATCAAAAAACTGAATGGGATAAGGAATGATACGTGTTCCGTGATTGATGTATTCATCAAAGGAGCATCCTTCCAGCAGCAATTGGTGGGCAGTTTTATCCCAACTGGTAAACTGATTCATTAAATGGTGATATCTATTTGCGATTTCCATAAAACTGATATGGCTTGGAAAATAGATGACATTTTTTTGCATATCAGGGATTTCGTTTTGCGGGAGAATGGTAAAAACAATATAGTCCTCCGACTGCAAACGTTCTTCTGTTATACGATGATATGGACACATATAGATTGCATTTTTTTCGGAATAGAAGGACTTTGGTGTAAAAAACAACAATCCATTTACAACTCTTGTTGGCAAGACCTTCTCATTGTACACAGGACACATATCTTCCAGATAGGTCAAGAAAATTCCCAGTGTTATCGTCATTTTTCGTTTTCCTCCTTGTTGTGTTTCTTAACAAATATTGTAAATCTATCAAGCGTAAAAGTCTATACAGATTGAATACAAAAGTGTAAATTATTACACCCGCTCAGCAACCCGAAATCGATATAATCGAGCTATGACAAAATATTGTGTCGAAATGAAAAAGGGTATACATCAAGGAGGAGAAAACTATGGAACATAATGGCGCACCACAGTTGCCACCAATATTTTTTGAAAGAGCAAAATTATACGAAGACACAGTGGCGTGTAGAAGAACAGATAAGGTTCTTGCGGCACCACTGATTTCTCAGTTGCCAATTCGTCTCTATGGAGAGACAACGGTACAGGATACCATGTTGAATTATGGAGCTTGCGAATCTTCTTTTGTTCGCTATCATCAGGAGTTTCAGCCTGATCTTTGTTATGGACCACAGTCCATGTTTCCTACTGGTCCATTAGAAGTGTTAGATTGCCAGTATATCAGATATCCAGGCAAACATTTAACAGATCCAAATGCCAGCTTTCAGGTAGTGGACAGAGAAGATGGATATATGTCTGCTGATGAATATTTGGAATACGCAGAAGACCCAACAGGATTTTTCCTGCGTAAAGTGTTACCACGTCATCATGCTGCGTTAAACGGATTGGAAATGTTAGACTTTTCCAATGCTATTTGGCAGGGAGCCCTTTATGGAATGATTCCAGCAGCAATGCCACCAGTAAAGCAGGCGTTTGATGCTATGTCAAAAGCAGGTGCGATCATGCTCGATACAGCACAGGCAGGTGGAAAAATCTGCGGTATGTTAGCTGGCATGGGATGGCCAAGTGCCAACGATATGTCAGGATTCGCTCCATTCGATTTGTTCAACGATACTTTAAGAGGTTTCTTAAATACAACCATGGATATGCTTGAGTGTCCAGAGGAATTGTTGGCAGCGCTTGAAACAAGTACAAAGCAGCAGGTAAGAAGCATCAAACATACTTTCGCAACACAGCCATTCTGCAAAACTTATACATTCTTCCTGCATAATGGATTTGATATGTTCATGAGCAGAGAACAGTGGCAGACCTTCTATTGGCCAGGTTTGAAAGCTTGTGTGGAAGCAGTCGTTGCGTGTGGCGGTATCCCACATATTTATATAGAAGACAAGATGGACAGCAAGTTGGATATTCTTGCAAATGAATTGCCGGCAGGCAAATGTATTGTTACGTTAATCAACTGTGATATGCAGAAAGCAAAAGAACTATTTGCAGGTAAGATCTGTATCTCTGGCGGTATCGATGGCACGTTGCTTCAGTATGGTACACCAGAAGACGTTATCAAAAAGGTAAAAGCATCCATTGATTTGTTGGCACCAGGTGGTGGCTTCTTCCTGAATGCAGATACCAGTCTTGATGTAGCAAAACCAGAAAATCTTCATGCGATGTTTGAGACGGCGCGCACCTATATGAAGTATTAGATACAACGTTTTTGTTGTATCAATATGGTTACTTTTGTGTAACTAGTTAGTTTATAAATATTTTATAATTAGAGTATCAAAAGTGCTTGTGGGTTAAGGCACATAGATATGAGGTTTACAGGTACAAAAGGGAGAAAGAGGAGGTAATTTATGAACACATTAAAAAGTATGAACTTTGGTGTATTTGGATGGATTTTATTAATCTATCAGTTTATCGCGTATGTGGCACAGACTACATTCGCAGGATGGCCGCTGAACTTCTTGGCTGATATGTACGGAGGTGCGGCTCTTATTTCTGGTCTTTATACAGCGGGCGTAGTTATCGTACTGATTATTCAGCTGATTATGTCCAAGTTTGTAGCAAAGATTAAGAGTGTTAGAACACTGGGATGCGTTGCAGGTGCAATTGCGGTTGTTTGCGCGTTCTTAATGATGGTAGTTCCACCTTCTATGCTGGGATTATGGTTAGCAGCATATTTCCTTGTGATTGTGTGTGGATTAACTTGGTCCTTAAACTTAGTTAATCTGTTAGTAGGACAGTGGTTCCCAACCAAAAAAGGTACATTCATGGGTATCGCAACATTAGCATTCCCTATCTGTAATGGTATGCAGGGACTTTTCGCGAAGTTGTTATTCAAAAACGGCGCACCTGACGTGTTCCACGCATTCCTGCCATTCTGGATTGTGATCTTAATCGGTTTAATTATTGGTATTTTCTTAATCAGAGACTATCCAGAACAGTTAGGCGCATATCGTGACAACGATAAGAGTATGACTCCAGAAGTTGCAAAAGAAATGATGCTTAGAGATATCGAAAATAAGAAGAATTCTTTATGGTCAACAGGAAAAACATTGAGCACACGAGATTTTTGGCTCATGTCCGTACCTTGTGGCTTAATGCTGATGGCTGCTGTTGGTATGATGCACCAGACAAGTGTTGTTATTGGAAGCTTTGGTGCTGAGATGGATAAATTCGGCGGCTTCGGCGGCGTAATGTTCATGGTAATGATCTTCGGCATTATCGGTTCCTTCGTTATCGGTCTGATCGACACCGCAATTGGTACAAAGAAAGCAGTTGTATTATCCTGTGTACTTATGGTAATCAGTGGTGCGCTTGGTCTGACAAACAGTGCCAGCATGGTAGTTGTTTCTATCATCATTCTGGCTGTATTTATGGGAGCGTCTTCCAACTTCCTGGTATCTGCGGCTGCTCAGTATTGGAGAAGAGAAGACTTTATGTCTGTATTCTCCTGCATTAGCCCAAT
>JAFUPY010000026.1 GCA_017472565.1 Eubacterium sp.
AAACTGGTTCAGCACTTCCTCATAAGCTGCGTACTCCATCTCCAATGCCTGCTTGCTTGCCTGCAAAGTCGTTAAATTCGCCTGATAAGCTGCCTGGGTCGCCAATGCCTGGTCTACCAGCTTGCTTGCTTCTGCCAATTCGGTGGAAGTGGCCGTCTGCTGCTCATTCAGTGCATCTTTAGAGTCTGCGATCTGACCTTTTGCTTTATCCAACTCTGCCTGAGCCTTGTCCAGCTCTGCCTTTGTTTCCGCAAGCTTACTGTTGACCTGCGCAGCCAACTTATCATTTAATGCGTCAACTTCATCTTCCAACAGACGAATCTCTACTGACTTGTTGACCGCACCCATTTCCTCAACGCTGGCTACGCCATTCTGACGTTCCATCTCAGGGGTTACCACATCCTGCACAAAGTCCGTCAGTTCGTAAATGTCCATGCCCTCGTAAGCAACACTGACATACATGGTAGCCATCATATCCATGGACATTTCCATGGTCATCGGTGTTCCGGCCTCATCTGGCAAGGCAACCAGATCAATGGCGGAAGCCATTTTGACCAACGCACTGTCCATGTTGGTATCTTCTTCGTATTCAAGAGTAATCATACTCACATTTTCCGAAGAGGTACTCATAACATTTTTTACACCATTTTGCTTACCAAGCTGTGCTTCCAGGGGTTCGGTAACGGTACTTTCCACTTTTTCCGGAGATGCACCTGGATAGGTGGTAATAACCATTACATAGGGAATATTAAACTGTGGCAGCAGGTCTGTTGTCATTCGCATAAAGCTGACAACACCAAGCAATAACACCACTACAACTGCAACAAACACGGTAAACGGACGTTTTACACTAAACTTCGCCATAAAACAGCTCCTTCCAAAAACGCTTTCTTAAAACGGGGATCCGTATAGATACAATATCTATTTTCAATCGAAGATTTTTGATTCGATTGTTCCCAATCAATTCATTCTACTACCGATAGATAAGGCAAACAAGTTAAAAAAGTATAAAATAAGCCTTTCTCCTGTAATTTCTACAGAAAAAAGGCCTTTCTTTTACAGTTTCTTACTATATCGCAACCGTTTGGTCTGTCTTATCTTTTTATCATGCAATCTCTTTTTCTATACGCCGACTTTTTTACACACATCAGCCAGACAGCAGCGGTCACAATATGGCTTTGTCCTTGCGGTGCAGACATCACGTCCATGAAGCACCAGACGGTGACAAAAATCATTACCTTCCTCCGGGGGAATGATCTTCCACAGCGCCATTTCCACTTTTTTTGGCTCCTTGATACCATCCACCAGTCCAAAGCGATTCACCAGCCGGATACAGTGAGTGTCTGTTACAATGGCAGGCTTGCCAAACACATCTCCCATGATCAGATTGGCACTTTTTCGGCCAACTCCAGGAAGCTTTAACAGGGCGTCAAAATCATCCGGTACCTGACCATTGTATTCATCACGAATGATCTTCATGCAGGCGTTGATGTCTCTTGCCTTGCTTTTGCCCAGCCCACATGGCTTTACAATCGCTTCAATGGCTTCTGGTGTGGCAGAGGCCAGGGCATCCACATCTGGAAACTTTTCGTATAATTTTTCCACCACCACATTCACTCTGGCATCCGTACACTGAGCTGCCAGGCGCACACTGACAAGCAGTTTCCAGGCCTGGTCATACTCCAGGCTGCAGTCTGCGTCCGGATATTCCTTTTTCAAACGTTCTATGATTTCAAGCGCACGCTGTTTTTTCGTCATATGCTGCCTCTTTCTAAAAGATTTTATCTTATAATGTTATCATTTAATACAATGTCAACTTTTTAAAGGGAAAAGTCGAACTCTTCCACTTCCAGATAATTTTCCTTATATTCCATCAAAAATCCTAACAATTCGGTTTTCTGATGGCGGTTCAATACCTCAATGGCATCATCCATATTTTCCCCATTGAAGTAATCAATCTCTGTCAATTCTGCCAGTCGGCCTCTGTCCTCCCGAAGTGCCACGTCTTCCATCACTTCTGTCAGATGCTCATGCAGCCAACCACGGTAAAACGCTTCCCGCTCCTGGCTTAGCTCATGGGGATATTTTAATCGAAAGCTTGCCATGCCTGCCTGGTCTTCCACATACAGATAGGTACTCCAAAGGGCATCATATCCCTGATAATCATAACGATATAATTCCTCTCCTCTGTGCAAAAGACCGGTCACTTCGTCCTTGCGGTACACCGGTGTCCGCGGGATATAAATGCAGGTCTTATCCTGTTCGATATGCAATGCAAGCAGGTTTGGATTCTCCCAAAACGCCCGCTCTCCCACCTGCTTTACCGTTACCGGAACGATCACTTCCTTTACCTGGGCTCTGCGAAAGGCGTGGGCACCGATACGGCTGACTCTGTCCGGAATCCGCCACAGATTGTTTTTTCCAAAATAGCGAACCAGTTCCAGACTGCCATCTTCCAACACCCGGTAAAAGCCATCTCTGTCTGTGTAAAAATGTGGATTCTCTTTTGTTATGGTGATGGTGTTGAGCGCATCTTCATACCGATCCCAGTCAAAGGTGTTGGTAAATACGGTCTCACCCAATTCCTGAAGTGCCGACGGCATCTCAATATCACCTGTCAGCGCGCAGTAGGAAAAGGCATTGGTTCCTATCGCTTCCAGTTCCTCATTAAAATGAACGCACTTTAGCTTCCGACAGCTTTCAAAGGCTTCCTCTTCAATGACGCGAAGGGAGGTCGGACACCAGACTTCCTCAATGGTTTCTTCTCCGCAGAATGCCCCCTGTCCGATAATACGTGTCCCTTGCGGAATACGATATTCCTTCCGCTCTCCACGCAGATCCACCGCCAACAGGGTATTTCCTTCCGGATGTTTTTGGTACAATCCATAGCCATCCGAATAATAGTATGGATTGTCCGGGGAAATATTTAGCTTTAACCCTCCCAGCTCATGGGGCTGTCGGATGGTATGAACGGTGGAGGGCAGATGCAATTCGCTGATCGGTGTCACCAGTACCACATCTGTTCCAAGAACTTCCAATCCTTCCGAAATGGTAAGCTCCGTCAATCCTAAGCAAAACTTAAAAGCTCCGTCACCGATTTCCTTCACACTGGATGGAACAATGACAGATTCCAGTTCCCCACCGTTTTCCGCAAAGGCCTCCGGGCCGATAACGCGGACCGGATAACCATCGATTGCCTCCGGGATGCAAATCTGCTGATGTGCACCGGTATATTTAATTATGGTTGCGGCATCCTCTGTAATCTCATACAGAAAATCAGCAGTTTCTTTCATAGGTTTTCCTCTTATTTACAGTGTTCCTTACATAAAATGTTGCTAACATATCCCTTTTTAATTCAGTTCCAGCTGATCTAAGTCGATCTTATCCAGAACACTTAAAATCTCCTGCTGACGTTCGTACAACTGGAACTTTTTATTGTATTTAAAGTATTCTTTACAACCTTTTTGGCTGATGAACTTGGCACTGTTGTAGTTGACCGTCAAGTCAGTTACCAGAATCAGCATTTCGTTGCCGTCTCCAAAGATTTTTTCCACAAATGCAAACAGGTTGGAAAGCTTGTTCTTAATATCCTCTGCTTCTTTCTTCATCACGCCGATGTTTGCATCGAAGCGGGACTTGATCAGCCCAAAGGCGGCTTCCCCTGTTGTGATATCATGCATGCGGATTGCCTTGGCATCCTGCTGCAGTGTCCAGATAATCAACTGGTACGCCTTGCGGTCCACTGGAGAAAGGGCATTGGCCTGTTCCTGCTGCTGCATGGTAAGTTTGGCAGCTTCTTCTTTTGCCAGCAGAATCTCCATAATCTGCTGCACTTCTGCGACTTCTGGTTTACATAATTCTTCTTTCACTTCTTTTAACACGCCAAGGAGCAGCTTCATGCCATGCTCGGTCTCCACATTTTTGCGGATATCGATCTGCAGGGCTTCCAGAAGCAATCCCATAAGGGAAAGTCTCTCATCGAAGCTTGCATTTTTCGCCCGGTTACGCACTTCTCTGTCCGCCTCACCGGATAAAATCTGATGGACACGATAGTCCTTTTTGTACTTCTGATACAGATCATAGTAGGAAGCAAACTCTCTGGAAATACGGCGATTTCGCAGGTACTGTCCTACCAGTGTTTCATCCACTTCATACCCCAGTTCTTCGTACAGGTATAAAGATTCTGATAAGTCTTCCCAGCCGCGGGCAGTTACATAGGCCTTGCCATCCACGGTATTTTCAATGACATAAAAGTCATTTTTCTTAATGTCCAGATAGGTCAAAATCGCACTATGGATGCCTTTATTCACACCATAACCACGCCATGTCTCATAGTCTGCCTCAACTTCAAGCACCTTCATACGATCCATGGTTACGATATCGAACTCACGAACGGAACGGTTAAACTGTGGCGGGTTACCTGCGGTGGCAACCACCCAGCCCTGTGGGATCTGATGCTTGCCAAAGGTTTTGTACTGTAAAAACTGGAGCATGGATGGCGCCAGTGTTTCGGACACACAGTTGATCTCATCCAGAAAAAGGATACCTTCTTTTTTTCCAGTCTGTTCCATGGTCTCGTAAACAGAAGCCACGATTTCTGACATGGTGTATTCAGAAACGTCAAACTCCTTGCCCTGATACTTTTTATGACTGATAAATGGCAGTCCCAGGGCACTCTGACGGGTGTGGTGTGTCATGGAATAGGACACCAGGGCGATGTCCAGTTCCTGCGCCACCTGCTCCATGACTGCAGTTTTACCAATCCCCGGTGCACCAAGCAGAAACACCGGACGCTGACGTTCCACCGGGATACGGTATGCGCCGAATTCGTCCTTCATCAGGTAGATGCTGACTGCCTTTTTGATTTGCTCTTTTGCTTCTCTAATATTCATTAAATATCTTCCTCCTGTAACACCAGTCGGATGGCCCAAACCGGAACCTCCGGAATAGAAAATCCTTCCTCGATAAATACAAATGCGGTCTGGTAATCCGGCATTCTCTCCGGAAATGTGCCGTGACCGTCGGTGAAATAGATCAGGCCTTTCAGATCCTGAAACTCGTGACGCTTGATCAGGCCATCCACATGCTCGAACACTGGTCTAAAGTCTGTGCCGCCAAAACCGGACAGTTCCACATCCTGCATGTAAGCCTCGAACTCTTCGTCGTTTGTGATTTTCACATCGTGCTGTATTTTGGAATCACACTGAATAATGTGAATATTTACCCGTTCAAAAAAGCTTTCGCTACTTTTTAAAATATTATAGGTCTTGCGAAGGAATCGCTCCACGGTCGTTCCCTGGCAAGAGCCTGAGGTGTCGATGGCGATGACAAACTCCCGAATACGCTTGCTCTCCCGATATTCCAACGGCTCTACCAGCGGCATGTTTTCATACAGCTTCATGCCGTAGGTGTAATAGATGTAATCAAACTCATCATCGTTGATATGCATCTCCTCACCCATAACTGCAAACTTTTTCAAGAACTCGCCGTAATCGTATTTTTCACGAAGACTTTCTTTCAGATTCAAAAGCAAGTCTCCCGCGCCAAAGCCCTGCTCTCTGGAAAATGTCTCCAGATCCGTTTTGGCATGCTGGCTCACATCCTGCCAGTCTCCCTGTGTCTGTCCCACCAGTGCTTCGTCGATTTCCTCCTGCTCGCCTTCCTCACCAGTGTCTGCCTCATGACAGCCAATCATGGCGGTTCGGGTATTCTTGGTGTACTGATCTCCGTGACGCTCCTTGGCATCCACTTCTTTGATTGGAATCCAGTGCATATGCTCATCACGCTCAAACAGATCTGCAAACACCAGATACTGGTCTGCTTCCTCTGGATTATCCATCAGGAAGCGATAGATCTTTTCCGCGGTCAGCATGGACACTTTTGGCCGAAGCTCCTCTAACACTTTTTTCATCTGTTTATCTGCATCCAGCTGGGTGTCCTTTAGATTCAGACCCATGATCGCCTGTTCCACGGCCATGTCACAGGCCAGATCCCAGCAGACGTTGTCCATCTTTTCATATTGAAACGGATGGCTAAAAATACAGTGCAATACCATATGGAGAAACGCTCTTGTACAGTAGTTTTTCTCTTTTTTAAAAGCACGGAGTACATATTCCACGCTGTAATAGATTTTTTCACTGTCCACACCGAATGACCCGGTCTTTTCGCTGGCGACCATAGGCAGCCGAAACAGTGCCCGGTCCAAGAACCGCAGATGCACCATCATCTGGTCTCTGGCATAGGTCATGATCTGTTTTGCCAGATCGGTGGCTGTGTGTTTATTTGCTTCCTGCATATTAATCCTCGTTGCTGCTTTTTAAGTGAATGTTGTAGTCTAAACATGCTATGTTTCACTATTTCATAATGATAGCACTTGTCTTACTTCTGGTCTTCTGACTGGTTATACTTCACATAGCCAGGATGGCGGCCTTTTAATCCGTATACGGCACGAAGATTGATCAGATCATCGATTTTGTCGCGCGCAATGTCGTTTGCCTGACCAAGAATTCTAAGATTCAGCATGGTCTGGGCGTACTGTTCTACAGTCTCCATCTTGTAGTAAGCAGACAGCAGATCCACACCAACGGTCAATGCCCCATGATGAGCCAAAAGCATCGCATCATGATTTTCCAACAGTGGCGCTACCGAATCCGGCACTTCCTGTGTGGAAGGCATGGCCAGCGGAGCCACTGGTACTGCGCCAAGATTGACGATATTTTCTGTAATGCAGTAGTCATCCAACGCCATGTTGGCTGCAGAAAAGGAAGTCGCCACCGGTGGATGGGCATGCACAACCGCACCAATATCCGGGCGTTCCTTGTAGCAGCGCAGATGCATCTTCATCTCGGAAGATGGGCGATAGCCGTCTGCCTCTACCATATTACCGTCCATATCCATGCGCACCAGCATATGTGGCTTCACCATACTTTTGCTCATTCCGGTTGGTGTACACATGATGGTACCATCTTCTAACTTCACTGACACGTTTCCATCGTTGGCTGCAACAATGCCACGCATCCACATTTTATAACAAACATCACAAATCTGTTCTCTGATTTCCATATATGAAAGTTCCATGTTTGACCTCTTCTTTCCGTGTTTTTCGCTACCTGCTTACACTGTCTCCCTTGCGGTACTCCTCACCGCACACATTTTACGCAGGTCATTTCGACAAGCTTTTTCTAGCAAATCTTCTGAAACGCCATGCGTTCGGTACCGTCCAATGTGGTAATCTTCCCACAATAGGAAAATCCATTTTTCTCCAGCATCTTTTTCATGGCAATGTTATTTTCATGGGTATCAATCCTAAGATTCTTGTAGCGTTCCCATAGCCACTGCACGCAAAAGCTGCCAACGCCTTTTTCCTGATTGGCCACCGCAACTCGGTGAATCACACCATAAGGTTCATCATTCAGCCAATCTCCATCATAAATGACCTGATAGGTTTCATCTGCTTCCACAGCAAAGTAAAACACGCCAACAATCTCTCCATCCTTCACACAGACGTAGCTTTTTCCCTCGCCAATATCCTGCATCACACGATCCAGTGGTGGCTTGTGAGTTCCCCACTGGGTAGGATTACCTGTTTTGGCCATGTACTCTCTGGCACTCGCATAGATTTCCTGCACACGGTGTAAGTCTTCCATTACTGTTTTTCGAATCGTCATGTATATTGCATCCTTCATCTATATAAATTATAATTATGTTTATATTCAACCGGCATCTTTTTGCAAGATTATTTATGAGTATTATTCATAATGCTTGCGCATCTGAGCCCAGTTATCCATGTTAATAATTAATCATACCACAACTTATAGAAAGAGGCAAAAAAAATGAGTATATTTTCGATTTATTTCAGCCCAACCGGCGGCGTAAAAAAAGTAATGACCACCTTGGAAGAAGAATTTAAAGCGGCTTTAACGCAAGATTCTTCTAAAGATACTGCACAAAAAGAGGATACTGGCAGTAAACTAATTACCATTGATCTGTTAAAACCTGACACAGACTACGCTTCCTATCACTTTACCGCAAAAGATGTTTGCCTGGTGGGTGTGCCTTCCTTTGGCGGCCGCGTCCCTGATGTTGTCATTGAAAGACTTAAAAAAATGTCTGCAAACAAGGCAAAGGCTGTGGCTGTTGTAGTCTACGGCAATCGTCACTACGATGATACCTTGTTAGAATTGAAAGATGTATTGGAAGGAATTGGATTTACTGTCATCGCCGGAATCACTGCAAACGCAAAACACTCTATTTTTAAGCAATATGCAACACTTCGTCCAGATGCAGAAGATAAGACAGAGCTTAAGACGTTTGCCGGCGAGATATTATGTAAACTATATTCTTTGAGAAATGCTGCAGGAATAGGTGTTGCGGATTCTGCAAATGCTGATGGTTCTGCTGATGGTTCTGCTGATGATTCTGCTGATGGTTCTGCTGATGATTCCGCTGATGGTTCTTCAAACACATGTGCAGGCGATTCCATCACTGTGCCTGGAAACAGACCATATCGAGAATATCCAGGGCACCCATTAAAACCAATTACCAACGACTACTGCGTACTGTGCAGAGCCTGCGTGAAGAAATGTCCAACAGAGGCTATTCCACAGGATGCACCAGATACAACTATCGCAGAAAAATGTATCACCTGTATGCGCTGTATCGCAGCCTGCCCATTTGATGCTCGTTCCTTGGATAAGGCCGCTGTCGCTGCTGCTGCAGAAAAAATGGCTCCCGCCTTTGAAGGGCGAAAGCCAAATGAGTTGTTTATTTAAATGCGTTGTTTATTTAAATGCGTTGTTTATTTAAGCCCCTTGAAAGCCAACAACACATCACTTTGAATGCAAAAAGTACGCTGAGATCTAAATTTTCAATTTCAGCGTACTTTTTTCTCCTACTAGCTTCTTAAAATGTATGTCAGAACTCTAGTTCTTTCCTCTCAACATACATTTTTCTCTCGCCACCTTCTTAAAATGTATGTCAGGATGCTAGTTTTTTCTTCTCAACATACTTTTTTCTCTCGCTAGCCTCTTAAAATGTATGTCAGGATGCTAGTTCTTTCTTCTCAACATACATTTTTCTCCTACTAGCTTCTTAATATGTATGTCAGGATGCTGGTTTTCTTTTTTTACATGCAAGTAAAAACGAATAGCAAATATATTTTAAATCAAATCAACAATTAATTAAAAAATGCGTCTAGAAACATGCTCTGCGCCCGAGCGGTATTGCGCAGCACTTAAATTCTTCTCCACGTAATGCACATCTCTTATTTTGCAACCAGTCGCATTCCCATTTCATATGCCTTCTGGCAATCTTCTGGGAATACGGTTTCATGTCTTTGCTTTTTCGCCACCGGATCAAACATGGCACTTGCATATTGGGAGTAATCATCAAACTGATAGGTATCTAAAATATTCAAAATCTCGGTTTCACCAATAAACATTTCAAACTTCTGTTTATCTTTTTCTGCCAAACTTCCATTGAATGCAGGATCTGGAGCACCCATGGTGTAAATCAATCCAACATTGACCCGCTTGCCGTACCCTGTTTTGCTCATATCATAAAGATTGGCAGGGAAAAGAAGTCTCTCATAAAAGTTTCTAACTGCACCAGGTACATCGCCATAATAAATCGGTGCAGAAACAATGAGTGCATCTGCGTCTAAAATCTCTGCCAGCACCGCTGTCAGATCATCCTGCAGCGCACACTTGCAAAAGGATGGTCCTCCAAGGCGTTTGCAGCCGAAACAGCTTTTACATCCTGTAAAATTAAGATCAAACAAATCATATCTTTTGACTTCCGCTCCCGTAGCCGCAGCTCCCTGCAAAGCAAAGTCCAAAGCCTTACCACAGTTCCAGTCCTTACGTGGACTGCCATTCATGCCAATCACTTTCATAGTAAAATCCTCCTCTTAGTACGAGATAAACTTGTTGTGAAAAGTATAGCATAGAATTCAATTGAGCCAAACACATTTTAATCATAAACTGCATTTCCTCACAAAAAAACAGCCCCGCCATTGACAAAGATATCTCCGCATTGACGGAGACATTTCTCATTGACAGGGATGTTTCTCATTGACAGAGATGTTTCTTTTTATTACTCTTTTTTATTCTTCTTCCAATTCATTTACCGGCGGCTGACAAGCGCGACCCTTACACACATAAAATGTGGTCTTATCGTTTTTCAGCAGATATTGACTGGTTGGATTTTCCAACACTCTTACAATCGTGCTAAGCCCAATGCGACATGGCATGTCTGGCAGTTCTTCCTTGTCCTTTACAACCACCGTCATTTTCTTTGGCGGATCCAGATAGTCGGAAAGAGCTACTAAAAACATAGCATATCCTGCGGGATAACGATGCGCCTCTTTCGCCATGAACTGAAGCTGTTTTTCTGCCAGCTTTCCGTACTTGTCCTGTTCTGTCAGGTAGTACAACTGCACCAGGTTGTAGGCCATGGCGGAGTTTCCGCTGAACACGGCGCCGTCGTAGGTTTCCTTTGGTCGGAAAATTAACTGCTCATTGTCTTTACCATACAGGAAAAATCCACCCTGTTTTTCATCCTGAAAATCAGCCACTACTTTATCACAAAACTGGATGGCTTTTTCCAGATAGGTGTTTTCCCAGGTGGCCTGATACAATGCCAGTAACGCAAAGATTTCAAATGCATAATCGTCTAAAAATCCCTTTCCACCGCGACGGCCCTCTCGGTGACTGACATACAGCACATCCTTTTCGCATAGGTGGGCAAGAATAAATCCTTGGGCATTGACAGCCGCACGCAGATAGGTCTTGTCCTTGGTCACACGATAAACCTGACACATAGCAGCAATCATCAGACCATTCCAGGAAGTAAGCACCTTGTCATCCACATGCAGTTCGAAACGTCGTCTTCGATAATCGTACACGATTGGGATAAAACGTTCAAAATCCTGTTTTAACGCATGCTGATGCAACAAATTTGGAATGCTCTTGCCTTCAAAATTACCCTCATCGGTAATGCCATAATACATATTGAATTCCTGACCGATCTCGCCGCCTAAGATTTCAATGGTGTCCGTCGGTTTGAACACATAATACTTGCCTTCCACACCTTCACTGTCTGCATCCTGGGCACTGTAAAATCCACCTTCGGCAGAGGTCATTTCCCGCAAGATATAGTGAGCTGTTTTTTCTGACACTTCGCTGTACAGACTGTTCTCTGTTATCTCAAAGGCCTTTGTGTATGCCAAAAGCAACAGCGCATTGTCATAGAGCATCTTTTCAAAATGCGGCACTAAAAACCTGGCATCTGTGGAGTATCTGCTGAATCCGCCACCGATGTGGTCAAAAATTCCGCCCTTGAACATCTGCTGCAAAGTCTTCTCCGCCATTTCCAGGGCTTCCCTATCGCCCCGTTTCTCATAATATTGCATCAAAAACAGCAGATTGTGCGGCATTGGGAACTTTGGTGCACGACCAAATCCACCATGTTCTTTATCGAAAGACTTTTTGAAATAGTCCAGCGCCTGCTCCAATAGCTGCTCATTGAGATGAGTCGTTTCTGCACTTTTCCTGCAGCCATTTCTTTCATCTGCAGGAAAGCGGTTATCTGGTTCAGATGCCATCTGATGCCCATCCGCTTCCGTCTCTTTCTCCCCTCGCAAGTGGGACACCAACACGTCCGCGGAAGCAAGCAGGGATTCTCTGTCAGAGTGCCATTTTTCGTGAACTGTGATAAGCAGGTCAAGCAATCCCGGCTGCCCAAACTTGCCTACCTTTGGAAAATAGGTTCCTGCAAAAAATGGTTTCTGTTCTGGGGTGAGAAAAATCGTGGTCGGCCATCCACCGCTTCCGGTAAAGGCCTGACACACTGCCATGTAAATGCTGTCAAGATCAGGTCGTTCCTCCTTGTCCACCTTGATAGATACGAAATACTGATTCAAGATTTTTCCAACATTTTCGTCCTCAAAACTTTCGTGGGCCATTACATGGCACCAATGACAGGTACTGTAACCGATGCTAAGAAAAATCGGTTTGTCCTCTCGTTTTGCCTTTTCAAATGCCTCCTCACACCATGGATACCAGTCCACGGGATTGTTCACATGCTGTAACAGATAAGGGCTTGTCTGATCTTTCAAATGATTCTGCATACGCTTTTCTATGATGCTGCGAGTGTAATAACACATCATAAACTCCTCTCGTTTTTGCAGTAGTATGTGCCTTTTTCCAAAAATTATTTCTTTCGATCCAGTCTCACCATTCCTATGATAATCGACGCCAGCGTCATACCATGGAGTATGATGCTTGTCCATGCGCCCAACACAACATCATAAATAATCCACAAACTGGAGTTAAAGAACATAATGCTGCGAATCTTTCCTGACTTCTCCTGTGCAATGGACAGGGTAAACAGCAGTGCACAAATACAAACAATGATATCTGGCCAACTCTTATATGTAATGGCAGAGCCAACGATGAAAATCGCAAAAAAGACAATAATCAGGATTTTCTTCATCTGTTTTTTCTTATCTCCACCCTTCTTGTTGACTAAAAACATCAATATCGTGGCAAAAGCTGCCACCATGCAGACCCATGCCGCAGACACACCACCAAGCAAGCCAAAGTTCACAGACATCAGTAAGTTTGTTAAAAACTGTCCGATTAATATGTGCTTTTCATTTTTTAACTGATAACAAGCCATGGAGGTTCCTGTGGCAATCAATCCCAGAACCTGTGCGATAATAAAACTCATTGTAAACTCCTATCTTGTAAATGCAGGTGTTTTTTGCATCTTACCTGCATTCCACGTTATTCTTTTGCAAAAGACAAACCACTTCGCAATGATCGCAGTGTGGGAACATATCAACCGGATATGCTTCTCTCATCCGATACCCTCGTTTGGTAATATACTTCAGATCCCTCGCAAGTGTCTCTGGATTGCAGGAAATATATACAATGCGGCTTGGTCCAAGCTTCACTGCGGCATTCATAAAGTCCTCTGTACTGCCGCTTCGTGGTGGATCCATAAATACCACATCTGCCTTTTCTCCTCTGGCTGCCATTGCCATCATGAATTCGGTGGCATCGCCCTGAACAAAACGGATGTTTTTCATGTCGTTTCGCTTTGCATTGCCGATAGCGTCACGAACGGCATCTTTGTTCAGTTCCACACCAATGACTTCCCTGACCTGCTTTGCCGCTACCATACCGATGGTTCCAATACCACAGTATGCGTCGATGACTTTTTCTTTTCCTGTAAGCTGTGCAAGTTCCATGGCCTTGCCATACAGCTTTTCTGTCTGCACTGGATTCACCTGATAGAATGACTTTGGAGAAATGCGAAAGGTGCATCCACATAAAGTGTCTTCGATAAAACCTTTTCCATAGATGACAGACTCTTTTTCTCCCAGCACCATACTGGTCTTCTTGTCATTGACATTGATGACAACAGTGCTGATTTCAGGGTGCAATTTTCGAAGCGCTTTTACAAAATTATTTTTGGATGGCAGGATTGGTGAACCAAGCACCAATACAACCATGATCTGTCCGCTGGCAAAACCGCGACGAACCAACACATGACGCAGCAGACCGTAGCCGGTATCTTCGTCATAAGTTTTTATCTTAAAGGATTTTAATAATCCGCGGATATCATTGATAATGGCATCTGACTTCTCATCCTCAATCAGACAGCTTGTGACAGGAACCACGTTGTGAGTGCCTTCCTGATAGACACCGGAAATCACCGTGCCATCCCGAAGTCTGTCAAATACCGCATGGACTTTGTTTCGATAGTGGAAGGAATCTTCCATACCGATGATTGCGCCAGTCTTTCCAAATGGCTCCAACAACTTGCGAACGGAAGCCTGCTTCATCTTCAACTGTTCCTGATAGTTCATGGTCAGGTACTGACAGCCGCCGCACTTTTTATCTACAGAGCAAGAAAAGTCTTTCTTTACATACTTTTTATCAGTTGTTTTTTTCTCTGGTTTCTTGTTATAACCCATGGTTACCTCTTTTATCTTTAAACCTGACCTTCCTGAAACGCATACAGCATCTCATTGGTCAATGCAAAATCTCCAAATGTTACGTTTAATTCCTCTCTGGACAACCAGGCTGCCATTGACAGTTCATTTTCATCCAAAGTGATCTCATCGCTGCCATCTAGCTCACAGAAAAATCCAAAAAGCAGGCTTTCTGATAATGGCCATGGCTGACTCTTATAATACTTTAAATTCTTCACCCGAAGGCCAGTCTCTTCCATGACTTCTCGACGGACGCAGCCCTCAATATCTTCACCCACTTCAGCAAAACCTGCAACCAATGCATAATAATTGGTTGCGCGCCCCCTATATTTTGTTACAAGGATCTTATCTCCGTTGGTAATTCCAACGATGACACATGGACAAATCTTGGGATATTCCTTGTGTCCGCAGACTGGGCAGCGCATCATTCGCTCTCGGCCATCGTGAACCAACTTAGCACCGCATGCGCCGCAAAAACGATGTTCCTGATACCAGCCTGCCAGTTGGATAGCAATCAGGCCCGCATAGATCAGCTCTTTTGGTCCGCCTTTGCGAAGAAAATAATTATTTTCATAACCATACCCGAACATCGTTTCACACAATTCCTGCATCTCTGACAAAAGGAAAAACGTTATTTTGTTGATAGAAAACAGGTACGTAAAACGTCCTTTTTTCCGAACCGCCTCCGGCAGCTCAGAAAATGTTGGATATGAGACAACACCCTCTGACTCCTTGAGCAGAATCTTTTGATCTTTATAAACAAAAATCAGACTATCTGCCGCAGGGCGGACGTTTCTATATTCATTTTTAAATGTGTATGGTGTTATCTCATGTATCATATTTTTACCTGTTTTATATGCCTAATCTTTTTCAACTATTATTTCTTGCTACAGTAAATCTCCTCCCAGAGATTTGAACATGCAGCATTCAAGATCCAGCCCATTCAGCGTACACATCAATAACTTCATGTAAGCCGCGATCGGTGCCATCTTTGGCAATACCTGAATGCCGTTTTCCCTGTAGCCCCTGGTGCTTTCGTAGGACATACCGTCCGCTGCACCAACCAGGAATACGGGAATGCCGCTTTCTGCCGCGGATCTGAAGTATACATTCCAGCGATTGCTGGCCGTATTGATGGTTCCGGAATGGTAGCTGCTAATCAAAATTGCTTTCACATTGCCGTCCAACTTTGGAAATGTCATCATTGGATGTGCCTGCAGCCATAACACATTGGTGCGCAGGCTATCCCAGGACATGACCGGAGATGTCAATGCATCCTCACACTCTTTGTATTCCCGATTTTTAATGACTTTTCCATACTGATGGCTGGCATAAAAGAGATTATCAACACTTGCAAGATAATCTGTGTGCGCAGGATGCCCCTGCAGTCTTGTTCCCCGATGATAGCGGGTATGTTCCCCTGTATTTCTATAGGATACGAACACCCCTCGCCCCGCCTGCTGACAGATAAAATCAACCGCAGCAGCAAAATTATCCAGCCCGTTGGCGCGCATATCGTCTAAGATATAATTGCTTGCCACCAGCATGATCGGAATGGTGTCGTTCCCAAAGGTGTAACCCAGAGCCGCAGCCGTGTACTGCAGCGTATCAGAACCATGTGTCACAATAATGCCATCATAATCTTTGGCAAGATTCTGCTCCAGACAGCGAATCAGCATCTCCAGATGTTCTATCCCAAGATTTTCGCTTAACGTTGTATATGGCTCTGCGGTGTCAAACATCGGTTCTTCACCAGCCGGTGTCGGAATCGCAGCATGTGAATTGGCGCGGTATCTTTTATACAGTTCTAAAAGCTTATACGCCTTTCTTTTGTCCGGTGCAAAATACCCATCCTGGTTCACAGAACTGCCGATGGTGCCACCGGTAAATACTACTAAAATCTTCATGTTTTCAATGTTCCTATCTAACCTATCTATAAACCTGTTTTCCATCAACATTTCCATTATAATCGTTTCCTCCTATTATTCAACCCAAAAGAACTTTCACACCATAGATGATATCACCTATTATGCAAAAGTTCTCTCTAAATCATCCTTTATTCAATCTCCCATCTAGATATTATGTTTGCCAGATTTTGGTCTGTTTTTATCCAATGGAATGTTGTTTTTCACAATTTCCTCTGCGCGTGCCAGCGCCGCATCGATGTTTGCCAGGAAGTTATCACGGCCGATATCATCTACCAGACCGTCCTTTTCCATCATTCTAAACGGCTGTTCATTTGCATGGGAAATCAGCATATGTACCCCCTCATCTTCGCACACTTCATAAATCGCACGCAGTGGTCTGATGGCAGAAACGTCCAGAGATGGTACGTTTCTCATACGAAGGATCATGACCTTCATACCAGGTCGGATTGGGAAGTCGATCTTATCTGCGGTAGCAAAGAACATTGGTCCCTCAATCTCATAAACCGCTGTTTTTTCCGGAATGTTTTTCAAGCGACCACCATCTTCTGTGGCAGCTTCGTCGTACTGGGTCCATGTACGGATATGGGTTACGTCTGCCATACGTTTCATGAACAGAACAACAGCAAGGATCATACCCACTTCAATGGCTACAACCAGGTCGAATACTACCGTCAGCGCAAAGGTGACAAGCAATACGGCAATGTCCATCTTTGGCGCGTCCTTAACAATACGTCTGAACTTTTTCCAGCCACACATATTGTAAGCTACCTGGAACAGAATCGCTGCAATGATCGGCATTGGAATCCATTCTGCAAATGGCATCAAAAACATCAGGATCACAAACAGAATTCCTGCGTGGATCATACCTGCGATCGGTGTACGTCCACCGTTATTCACATTGGCTGCTGTACGGGCGATCGCACCTGTCGCAGGAATACCGCCAAACAGACCAGAGAAAATATTACCAACACCCTGTGCGATCAACTCTGTATTGGAGTTGTGACGTTCTTTCGCATCTACCATACCATCGGATACCACGCAGGAAAGCAGTGATTCGATGGCTGCCAGAATCGCGATGGTAAACGCACTTGGAAGCAGGCTGCTGATCATATTGAAGTCTACATTTGGAATGGAAAGTTCTGGAAGTCCTCTCGGAATCACATACAGATCTCCGATGGTGCTTACATTCAATCCACCTACTTTTACAATAATGATGCCGACAATAACAGCGATCAGTGAACTTGGAATCTTTTTATTAATCTTTGGCCAACCGAACAAGATCACAAGACCAATGATACCCACGACCAGCGCCTGTGGATTCAGTGTAGTGATAGAATGTCCAACCGCTTCTAATTTTTCCATGGTCTCGATGGCAACCGTACCTTCTGCATAGGTAAGGCCAAGGAAATCCTTAATCTGACCAATCACGATAGTCACCGCGATACCCGCGGTAAAACCCGTGGTAATGGTATATGGAATAAACTTGATCAGCGCCCCCAGACGGCAAATACCCATGATGACCAGCATAATACCTGCCATGATGGTGGCTACGATCAGACCGGACATACCAAATTCCACAACAATACCTGCTACGATCGTGGCAAATGCCGCTGTCGGTCCGGAAATATTTACCTTACTGCCGCCAAGAAAAGAAATCACAAAACCTGCAATAATAGCTGTGAAAATACCTCTCTCTGGTCCAACACCGGAGGCAATCGCCAGGGCAATGGACAGTGGCAGTGCAATGATCGCAACAATAATACCTGCAATCAAATCGTTTACAAACTGCTTTTTGTTGTATGTTTTCATACATGTAAAAAGCTTTGGCTGAAACACTTTCATTTTATAACTCTCCCTCATTGCTCCACCAGTTTTTCATCAACTGGAGAGACTCAAACATTACGAACTATAATAAGGAATCTTTGCCAACTCCTTACCAAATCTTATCTAACACGCTCGATTATACTCTTTTCACATCCCAAAACAAGGGGATTTCTCCACTTTTTTTATAAAAATTTAAGATTTTCTGTTTTCCACAAAAATTGCCCCGTGTATATCGAGTATACACGAGGCAAAACTCTTATTAATCTCTTACTTTGATGTGAACTTCACGAAGCTGTTTTTCGGTTACTTCGTTTGGAGCACCGCACATCAGATCCTGTGCAGAGCTGTTCATTGGGAATGCGATAACTTCACGGATGTTTTCTTCGTTTCTCAAAAGCATGATCATACGGTCAACACCTGGTGCCATACCAGCATGTGGTGGTGCACCGAACTGGAATGCATTGTATAACGCACCGAACTTTTCTTTCAGAACGTCTTCGGAATAACCTGCGATTTCGAATGCCTTCTTCATGATCTCGATGTCATGGTTACGAACCGCACCGGAGGATAATTCTACACCATTACATACAATGTCGTACTGGTAAGCAAGCAGTTCTAATGGATTTTTTGTTGTTAATGCTTCCAGACCGCCCTGTGGCATAGAGAATGGGTTGTGTGTAAATCCAACCTGTTTTGCTTCTTCATCGTATTCGTACATTGGGAAGTCGTTTACGTAGCAGAAACGGTATGCATTCTTTTCTAACAGATCCAAAGCTTCGCCAAGGTGTGTACGAATCTGTCCGGCGTATTTGGACGCAGCTTCTTCTGTATCAGCGATAAAGAAGATGGTGTCATCTGCAACCAGACCAGCCAGTTCGATGAGTTCTGCTTTCATATCCTCTGGAATGAATTTATCGATAGGTCCTTTGTAGGACAGGTCTTCGTTTACTTTTAAGTATCCAAGACCACCCATGCCGATGGACTGTGCAAACTTCAGCAGTTTTTCGTGGAAGCCTTTGGATAACTCTGCGTGTACTTTCAGCGCACGTACGGTTTTGCCGTGGAATGGCTTGAAGGTACATCTCTGGAAGAACTCTGTCACATCAATGATGCGCAGCGGGTTACGAAGGTCAGGCTTATCGGTACCGAACTCTAACATTGCCTGTTTGTAGCTGTAGATAGGGAATGGAGCTGGTGTAATCACGCTGCCTTCTGGAGCAAACTTTTCAAATGTAGCAGAGAGAACTTCTTCGCCAACTTTGAAAACATCCTCCTGTGTTGCAAATGCCATCTCAAAGTCTAACTGGTAGAACTCACCTGGAGAACGGTCTGCACGTGCATCTTCATCACGGAAGCATGGCGCAATCTGGAAATATTTGTCAAATCCAGCTGTCATCAGCAACTGTTTGTACTGCTGTGGTGCCTGTGGAAGTGCATAGAACTTTCCTTTATGCACACGGGATGGAACGATATAATCTCTTGCACCTTCTGGAGAAGAAGCACAAAGGATTGGTGTCTGGATTTCAACAAATCCAAGTTCTTCCATCTTGTCACGAAGGAAACGTATTACCTTGGAACGGAATAAAATGTTGTCTTTTACTTTCTGATTTCTCAGGTCAAGGTAACGATATCTTAAACGAACGTCCTCACGGATTTCCTTGGAAGTCACAACTTCAAAAGGAAGGTCTCTGTAAACTTTACCTAATACTTCCACACTTTCCACAACCAGTTCTACAGTACCGGTTGCAATCTTTGGATTGTATGTTTCTTCGTCACGTTCTCTGATCACACCTTCCACAGAAATACAACTTTCCTTACGGATGCCTGTGAAAAGCTCTGTGTTCTGGAATACGACCTGTACAACGCCATACATGTCACGCATATCAATGAAAGAAACGCCGCCGTGGTCACGAATGTTTTCCACCCAGCCTGCGATCTTTACTTTGGAACCGATATCAGATTCGCTGATCTGTCCCATTGTTTTGGTACGATACTCTACCATATTTCTAATCCTCCTCATAATTGGTGGTTCAATATTATCATTATTGTACTTGAGGCACAGTCATTGCCCCGATGCGTGGTTTTGCACGCAAGTACCCATTTTCAAAACTTATCATGGTATTATAACATCATTTTTTCTATCTGTTAACTTCTTTTTTTAAATTTTTGACCATAATAATAAAGAAATTTTAAACTTTATTTTGATTATCTAAACATTCAGTTAAAAAATTCTCGATTCCGTTGACATTTTTTCCCATAATGTTAAGATAATTTTATCATGTGTTTTTATGCGCATTTATAGTAGGAAAGGGGTTCTTAGAAACATATGAAGTTAGACAAAAAAACGACCCGTCGAATTATATTAATCATAACATTCGCTATCGTCCTTTTAGTTGTCCTGATGAATCTGGATTCTGTTGGAATGGGAATCAAGTGGAT
Organism: Eubacterium sp.; assembly: GCA_017472565.1. Classification (GTDB taxonomy): domain Bacteria; phylum Bacillota; class Clostridia; order Lachnospirales; family Lachnospiraceae; genus Brotonthovivens. The sequence goes on from JAFUPY010000026.1 coordinate 20,191, forward strand.
CGGCAATCTGTTCCTTCCATTTTTCCTTGGTGCAGCCATTGCATTTATTTTCAACGTTCCAATGCGATTTATTGAAAGACGACTGTTCCATAAATTAGAGGCAAAAGTCAAACCTAAGCATGAGAAAAAAGTGTTTCTGTTAAAGCGTATCATTGCTTATCTGATTACACTGGGCATCGTAGCCGGTATTATTGTACTGATTGTGCTGGTTGTGGTTCCTGAGATTGCAGACACTGTGGCCATGCTTACTACTCAGATTCCTCTGGCAATTAAGGAAATCGAAGCATTTGCTGCCGATATTAACAAGGAAGCTCCTTATCTGGAAGAATGGCTGGCAAGTGCTGGCTTTGACTGGACTGCACTGGGAGAAAAGGCCTCCGGACTGCTTGCAGATGCTCCAACCATGGTCATCAACTATGGCGTGGACCTGATCTCTTCTGTCGCAGGTGCCATTTTTAACGGAGTTATCGCCTTTGCATTCTCCATTTATCTGCTGCTGCAGCAGGAAAACTTAAAACGCCACTTTGGCATGGCTGCCCGTGCAATCTTCCCGACCAGGGTTGCCAACGAAGGTATCCGCATCGTAAGACTTTCTTACAAGACATTTGCCAACTTCTTCGCCGGTCAGTGTCTGGAAGCCTGCATCTTAGGTGTAATCTGTTTTATCGGCATGAGCATTTTCCGACTGCCTCTGGCAATGATGGCCAGCGTCATCGTTGGTGTGTGCTCCCTGATCCCTATCTTTGGTGCATTCATCGGATGTGCCATCGGTATGGCTCTGATTGCAATTGTCAATCCAATCCAGGCATTGATTTTCCTTGCCCTGATCATTGTTATCCAGCAGTTGGAAGGCAACCTGATCTACCCACATGTGGTGGGAACTGCCATTGGGCTTCCATCCATCTGGGTACTGGTAGCGGTAACCATTGGTGCCAAGATGTTCGGTATCGTAGGTATGATCATCTTTATTCCACTATGCTCCGTTCTCTACGCGCTGTTCCGTGAATTTGTTTACAAGCGCTTAAAGGAGAAAAAGTCTGCCGTTGAGGTTGTGAAAGAACGAACGAAAGAAGATTAAAGATTCTGTCTATCATTACAAAAAATCGTCCCGACTCTTTCTCGAGTCAGGACGATTTTCTTATTTTTATTCCATTACTGTCTATATCTTATCTTACATTGTTTAACGTCTCTTCCCAAAGAGTTTCCGCCGGCCAGCCCGCTGTATCAAAACTGTCACGAATCCCCTGGCTGTAATACTCCAACTTTTGAATCAGCCCTTCTTTTTCTGCAAAGGTGCTGGTATCACCAGCTATGGCATATTCCATGGTTCTTGCCCGGTCTTCGGTTTCATTGGTACACGCATAGGCATCTACAAAATAGTCTGCATACTGAGGATCCAAGGTACCATAATAACTCCAATTATATTCAAACCCTTCCGGATTCAATGCCGTCCATCCCTCGTCCGTGTACAGCGCATCTTCCCGATATGCAGAAGCAAAGGATAGTCGCTTGTCAATCACGTGCGAAAATTCATGGAACATGGTCTGCGCCAGTATGCTATTGATGTCCTCTCCCGGAACGCCTGGTCTTGCATCCAGTGCCATCACCAGTTTGCCTGGATACGCCGTTGTCACAAATCCGCCGGAAATATAGATTTCTGTGTCTGTGCTGGAAGCTTTTTCCAATGTACCCAGTACCAGAATTTCTATCTGATAGTAGGAATCGTGTAACAATTGTTTAAAAAATCCTTCCGGATAGCTGCCCAGGACGTGGTCAATGGTATGCAATGCAAAAGCAACATCCGCCTCGGAGATCAACAAATCGGCGCGATGATCGACAAATTCCTGCATACACTGTTCTCCAATCAGAATCTCTACACCATACGTCTCGGAAATCTGTGCTGCCTGCTCATACAAGTCCTTGGACAAGACGGTATCTTCCGGCATCGCTATCTGCAGACTGCTGGTATCTTCCATGGCAAGCGCTTCCCCTTCACCTGGCACAGCAATATCCCAAAACAACAGCTGACTGCTGCCATCTTGTGTCATTTCCGTAAATAAATAACCATCGTATTCCTCAAACCACACCAAATCACTCATGGTCGCATTGGTAAGTCCTGCCCCATCACATTTAGATACAAAGCTGCCATCGTATCCATACATGGCCATTGGGGCAATTCCCTCAAGCTCCAGGTTGGCAATCACAATGTGTTCTGCATCCAGATTCATGCGCAACGCAGCTCCTTCAGACATAGAAAATGCTCCGCTGCACAGCGGATATTCTGTCATTGCAACATCCACACCGTCTGCCATATTTGCTGCCGCACTTGTTTTTGTATTCTCACCACCGAATTCCAATGTTCCACTTACGGTCATCAAAGAATCCGTATCCACATAGGACAACGCCGCCTGCTGGCTGTTTACATCGTAACTTTTCGCATCCCTTGCTTCACTTACAATAACGGTCTCTTCCATCGTATCCAGTGCCACAGCTACCAGCCCGTTCTCTTCACTCTGCACATAAGCAAACTCTCCCGCAGGATCCAGACACAATACTCTCCCATCCAACTGATGCTCACTTACAATCTCCAGACTTTCATCCAACAGGCAGACTGCCCCTGTGGCAGCATCATAGACTGCAATTCCATCGTTCAAAACCTGTCCAACGGCGTCCGAAGACATTAACAACTGTTGCTCGGCAAGCACCTCACCGGATTCCAAACTCACCAAACATACATGATACTTATTTTCTTTCTTTTCTGTGTCAAACTGACTATAGGTAAGGATCAGATCATTTTCAAAACGATACACCAGGGAACGGCTCACACCTTCCAGCGCATCCAGTGGAACCGCAAAAAGATTGTCATTCTCATTCCAGGCCGTTTTATCCTTTAAAATCGTATTCTCCATGGCAGGAGCCGGCTTTGTATGCTTACTATTTGTGCCTGTATCGCCTCCGTTGGCTGGCGCATCGCTGCAGCCAGCGAATAAAATCAGACACATTGCGGCTGCTAAACCAAGTACTAATTTCTTTTTCATCCGCTTCCTCATTTCTTTTACAACTTCATGGCTAATTTCTTAATATGCTTTTCCAGCAAGGATTTCTTGATAGTCCTGGTAATTTTTCTCCAACAGCGCTGGTGTATCCAACCCATATGGACATTTTGCACTGCATTTGCCGCAATGCAGACACTTCTCGATCATCTTCATTTTGGCCTGCATTCCTTCTGTCAGCTGAGCTTGTGACGGTGCACGACGAATCATGAGAGACATTCTTGCACAGTTAAAGATCTCAATACCAACCGGGCATGGCTGGCAATACCCACAGCCGCGACAAAAATCATCCTGCAATTCTTTCAAATCCTTCTCAACAACTTCTTTGATTTCCCCCTCCAGTACAGGTTCATTCTCCTGATAAGAGAGAAATTCGTCCAACTCCCACTCGCGCTGCACTCCCCAGAGCGGAAGCACATGCTGGTAAGGCAGCATATAGGCATAGGCTGCTGCGGAATTGTTAATCAAGCCACCTGCCAATCCTTTCATTGCAAGGAATCCAATATTTGCTTCCTTACATGCCTCTACCAATGCCAATTCCCGATCTATGGAAAGATAACTGAATGGGTACTGTAAAGTTTCATACAATCCACATTTCACAGCTTCTTCTGCCACAGCGATTCTGTGATTGGTAATACCGATATGACGCACTTTGCCCTGCTCCTTAGCTTCAAGCATGGCTTCGTACAAACCAGAGCCATCGCCTGGTTTTGGGCAAAAGGCTGGATTATGGAACTGGTAAATATCCAGATAATCCGTTTTCAGATTGGATAATGTGGTTTCCAGATCTTCCCAAAACTTCTCTGGCGTCTCTGCCATTGTTTTGGACGCAATATAAATACTGTCTCTTCTGTCTGAAAAAGCTTTTCCCAGTTTCTTTTCACTGTCTGTGTAAAATCTTGCTGTATCATAAAAATTGATGCCATGGTCATAGGCTTTATGTAAAAGTTTCACTGCCTCTTCTTCTGAAATACGCTGAATCGGCAATGCACCAAAACCATTTTTATTCACGGTGATTCCTGTTTTACCTAGTGTAACTGTTCTCATATTGTCCCCTATTTTTTTCTAAACATAAAATTTTTCCATCGTATCCAAACAAATACAACCCAACTTCTACATATTCATACAAGGAAAACTCCTGCAGTGTATCCTCATCAATATTTTCCACACTTTCCTCCGTCACTTCATTCAAAAGCCAGGGTATGGAAATAGACGCCATATATTCATGATTACCCAAAATCGGGATCACGTTTGGCCGCATCATCATGTCCTGAAGAATCTTCATCCCATACGGTCCCCGGTCAATCACATCACCAAGGACATACAGCGTATCTTCCTCTTTAATGTCAATCAATACACTTTACATATTAACTATTAATGCGAACCACATGCTCACTTCAATACCAGTTGATTATTTTTAAGCAAATCCTTTATCATTGAATCATATTTCTTTCTATCGGGATCCTCCAAAATAGATGTGATTCTGCCACCAGCATCTTTCGAAGATGCTCCGCATAAAAATATTTTTTCATCATCTGTCCCATAATCCAGGATAATATATCTATCATGAAATATCCCGCCGGAATGAAACAATTGAATATTCAAATTTGGATATTCTTTACAGAAATCTATATATGTGTTTTTTCTTAGACCTTTTGCAAGGTTATCACTGAAGATAGATATATCCACCCCATCCTGAATATTGATTAATTTCTCCAGCGTTTTCAGTCCAATATAATTATCCACGATAAAAACAGACTTCTTTGCTTGTCTGTAAATCTCATCATAGACAATATCTGCTTTAAATGGATTTCCATTCAAAACCAAATATCCTCGCTTAATGTGTGGTTCTCCAAATTCATTCATAACCTCAGATAATTCGGAGCGAGTAATAACATTGCTAAGACTGTCCATAACTTCTTCCATCTGATCTTCTACATCATTTAAGTCAGAGCGCAATTCCATAGTAGTATGTATGTTTTGGGATATCTGCATCGATAATTGTAAATATTCTCGTTCACCAATCAAATCCTGATTCTCAATAATATAATCTTTCATTTGCTTGAAGGTTCGAATCAACGCTCGACTTTGCTTTATGGCCAAGTCACCACGCAAAACCGTCATCAGCATGTAGATTCCCTGTTCCGTAAATACATATGGGTTATATTTTACATTTGTACCACGACCAGCTCCTCTGTTCAAGGTGAAATTTTTGCACCTTGAAAGTTGTGCCACTTCTTCGTCTGTCAATTGGAACATGAAATCTTCACCCTCAAACTTAGCTTTATTATTCTTTACCTGCCTGTTAAAATTCTTTGTTTCATATCCATAAATTTCGGCTAAATCCACATCCAGCATAACCTTCTGCCCACGAACCAAATAAATCTTACTCTGAAGCGTAGTTTCATTAATCTCCATTATTTCATTGGACGGATAGTCCAAAATCCTTATGCCACCAATTTAAAGGAATATGCTCTGATACGTTTTTCTAAATTCTCATTCTTCATCTTTTCTACGTCGTAACTCAATATATATCCGGTTCTAACCAACAATTCCTCCATATGAACTTGATAGAGTTCACTTAGTCTCAGTAAATTGTCTACTGATGGCAGAATAACGCCCTTATACCATCGATACACGGGTTGTGGACAAGATAAGCCCAGATATTGTTGAATATCCTTTACACTATAACCATTTCTTTGAGCAAGTTTTCTCAAACGTTTGCCTGTCTCTATCATATCAATTGAAGTTTTTGAACTTATCACGATTTACCACCTCCCAGTTGGCTATAACCGTTTACTATTTTTCTTCCTTTACCTTCTTTAATTCTTCCGTTTCCACAGAAATTTTCACACGGGCATCTGGTTTTCGGTTGCTCAAGAGACACACTGCTTCTGTATGTGTGGTATGACAAAACTGATCCACAGCCCTCACCCTGGTAATCTCATAATCCTTTTCACAAAGAATTTTCAGATCTCTTGCCAATGTAGCAGAATCACAGCTTACATACACCACTCGCTCTGGCTGCATCTTTAAGATAGTATCCAGCAATATGCTGTCACAGCCCTTCCGAGGTGGGTCAACCACAATCACATCCGCGTATGCCTTGCGGCCTGCTTTTGCTTCTTTTTCATAAAAATCTGGCAGAATATCTTCTGCTTTTCCTACGAAAAATTCTGCATTTTCGATACCATTGATTACCGCGTTATTTTTCGCGTTTTCAATGGCCTGTGGAATGATTTCCACACCATATACTTTCTTTGCTTTCTGAGCAAGGAACAGGGAAATGGTTCCGATGCCGCAGTACAGATCCCATACAGTCTCGTCCCCTTTTAGGTCTGCATATTCCAGTGCCAGGCTGTACAACTTCTTGGTCTGAACCGGATTGACCTGATAGAAAGACAGTGGTGAAATCTGGTACTTGATATCTCCAATATAGTCTGTGATGTACTCCTGTCCCCACAACAGTGTGATCTCATCACCCATGATCACATTGGTCTGCTTTAAGTTGTGATTCAGCGTGATAGATGTCATGCCTTCTATTTTTGTCAATGCCTCTACAAACACATCTGCATACGGCAATTTCTTTCCGTTAATGATAATACACACCATGATTTCCTTTGTGGTAAAACCATATCGAATCAGCACATGGCGCACCAGCCCTTTTCCCGTCTCTTCATCATAGGCAGTGATTCCTTTTTCTTCCATAATGCCGATGACAATATCCAGTATCTGCTCATTCACAGATACCCCGAGAGCGCAGTCACGGTTTGGAATGATCTGGTGAGTTCTCCCTGCATAAAAACCAGTCACAATGTGACCTTCCTTGTCAGTGCCAATCGGAAACTGGGCCTTATTGCGGTAATGGTATGGATCATCCATTCCCACAATTGGTTCTACCGGCAGCTTGTCAACATCAAATCCACCGATTCTCTGCAGATTGCCAAGCACCTTATTCTGCTTAAACTCCAACTGTTTTTCATAGGACAGCGCCTGAATCTGACAACCGCCACACTGTCTGTGGAACTGACACTTAGGCTCCACGCGCCATGGAGAAGGTTCAATAACTTCCATCATACGGGCAAAGCCATACTGCTTTTTCATCTTCATGACTTTGGCACGAACCGTATCACCGATCAACGCATCCTTGATGAACAGCGCAATACCGGCCACCTTACCGATGCCTTCACCGCCAACGGCCATGTCTTCTATTTTCACATTAAACTCATCATTCTTTTTCATAATTAATCCCTAAACTTAAAAGAGCTCAGACGTAACAAGTGATTCCTCTTCAGACCCGCTCTCGCTTCTTTTGAAACGTAACAGTACTAAGTTCAGCTCCGCTTCACTAAGTGCTGACGTTCCAAGAGAGTCTTCAGAGGAACATTGTTAGTCTTCGCCGCTCTACTACTTACTTGTTCTGCGAATATTTGACTCCAGCAGGCGATTATACCCCTGCCATTCCAGACTGTTTTCTGGTGTTGCAGACAAGGCTTCTTTGATGGTCTGAATCTTGGCATCTGTATTATCCGCAAAACTTAATGCCAATGCCTCTGCCAACGCCGGTTTCTTTGGTGAACCAAATTCCAACTCACCATGATGAGCCAAAATACAGTGTTTCAGTTCGATTGCCAGACGTTTTGGGAAGTCTGGAATCTGGTGAATCTTGTCGCCCACCATCTCTGCTCCAATCATGATATGACCAAGGAGCTGGCCTTCGTCTGTGTAATCGTTTTCCGGGAACACAGACAGTTCTTCCAATTTACCAACGTCGTGGAACATGGCTGCGCAAAGCAGTAGGTCACGATTTAAGATTGGATACTGTCCTGCGTAGAACTCACACATCTGTGTTACGCTCAAGGTATGTTCCAGCAATCCTCCCACGTAGCCGTGATGCACGCTTTTTGCTGC
>JAFUPY010000027.1 GCA_017472565.1 Eubacterium sp.
GAGGATGGTCGCCTGTCCTGGCCAAGAACCACAGAGGAAGCGGCGGAACTTACCGAAGAACAATTCAACTATCTGATGCTTGGATTAAATCCGTTGGATCCCAAAATCAAAGATGTTAATCCTGCAAAAATCTACTGATAACTGTGCAAAACAGAGAAATTTTCCTCTTGTTTTTTCTCATATATTTTGTTAGCTGCTGACACTCTGCCAAATGCTGCATATAGTGTATATGCACCTATATAGGTGTCAGAACGAAGAAAAATGAACTTTGAAAACCCTATATTTTCCGGCTCTTATCTGCCTGATTATCGATGCCTGAAAGCATGGCAAAATGACGAAACCCAGGGAGTGCCTAATTGGCTTAATTTGAGTAATTCTGTTATAATCAGACTATAAGAAAGGCGGTTTCTATGTGTCAGAAATTTACGGAAGAAGAACTGAATACCATGAATCATGATGCCAAGAATGCTGTTATCTATCAGATGCAGGAACGCCTTGACAAACTTGAGCATGATTATGAGCGTCTGATGGAGCAGATTCATCTTGCTGACCAGGAGCGTTTCGGCCGCCACACGGAAAAACTGAATGAAATAGCCGGACAGCTTTCTTTTTTTAATGAGGTAGAAGCCTGTTACGATGAAAATGCAAAAGAGCCAGCGATTGAATCGGTTGTCGATTCTGCATTAAAGAAACCACGTAAACCAAAACAAAAGGGTCAGCGCGAGGAAGATTTAAAGAATTTTCCACAGGAAGTCATTCCTCATGATGTTTCTGAGAAGAAACTTATCACCACCTTTGGCGAAGGTAACTATAAAAGCATGCCGGATGAAATCTGCTGGCAGTTACGTTTTGAACCGGGCAAATGGATTGCGGAAAAACATGTCATCAAGGTATATGTCGGAACAGATGGGCTTCATCAGGATGAATTCCTTCGTGGAGACCATCCGAGAACTCTCTTCCGTGGCAGTATTGCGACTGCGTCATTGGAAGCAGCAATCATTAATGCAAAGTATGTAAACAGTAATCCGTTGGACCGTTTGTCCAGAGATTTCAAAGCCAATGGACTTAACCTTTCCAAACAGACCATGTCAAACTGGACGGTCTGGTCTGCAGAGCGGTATTTCCGCCCGGTGTATGATTTGATGATATCTACACAGCTTCAGGCACATGTCAATCAATGTGATGAAACGACGGTGGAAGTGATTCATGATGGCAGACCGGCAGGAAGCACAAGCTATATGTGGGTTCATCTGACCGGAGAACTCAGCCCCGTTCCTAAAATCATTGTGTATGAATATCAAAAAACAAGACACAGTGACCATCCAAAGGAGTACTACAAGGATTTCAATGGAATACTTATGACGGATGGCCTGGAACAGTATCACAAACTTGCGCGTGAAAGGGAGGGATTAATCAATGCCAACTGCCTTGCGCATGCAAGACGCCATTATGCCAATGCCATCAAGGCAATGGGAAAAGGGAATCCGGAAGCAGTGAAAGCCTCTGTTGCTTACAAAGCTCTGGTTCAAATCGGAGCAATCTATGACTTGGAAGGTACATTAAAGAATCTTTCCCCGGAAGAACGTTTAAAAGAGCGGCAGACTTCAATCAAACCATTGATTGAGGCGTATTTTACGTGGGTAAAAGAAATCCTTGCCGGTGGAACGGTGCTTCCCAAAACAGAGACAGCAAAAGGGCTGCAATACAGTGTTAATCAGGAAGAATATCTAAAAGTATTTCTGACAGACGGCGAAGTTCCAATCGATGATTCGGCAAGTGAGCGCGCGTTGAGGAATTTCACTGTCGGTCGTAAAAACTGGGTGACAATCAATACAGTTCGCGGAGCGCAGGCTAGCGCTATTATCTACAGCATTACGGAAACAGCCCGGGCAAACAATTTAAATGTGTATTATTATATGAAACATTTGCTGACAGAGTTGCCGCAGCTTATAGATAAAAACGGAAATATAGAACAATCATTGCTGGAACCACTCATGCCGTGGTCAAAGAGTTTGCCGGCTGATTGCTACAGCAAGCGTCGCAATTAAAGCGGCGCTTAAAATATAGGCAGGCGTCGGATTTGACGATTACCATCTTTCGACGGAAATAGTATGCTGTTTTTAAATAAACGGTGTCATATAAACCGGAATATAAGTTATACTTTAGCAATCAAGAAAAGTAGACACAAAACCCGGTTGCCTTATAACAACCGGGGGTGCTTTATCTTTCCGC
>JAFUPY010000028.1 GCA_017472565.1 Eubacterium sp.
AATTGTTTAGTTAATAATGGAAATATAATGATCCATAGATATGATAACACATGCATTTGGCTGTGACAAATAAAAAAACTATGAATTTAAGGACGCCCGGCTGAAGCCGAGCGTCCCTCTAAGTGATGTGAAATCACTTACTTATTTTGTTGTGTTGAAGAATCAATCTATCTGATTATCTTCTTCTGCTGTATACAGTTGCTCCGCAGAAGCCTGCACCTGCAACTACGATTACTGCCATCAACATGAAGATGTTGAACATATCATGTGTCTTTGGTGATGTGCCTGGATCTGGAGCTTCGTATGCATTTTCAAATGTCACTGCACTTACTGCCATATCTTTGCCAGCAACTGACTCTGTGATACTTGTAATTTCTGCAACCAGATTGCCTTTCAGGTCATCTGTTACAACTACTGTTACTGTATACTTGCTTCCGTCGTAAGTTACGTCTGCATCATTACCTTTTGCTTCGGTAATCACGAATTCGTATTTGCCTGTTTCTTTGAATGTGATTTCATCAAAGAGAACGGTTCCGTCTGCTGCATTTGTAGCTGTCAGTTTAGTTCCGTCTGTTCCTGTAAGCAGGAATGTGAATTCGCCAGCTTTCAGTTCACGGCCTGTTAATGTCTTAACTGCGCCGATCTGGATGGTTGCTGGATTTTCTGCTGCGTAGTAGTTTGTGAAGCTTACGTCAGCCGCCGCAATCTCAGCACCGTTTTTCAGATATGTGATAGATGCTGCATCTAACTGACCGCCTTCATCTACGATTACAACTTCAACACCATATGCGGTTTCAATATCGTATGTGATGCCAACAGCATCTGTGTCTTTTTCAACAATTGTGAAGTTGTATGTACCAGCTTTCTCAAACTTAACGTTTGCAAAAGTAAATGCTCCTTCTGCATCGTTTTTCGCTGTTGCTACTTCCTTGCCGTCTTTATCAAGAAGCGCAAATTCAAATTCGTCTGCTGTTAACTGACGTCCTTCTAATACTTTTGTTCCACCAATAGTACTTACAAATTCTGCGCCTGGAATATATTCGTTATTGAATACAACGATTGGTTTTCCTTCACTATTTGTAATGCCAGATACCGTTGCTTTTAATACTCCACCTTCGTCTGTAACAGCTACTGTTACTGTATAAGACTTAGAATCATACGCCATACCTTTTTCGTCTTTCACTACTTCAGTAATTGTATATGTATGAGGAGCATCTGTTGGTGTAACTGCTGTATAAGTAATTGCACCAAACTGGAAGAGTCCAGTATCTGTATTAGAAACAACTGTCACACCATCATCTGGTAATGGCGCATTACCAACTGCTGTTAACTTGAATTCAAAATCGCCAGCTTTCAGTTCTTTATGTCCACCAAGTAAGTTCTTGTAACCATGAATAATTGCTGTTGTTTCTGTTGGATTATATCCATTTTCGAATTCCATTGCAGATACTTCTGTATCACCTGCTGTAATTGTTACATCTGCCTGAAGCTGTGCAACAGAAGCATCATCTGTTACCACTACAGTTACAGTGTATACAGTTTCATCCAAGCTAATACCTGCACGGTTGCTACTTACTTCATGAATTGTGTATACATATGTTCCTGGTTCTTCGTATACTGCATTATCAAATAATACAGTGCCTTCTGCATTGTTTGTAACAATCATCTGATCAATAGGATCGCTTGCTGGATTTGTTGCTGCTGGTTCGATTTCAAATGAGAAATCACCGCCTGCCATTGCGAAACTATTTCCATCTGATGCTATTACTTCTTTGCTTGCAGAAATTCCAACTGGATCTGTTGAAGTTGTTGTGTATTTGTTGTTAAATACAAACTCTGTTCCACTGCCATCTTCTTTTGCATATGTCACTGTTGGAACTAATTCACCAGCTGCATTTTTATTGATCTGAACCGTTGCAATTACGTCTACACCGTCAAATTCAACGCCTGGCACTGGACTGTGTACTTCACTGATTTCATACTTATAAGTACCTTCTTTTGTGAAGCGGATTGTTCCAAAGTCGATAGCTCCATCAGCAGCATTGCTTACAGTATAATCTTTTACTGTTGGCATTGGAGCATCTGTAGTAATAGCATCAATACGGAAGTGGAATTCACCAACATTTAATGTACGTCCATCTAATACTTTCTTACCTGTTAATGGTACATCAATAGGATCTGGTGTGAAAGTATTTGTGAAGGTTAAGCCACCTGTCACAGTTGTTGCAACAGCAGCTTCCAGATTACCAACTTTATCGTCTGTTACTGTTACAGTAACGTCGGAAGTATGAGTGTCATACGTAATATTGTCATCTGCACCTTTTACTTCTTTTACATGGAACTCATAGGTTCCTGCTTCTTTAAATGTAATCTCGATTGTACCTGTTGCTGTTGTGGTATCTCCAGAATTCTTAATTACCAAGTTTTCTGTAGGAAGCACAATGATACCATTTTCTATTGCCGCTTCTGTATTAGCATCTGTTGTGGATAATACAAATTCAAATGCATCATTTTCTGACCAAGCACGACCAATCAATTCTTTTGTTACTTCAATTCCAACTACTTTTTCTGTAACACTGTATTCATTGTTGAATTCGATGGCAGCCGCGTCTGTCTGTAATCCACCAGATACTTTTTCATATGTAAGCTTTGTACTGTCAATTTCAAGTACTCCAGATGCAGTGTTATCAACCACCTCAACAGTTACGATATAGTGAGATTCATCATAAGTAATATAATCTTTTCCACCATCTACTTCTGAAATCTTGAACTGATATGTTCCGGCTTTTGTAAACTTAATATTATCAAAATGTGCATATGCTTTGTTAGCATTTGTAACTTTCAATCCAGATGCATTTTCTGGAAGTGTTACAGTATCATCACCGATAGTTGTGCCATATTTTTCAAGTGTGAATGTAAATTCATCACTGTCAATCCATGCATTATCAACACGTCCTGTAAAGTTTTTGATAACACGAAGTTCCTGATGACCATTTAATTCAACTACATCTGGTTCATATGTATTTGTAAAGTTAATAGTCTCATCTGTTGCTAACGCTTTTCCGTCAACAGTATAAGTTACAATAAGTTCACCTGGTTTATTAGGATTATCAACAGCTGTTACTGCGATTTCATGTGAATCAGAATCATAATTGATACCTGGAATCATTCCATCGATTTCACGAACAACAAACTTATATGGTTTGCCTGCTTCTGTCGGACTATTAATAGTAATCGTTGGAGATGTCTTCACATAATTACCATCTGCATCTTTATCAGCGCTTGAAATTGTCACCTTCTGAACTGATGGGAATACAACTGCACCTGCCTCAATCGCTGCCTGTGTGTCTGGATCCAATACAACTACTTCAAATTCAAATACATCTGTAGCTAACCATGCATCGCCTGTAGGTCTAGCAAATGTCTTTGAAATAGGCAATGTAAAGGAACCTGTTGTGTTGTATACATTCGTAAATGTGTAGGTACCAGATAAGTTTGTTCTTTCAATACTTAAAGTACCATCCAAATTATCTGTAACATTAAATACTGCTACAATCTTATTGGTTGATTCAGTAATAGTTGGATCTGCACTATCGTTTTCTGCAATCTGTAACTTATAAGTACCTGGTGCTTTAAATGTAACCGCATTAAACACAATGTTTCCATCTGCATCATTTGTTACAATCACCGGTGATGGAAGAATCACATTATTTTCATCACCTTCAAGGACTGACATTGTGAATGAGAATTCATCTGCCTGAAGAGCTGTTGCTCTACCACCAATCAGTTCTTTTGTTAATGTTGGAACTGCGTATACTACTGGATCGGTTGTATAAACATTATTAAAAGTAATTTCACTTACTTCTTCCCATGTACCAGTTTCAGTCTGTTTATACAACTTCCAAGATGCAGTTAATAATCCCACTTTATCTTTGTCTACAACAGTTACTTCGATCTTATAAACAGATGTGTCATATGTTGTACCGCGATATTTATTTCCTGATGCTCCATCTGGAATCTGTTCAGTTACAAGATATTCATAAACACCTGCTGCTGTATAAGTAACATTATCTAATAACACCGCATCCCCGCTAGCTGAAACAGGAATCTCTGCATTTACAGCACGCATTGGGGCATTATTCTGTGGAATTACTTCAACAAAGAATTCACCAGCAACTAAATCTTTGCCGCTTAACTCTTTGTTAGCAACAACAGTAACTGCGGTACTATTATCAAATGTTGTAGTATATGTATTTACAAATTTTGCTTTTTCGCCATCTGAATAAGCAACATCAGCTGCTAGAACACCATTATTATCTGTAACTGTTACCGTCACAACAGATGTATGTGTATCATATGTAATACCTACATTAGATGCACCTGCTGTTTCCGTTACATTAAATACATATGTACCTGGTTTATCAAATGTAATACTATCAAATACGAATGATGCTGTATCACTTGCCTGTGCACCAGACACAGTTTTTGTCAATGTACCATTATTGAGTACTGTCTGCGCATTTGTATTTGCACCTGTTAAAGTAAATGTAAAGCTATCATTTGCAAGCCACTCTCTACCATTAAGAGTCTTCTGACCCTCAACAACAGCTGTTGTTGGTTCAGGATCATATGTATTTACAAATACTACTCGAGATGGTGTCTGATCTGGGAAGTTAACGCCTGATGGATAATAAGGATATGTTGCATCAACAACAACTTCGCCATTTTCAAAGTATACTTCAACTTTTACAGTATAACTTCTTCCATCATAGTACATTCCCTGATAATACCAGATATTGGAACCAGTTGATGTTTCAACCGCACCTGTTGGAATCACTTCTGTAAATTTATATTCATATACTTTTGCATGGTCTTTGTCTTCACCAGCATGATCCTTTGTAAACGTAATCGCTTCATAACCAATCTGACTATCAACATTACCAACTACTGTATCAGCTGGCATTGGCGCACCACTTGTTAATGCTTCAATTTTAAACTGGAACATTCCAGTTTCAATTGTATTAGCACCAGACTCATCTGTATAAACCTTTGTTCCTGCTGGAATCCATGCTTCATTTTCTGCATCAAATACATTTGTAAATGTTGCCATTGGTCCCTGTGCTGTACCTAAAATACCAACTGTCTGATCTATTGTCACACCCGCATCATCAAGTACTTTTGTCATAACAAGGGATGCTTCTAATTTTCCCTGTCCATTATCTGTTACAGTAACTTCTACTGTATACATTGCTGCAGAATAAGATACACCATGAATCTTATCGCTTTCTACCAACTCAGAAATTACATATTCGTAAGTACCTTCTTTTGTATATGTAATATTACCAAATCCAAAATCTACAACCTGATCTTTTTTCGCATCTGGGTCAGATACCGTTACAATCAATGCTCTATGTGAATTTTCAATTACTCGTAATTCACTTACACCGCTTACTGCTTCTGGCATTGGGGTATCAAGTCTTCTGGATTCTAATATAAATCTAAAGCTATCTGTATTATTCCAATCTCTTCCTTCAAGTACCTTTGCACCCTGTAAGCCCATATCTGATGTAACTGTTACAGGTGTTGCCGCATACTCATTTTTGAAGCTTTCGGATACAGTTGCGCCAGCTTGAATGGTTCCTTCCGCTTTAAGACCTTCCACATAAGCTTCTACATCTGTCGTATCATCATAAACATATTCTGTAAACCCAGGAACTTCTGTTTCTGTTACTGTATATGTAGTATTATGTGGCAGATTATAAATCACTGCTTTCTGTCCATCTGCTAATTTCAATGTGCCACCATCAGCAATTGTTCCTGAACCAACTGTTGTTCCACTTGCATTTACAATATCGTAGTCATATGTGCCTGTCGCACCATTAAAGTCTACTGTAAATGTGAATGTCTGGTCTGAAGGTCCGGTTAAACCATCTGGAATCACAACAGATTTAGAAATTTCTAATGTTCCGCTTGCCGCATAATTAACTACACCATTGTTACCAAGGTAAATTACATATTTGCCATCATATGCATCTGCTGTATCTGTTCCGTCAACAAAGGTTGGAAGGTAAAAGTCATTTGCTGTATTTGTAGCATTATTAACCTTTGTTCCTTCGAATTCCATGATTCGATTCAAACGTGGTGAACCTTTTGCACGATACAATTTGCCATCTTTTTCAATGACATCTGTTAAGTTCAACTGTTTGCCTGTACGTGCAACAACTTCTTTATCCACATTCAAACCATGGTAGTATTCCATTACATAATAATAAGTTGTATCATTATTCAGTGTTCCTGTTGCCGGAATAGTGCCTTCTGGATCTGTGTAAATAGGAACATCTTCCTGCATATAGTAGAATGGATTGGAATGTGATGGTTCAAATTCTACCGTTGCATCACCAACTGTTGTTATATGTGTAGTTCCATCTGCTGCATGAATGTGTGTAATTTCTTTTCCAGAATATAAGTTACTGTAGAAATTAATAGTTCCATCAGCATTCATGTTTTCAGAAATATACTCATCTGAAAGTTTTGATATTTGAACAACATCATTCTCAACAATATTACTCTGCATACCTACTGAATATACAACACGGATTGGATATGCTCCGTTATTTGTATGTGAAGTAGGATTACCATCTGCATCCAATTCTACCGTATTTACCCTTACTGGAATTACTGATGCAGGAATTTTAACAACTAACGTTTCATTTCCATTTGCACCTTTTGTTACAGTAATAATGATGTCACTAATATTCTGATTACCATATACAGAACTCTGTACTTCACCAGTAAATACATATGTTGTAGTATTTCCGTTAACCTCAGGTTCGTATCCTTCAGGAAGTGTAAACTGAGTACCAGCATAAATAATGCTCTTTACATCTTTTACTTCCATATACTGACCAATAGGATCTGTATATGTAATGTAACCATCTTCTGTTGGTGAACCGCCCTTCAGTTC
The DNA here is from genome assembly GCA_017472565.1 of Eubacterium sp. Lineage (GTDB taxonomy): Bacteria > Bacillota > Clostridia > Lachnospirales > Lachnospiraceae > Brotonthovivens. Next base: position 6,965 of record JAFUPY010000028.1, read on the forward strand.
TGTTGGAACTTCAGGTGCATTGATAATAATATTTGCTAAAATTTCATCAAATACACTTGTTACATCATTTGCTTTGTCAGCCGGATAATACTCATCTACCAGATTCTTCAGTGCATCTGCATCTGAAGAAATATCGTTACTTACTGGATGAGATAATGTATAATAATGTTCATTATTTACTTTAACAGTTGGACTATTGCCAGCAGTGTAAAGATCCCACGCATCTCTAACTGCTTTTGCCATAGCATTATCATCACTCCAATGGTCTTCTGGATTCAGAGTAATGTAAGCAAGATCCTGTTCACCAGTATATACTGTTTCAGTAGTCTGTCCACCCTGATTTCCGCCTGGACCCTGATTTCCACCAGTCTGACGTGTTTCTTCATTTGGAAGATCTGTGATACCCATACCAATTGTATAAATGGTTGTTTCGTATGCCGTACCTGCTACACCATAGTGTGTATCTACAGTATTTTTCATATAAGCACCTGTCATAAGGGCTTTCATACCATTTCCGTAATATGGGCTGCTGCCAGGACCATCATAATTGTTGTTTAATGGTGCCCACCAATCACTTTCTACATATCGTCTGTTATTGCCTCCACCAGTATAATATCCGTCAGAAGAATATGTTGGTGATCCATCAGAAAGCAGAATTACGGTTGGGATTCTTTTAACCTGACTTCCATTAATATCTGCATACAGGTTTTCTTCTGTTGCTAACATATTCAAACCACCATAAAGGCCCATCTGAATATTGGTACCACCAGATACATCCGTAGCATCATCAATAGTGTTTCCTGCAGAATTAACTGCATCTATGTAAAGATCTGCTTCATTATTACTTGCGGTATTTGTATTTAATGAAAAATAAGGTGTATTATTATTAACCTGTGAATATCTATCTAAAGGAAGTAATACTTCATAGTCACTGTTGAACCCTACTACACCAATTCGTGTATAGTCATTCAGACTCATCAGTTCATTAATCGATGCATTTACTGCTTGAATTGTATTATAAATACGGCTGTAATCATTATCCATGTTACTATCTTCGTTACTCATAGAACCGGATAAATCAATTACAAATACAACATCAAGCGGAGCCTGCGTCTTTCCAGAAACCATCTGAGATGTTGCCAATGCAGAGAATGCAACCAAGAAATCTTCACTCGAAGTATCTAGTGTTACTGTAGCACTTCCTCCACCATAAGTTGCGAATGTCTTACTTTCCGAATACACCGACTTATCTGTCCAGATTCGTCCCGCATATTCTGTAGACGCATTATCGCCTAAGGATTCTGAATACTTTGTGGAAGTATCAAGATCCGCTGTCGCTGCCAACGCATCCTGTGGAATCATTGTCACGCAAAGTACCACTGCCAATGCCGCTGCGATTACGCCAGTCAAAAACTTCTTGAATCCGCGTTTTCCTTTCTTACTATTTCTGTTACTGCTCATGTACAGTCCTCCTTCCCTCGACAATGTGTCTTTTCTCGTCTTTTTCATGATTGGCTCTCTCATAACTCTTAAGCCTCCATCTTATATTCTTTTTCTTTCCTCCGATAGACATCATTCATACAGACACCTATCAGATCCATTGCCTGCTCGCGCCTCATGTATTGGCAGGAGCCGCAGTCATCATAATCTTCGTCCGCGTGTGGACAGCCAACGATGGTTACGTTCACCCACGGTCTTCCATTCGGCGTATAACGGGGTGTTTCTTCAAAGTCTGGATACTCTCCGAAGTGTTGTCCGACTTCTTCGTCATAGTAGTACACAACTTCCAGATAATCCCCATCGACGTGGTATATTCTTCTTTTTTTGTGTTCCACTGATTACTGCCCCCTTTCGGTGAATAGATTTCGTTGATTATAATATATCATCATACTTAGTATACTTTTTAACAAGGTTTTTTCGATAGAGTAATTCCAAAAAAAATGTGCGCAATTACCATTTGGTAATTATTCTCCGGCATATCCAAAATTGCCCATTTTTCGGGGTTTGGGGGACATTCCCCCAAAAGTAACAGTCCGTTCGTTTTAACGAACGAGCTGTATTTTTACTCCATTTCTTCACACCATTGATGATATTCTTCCAATCGCTGTATGAAGCCGCTAAACTCTGGAACAGTAAAATCCAATTCTCTGTATCGTATCGGATAAATGATACCTTTGCTGATCAATTGCGCTCTTGTTGTAGATATGGATGTCACTGACTTGTTTAGATTTTTAGCTACATTGGATATTGCACATGGTAACTCCCCACACATAACCATCGCAAATATGAACTTTTTATCACTGTCTGCACATCTTTCGTATCGCACCTTAAAGAAACCATTATCCAGTTCTTCGAAAAATTCTGGGATGGTAGATTCTACATCTGTTACATCAATCGTGTTTGTTTTTGCTTTCTGATATACTATTTTACACAACTGCTGTATAAAAAACGGATATCCCTTTGATACTTCCACAATACAATCCACTGCTGCATCCGTATAGGAAACACTAAATTTTTTTGCCGGTTCTACAATTGCAGCTTTCGCCTGATCAGCCGGAAGTGTCCCGATATCCTTATATACAAATAATCGTTCTGCATAGCTTTTAACATCCGATAACATCTTGTATATTTTAGGAAGCCCCGCACCAATGATCATGATTGGATATCCCAACTGATTTGCACGATGCAGCGCAGAAATCAATGAACCTAATTCTTCTGCCTTCATATACTGTATCTCATCAATAAAAAAACAGATCGGCGTATTTGACTCATATGCAGTTTCTCCAATGGATGTAAATACATCGGTTAAACTCTGTGTCAAATTGTTTGTCTGATACAAATCACGATCCTGTACGGAAATAGAAAATGTATTCCCTTCAGGATCAAATGATATAACCAGTGTTTTGATTGCTTCGATTGATTTTCGGATCAAACCAGAAACTTTTTCTTTTACAGATACTTCTCTCAAAAAAGCTTGCGAACAGGATGCAATCTGGGAAATAAAATCATTTCTTGTTTCCACTTCAATATGCTTACAAAAAATCCCCTTGCTTTCCGCACACTTTTGTAAGCGGTTAATCAAAACGGTTTTCCCTACGCCCCTAAGTCCACTAAAAATAATAGATTGGGTTGGAATGTTCAGTTTAATTGCCTCAAACAATAATTCTACTTCTTTTATATCTTCATCACGACCAGCCAAATATGTTGGCATCAAACCAGCACCTGGTCTATAAGGATTTACTTTAAACATACTGCCACCTCCATCCACATTATCACACAATTTTACGGGTACGTCAATGATGTACCGCTTTTCACCGCAAAATATCTCCTATAAGTCCTTATAACTCAACAAAACAAGACCCGTATCACATCTTTTTCATGATACGAGTCTTTCTGTATGCTTTTCTATTTACCGTAACATAAACTGTCCCAGTTCTTTTTTACTTGTAATACCCAGTTTTGCGTAGATGACCTGGATTCGATTGTTGACCGTGCGGTCTGAAATTTCCATATGTGCAGCAATCTCTTTTACCATCCAGCCACGGTTGTATAACATGGCAATGGTAAACTCTGTGTTTGTCAGTTTTTCTGGAGCATCCTTTTTCTGATCTTTGCTATGTACTTTGCTCCATCCCACTCTAAAGCTTTGTACTTTTTCTACAATCTGTTGATATTCTTTCGGATAGTCTTTTTTCAACAGAACTTCGATCAAGCCCTGCAGCATTCCATGATGCATAACAAATATTCCAATCAGGTGATCTGGCTGTGCCAGCTTCCATGCCTTCCTGAAGCGCTCTTTTGCCTCGTCCACACGCATCAGATTCATCAGGGCAACTGCTGCCATCAAATGAATGTGAATCATCGGAATTGGATATACATTACGACTGATAGCCAGTGCAGTATCTACGATTCCAAGGCAACGGCTGTAGTCCTTTTCCAGATACGCCTTGTGAGCCAATAAATAACATGCATGAATGCGATATCCCTCTGGGAGATAACACACATATTCCTCTACATGAGGAATTTCTGGTACTGGAAGATGAAACAGTATCTTTCCTGACAAAGCTCCAAAAATTGACATCGCCAATTCTTCTGGACTAATTTCTTCAGACACGCCCTTTTGCAGCTGTTCCAGCATCAAACCCATGGAAAAATTGGCCAGATGCATATGGTTACAGGAAAGGTTGGCAAAACTGTTGATGAATTCTGCCGAATATCGAATCACAGGATCTTCATGATCTAGAAAAGAACCTGTGATCTTGGCTGCAGTCTCTGCGTGACCACTGAAAAAATAATATTCGCCCAGGGCAAGATTGCGCTCGTCCGGGTCTTTGATTGTATCAATATATGCGCGGCATCCTCCAACAGGAAATGCACTGTTTAGTAAAGGCATTGGCATACGCAGTGAGCTTGATTTTTTATAAGTTGCTGCTTCTGTCATGTCGTTTGGTCCAGTTACACCTATTGGAATCTGCCAGTCTCTGCCAACTTTGATGGCGCCTGGAAGCTTACCTTCCTTGGCCCACTTCTGAACGGTGCGGACACCAACGCCCAAACGTTCAGCGGCAGCCTGTGCTAATTCAAATTCCATTATTAACTTACCTCCGCTACGCTGGTTTCCCAGCGAAAACATAACATGCGGGAAAACAAGGAACGGTTTCCCGCAACTTCTATCATAGCACTTTCTGGCGAGATTTCCAGTAGGTTTTTGCTAATTTTCTATATTTTTCTTCAGAATGCGGATAAACTCTTTCACCACTTCATCCGCCTGCTGTTTATATACAATGGTAACCGGATGAGAAGATCCCAGTGGTACATATCCAAAGTCCGGGTTGTCCAGCGCCCGGCACCAGATATCGGAGATCGCCACCCCAAGTCCGCACTGTACGCCAAGGATCATGGAATCCGTGCTTCGTACAAGCTGGACTTTCGGCACAAATCCGTATGGCTTACAGAAGCTGCGGATCAGATCTGTCACAAAGTCGAATTCTTCGTCAGACACAGTCAGAAAGTCTTCGTCTTTGAACGCCGCTGGTGATGCAGTTGTTTTTTCTGCATGTTTTTTCTTATTAAAAATAAGCACCCGGGGAATGTTGTGGATGACCTCGGAAGCCAATCCTTCTACCCCCATGACCTTTGGCATAATAGTCAGAACTACATCCTCTTTTCCTGACTGCACTGCTTCTACCGCTTTTCTTGGCTCGTAACTGTTGATTTCCACCTTCACATCCTTGTACTTTTTGTTGAATTCTTCCAGTACTGGATTGATGATGTGGGAAATATTGGAGTTGGTCAGAATCCCAAAATGAACCACTCGGCTTTTCTGCTCCAGAGAAAGTCGTGCACGAAGCTTCAAGTCGTTTAACTGGGCGCGATATTCATCAAAGAATTGGTAGAACATCTCACCGTTTGAAGTCAATTCAATCCCCTTATTCTGGCGCACGAACAGCGGACAGGCAAGTTCTTCCTCCAGTGTCTGAATCTGACGGCTGACTGCAGGCTGGCTGACATATAATTCCTGTGCGGCTTTGGAAAAGCTTAGGTTTCTGGCTGCGGCCAGGAAATAATCAATCTGTAAATCGTTCATGATGAAAACCTCTTTTTCTTAATCAAACAACCTTTGTTATAACAAAAACATTATACCACAAAAAATTATCAAACGTATTTGTTATTCAAATTGCATAAAAAAATACCCCTGACAAAATCAGGGGCAATACAAAAGCTGCTAACGGGAATCGAACCCGTGACCTCCACCTTACCAAGGTGACGCTCTACCGACTGAGCCATAGCAGCTTACCAGCAAAAATGCCGACCATAGTATAATACTATTTGATATTATGAATGTCAATCATTTTTTCGGAAATTACGTCAATTTAACCTCATATTGTTTACAAATTCAATATCATATCCCCACCACATTGATCACAAACAACGCCACGGTTGCGATGATCCACAGCCACATACATGGCGTGGTGAAAAATTGTTTCGCCACTTCCCCTCTGCTGAGTGGGAGTTCTCCCTGATATAACAGGAATTTTTTACGATTTATGATCAGAAGGACAAAACCGGCAATGCCGCATCCCCAGATTGCCATTTCGTATCCGACAAACCCAAGCAGTGATCCGATTCGTTCAAAGACCACGGAAAAGTCTCCATAAAGCAGACTTTCCTGCATTTCAAAGATATCCATCCGCTTCATAAACGCCGCAGGAACAAAGCCGCCCAGGAAGTTGAACAGCATATGCAGGCCCACACTGTATTTGAGTTTGCCTGTTCTTACATAGACAAATCCAAACATCAGACCGATAAGGGTTGTATAGAACAACTGTGTTAGATTGCCATGTGTCAATCCAAACATCAATGCAGATACCACAATTGCCACGCCATCACCAAACACGATCAGTCGGTCAATCAGCACTTTACGGAATAAAAATTCTTCCACAATCGGAGCAATGATTACCGTAATCAAGAGCACCCATATCAGCTTGTATTCAAAAATGGACTCTGTAATGGATACCGCAAAATCCACACCTGTTACATTGGTCAAAATAGTGGTGATAATAATGCCAATAATATTTCCAATCAACATCAGCGCCACTGTCATCAGGTAAATCTGCACAAAATGTCCTTTATGCAATTTGTGTTCGTACAGTTTTCTTGTGGGCAGTTTTTTCAACAGCTTTACTGCCACAGGCAAGGCAACAAAGTACATTGGACCCATGACAACCAGCCAATACAGCCATTCCTGCTCCAATGCATTTGGTGCAACGACCGGAATCAGGGTAGCTAACACCAGCTGCAGTCCTACCCAGAGAACCAGATATACAAACATAGCCAGCCCTAATCGGTTAAAAATTGCTTTTTCAGACATAGATATCTCCTTTTTCTATGTATCCACGTTTCTATGTATCGAATCTATACTCACAGCCTATGCAGTACCATCTTTTTTTGTTCATCAGCCTACATGACAATTCCCCGAATGATGAAAAATACAATTGGCACTGCCAGAGATGGCAGCATATTTAATACTTTCAGGTTCTTGATATTTAAAATATTCAGCCCGGAGCTTGCAATCAAAAATCCACCTACGATACAAAGTTCGCAGATCAAATCGTCAGAAATAAATGCCTCGGAGGCGAATTTTGCAATCATATAGATGGCTCCCTGCCAGCAAAACAGTACCGGTGCCGCCAACAACATGCCCCATCCATAGGTAGATGCAAGCACCATGGAGGTAATCAGATCAAGGGTCGCATTGGTGAACAAAAAGGTATGATCCCCATATAATGCACTCATGACCGGGCCCATAATGGACAAGGCTCCGATACAGTAAATCAGAATCCCCGTAGACAACCCCTGGGCCAGATTGGTCTCTGACTTGGAGTGCTTATTGACCAGGTGGTTGAAGCGATTGTCGATATCCAGCTTTGTTCCAATCAGACTTCCCAGTGCCAGACTGACAATAAAAAGTACCGGAAACTTACTGTCCGGCATATGGCTGACCACTGCATTGATACCAACACCGCAGGCTGCCAGTCCACAGGCAATAAAAAGGGCATTCTGATATTTTTCTTTTAATCCTTTTTTTAAAACGCTGCCGATGATACTTCCTGCGCATATCGTACAGACGTTAGCGATTGTTCCTATCATAATCATTCTCTCTCTTAATCAGCCATTATCTTATATGGCTCTTATCAAACGTTATTTATCCCGAAGCTTACTGATCTTTTGCTTCATGCGCTGGAGGGCGTTGTCAATGGACTTTTCAGATTTGCCAAGTATTTGGGCAATCTGGTGATAGTTGTTCCCTGCCAGATGCAGATGCAGCACCTGTCGCTCCATTGGGCTCAGCACCCGATTCAGTTCTTCTAAAAACTGCTCCATTTCTTCCTGATTGATCAGCATATTTTCCGGATTGTCCAGAGAAGATGCTTTCAGATGCTCCTGCAGCGGCCCATTTCCTTCCGTGTCATCCTCCACAGACAAAGACACGTAGGTATTCAGCGGCCCATGCTTTTTTCGGGATGCTGCTTCCACCGCCTTGTATATCTGTCTGGTAATACAGATACTGGCAAAAGTGGCAAAACTGCTGTCCCTGTCCGGCTTAAAATCCCGCACTGCCTTGAACAGCCCAATCATTCCCTCCTGAATCAGGTCATCCGTATCACCGCCCAGTAAAAACATGGTGTTGGCCTTCATGCGGACCAGGTTCTTGTACTTTTCCATCAGGTAGTCCATGACGTTGTCGTCGCCGGCGCGGAGCTGGACAATTAGTTCTTCATCAGTTTTACTGTTATATTGTTCGTTATTCAATATTCTTCCTACTCCTACAACAAAAAAATGTCATCTCCGAAGCGGGAAGAAAAATTGCCTCGCGCAAACCGTCTTAAGGTTTGTAAGAGCCAATTTTTTTCCAGCGGAGGAACAATAACCCTACTTCTGACTCAATCTCTGGCGCACGATCTCGTATGCCAGCACACCCGCCGCTACCGATGCATTCAGGGAATCAATATCCCCCTGCATTGGGATGGAGGTGATGAAATCGCAGTTTTCACGAACCAACTTGCTGACGCCTTCGCCTTCGTTGCCGATGACCAGACCGATCGGGCCTGTCAGGTTCTGGCGATACATCACTTCACCACCCATGTCTGCACAGACGAACCAAAGACCTTTGTCTTTCAATTCTTTCATAGTGGCAGACAGATTGGTCACCTTGGCTACCGGTGTATAGTTTAATGCGCCTGCAGAGGTTTTTGCCACGATGGCTGTCAGTCCTACTGCACGACGTTTTGGAATGATGACACCGTGTGCACCGGCAAGGTTGGCGGTACGGATGATGGCGCCCAGATTATGTGGGTCTTCGATGCCGTCTAACAGAATAATGAAAGGTGGTTCTCCCTTTTCTTCTGCTTTCTTTAAAATATCATCCACCGTTGCATATTCGTATGCGGCTGCCTTGGCAATAACGCCCTGGTGTTTCTTGGTTTCGGAAAGCTGATCCAAACGTTCTTTCGTCACATACTGAATGATGGTGTCGTACTTTCTGGCTTCTCTTGTGATGGTTTTGATCGGTCCATCCTGACAGCCATCCAGTACAAATAATTTATCAATGGTTTTTCCTGAGCGGAATGCTTCCAATACCGCATTGCGCCCTTCGATGGTTAATTCTTCGAACCGCATATTTCCTCCTTTTTCAGGCCATCCAATCCAATCTGCACCAGTTCCATGATACGTTCGAACTGGTCGGACAGATACAGATAACCCATCAGTGCCTCAAATCCTGTGGCTCTGCGATAGTCCGCCATGGTGGCATTTTTCGCCATGGTCGGGGACTTGGCATTTCTGCCCCGCTTGTAAACTGCTTCTTCTTCCCCAGTCATATGAGGAAGCATGTATTCGATCATCACGGACTGTGAATGGGCTTTCACCAGATGGCTTGTGTGCTGATGGAGCTGACTGGCTCTGGTATTGCCTCTGCCCACAATCATGGTCCGGATAATCAGGTCGTAAATGCCGTCTCCGATAAATGCCAGAGTCAGCGGTGAATACGTGCGGATATCCACATCCTTGATATCAAAACATGCTCTGATATAAGAATCAATCTTTATGGAAGTATTTTTTTCCATCTCGTTTTCCAAGCTTTCTCTTAAGCTCTCTTCCATGTTACACCTTCTCTTGTATCTTTTAATACGATGCCCATTGCTGCCAACTGGTCACGAATTTCGTCTGCGCGCTTGAAGTCTTTATTCTTTCTTGCAGCCTGACGTTCTTCGATCAGAGCTTCGATTTCTTCATCTAACACTTCCGCTTCTTTTTCAATGATGATACCCATCACGTCGCATAACAGTTTGAGACGGTCATAGATAGCATCCAGATATGCTTTGCTGTTTTCTGCTGAAACGTTTGTGTTGGCAAATTTTACGTATTCAAATACAGCGGCAATCGCATCTGCTGTATTGAAGTCGTCGTCCATTGCTGCTTCGTATTTTTCTACGTAAGCATCGGTCTGTGCAAACAGTTCTTTTTCTGTGTCATTCATTTCACCTGCTGCCATACCAGCCAGACGTTTTACGTTTTCTGCTGCAGTTACGATACGTTCCAGACCATTTTTTGCTGCTTCCATCAGATCTGCGCTGAAGTTCAATGGACTTCTGTAGTGTGCAGAGAGCATGAAGAAACGAAGCACCTGAAGATCGTATTTTGCACCAATTTCACGAACCGTAAAGAAGTTGCCGGCAGATTTGGACATTTTCTTGTTGTCGATATTTAAGAATGCGTTGTGCATCCAGTATTTGGAAAACTCTACGCCGTTTGCAGCTTCACTCTGTGCGATTTCGTTTTCATGATGTGGGAAAACAAGGTCTTCACCGCCTGCATGAATGTCAATCTGATCGCCAAGGTATTTCTTGGACATAACAGAACATTCAATATGCCAGCCTGGACGGCCATCACACCATGGAGATACCCAGTATGGTTCGCCGTCTTTTTTTGGTTTCCAGAGAACGAAGTCTAATGCATCTTCTTTCAGATCACCTGTAACCTTGATGTCGCGATGTCCTGCCTGGAGATCATCCAGGTTTTTATGAGAAAGCTTGCCGTATTCTGCAAACTTACGTGTGCGGAAGTAAACAGTTCCATCTGCTGCAGGATATGCAAAGCCTTTTTCGATAAGAGTAGAAATCATTTCGATCATGCCATCGATTTCCTGGGTTGCCAATGGATGTGTGGTCGCTGGACGAACATTCATGTCTGCCATATCTTTTTTGCATTCTTCAATGAAACGCTGTGCCACTTCTTCAGAGGATGTGCCTTCTTCGATGGCTTTTTTGATGATCTTGTCATCAACGTCTGTAAAGTTTGACACATAATTTACGTCGTAGCCTTTGTATTCCAGATATTTGCGCACGGTATCAAACACGATCATTGGACGTGCGTTACCAATGTGAATATAGTTGTAAACAGTAGGTCCGCAGACATACATCTTTACTTTGCCTTCCTCTAATGGGATAAACTCTTCTTTTTGTTTGCTTAAGGTATTATAAATTTTCATGTTTCTTCTCCATTCTGGTTTTTTCTCATAATATCCAGTCGAAAACGCTGACAGGATATTTTTATTTTCAATTATGTGCGTCTATTCACTCTTCTCAATTTCTTTCACAAGAATCTTGACCGTCTGCTCCAGATCAAGCAATCTGTTGGTCAAGGCTGCATTTTCATGCTGCAGTGTTGTGATATCTTCCATAACCGGATCCGGCAATCCAACCTGATCTAAGCTGTCCTGTGGATGCTCATCAATCTTTTCGTTATCGCGCTTTACAATGCGGCCAGGCACACCGACTACGGTACAGTTCGGCGGCACTTCTTTGATTACGACCGCTCCCGCACCGATTTTGGAATTGTCTCCCACGGTGAAAGAACCGATGATTTTGGCTCCCGCACTGACCATAACATTGTTGCCTAAGGTCGGATGACGCTTGCCGGTCTCCTTGCCGGTACCACCCAGGGTAACCCCCTGATACAGAGTCACGTTGTCGCCGATAATGGCGGTCTCACCGATGATAACCCCGCTTCCGTGGTCAATGAAAAATCCTTTGCCGATCTGGGCGCCCGGATGAATCTCAATGCCGGTTCTTCTTGCTGCCCGCTGTGAAATCAGTCTGGCCCGAAAGAACTTGCCCTTCTGATACAGCTTGTGGGCTCTTCGGTAGCTTAACATGACCTTAAATGTTGGATACAAGAAAACCTCCATCGTGGACTTGATGGCAGGATCTCGTTCTTTGATGACCCGGATTTCTTCTTTTACATATTCGATAAATCCCATATTACTTTCCTTTCAAATACAAAGCGGACTACTCGCCTCACAAGAGACGAATAATCCGCGGTTCCACTCTTTTTAAAGATATCTCTATCAGATATCTTTCCCTCTGACACGTAACGTGTGTGACCCGTACAAAACTACTAAGCTGTATTCTGACTTTCACTATCCGATTGTAATCGCTCCAGTGTCAATTCAAACACAACTATTCGCCCTGTCAGCTCCCGAGCGCACTTTCCGAAATCCACTTGCAAAGCTGCTTCCAGCCGATGGCAGCTACTCTCTGATGCTCGTCGATATCGTACTCTTCTCGTTCCATGCTTTTTTCTCTATGATCGGTGGCAGATGTCTGCAATGGGAACAATGCAAACTTCACCTGTTAACTCTACTAGTTTATGCAGAAAAGAGGGATTTGTCAACCTTATAAGTATTTTTTTACGATGTCTTCCAGCACATCCCACTTATCTTCAATATCAAGCACCAGATAGAACTGCTGCATTGCTTTATCCAGGTTGGCTGTCTCGCTTTCCCAGTGGGTATATGTAATATCGCCGCTGAGATAATCCGCCAGGTAGCGAATTCCGCTCTCCATGGCCATCAGCCATACGGAGTAGACCATCAGTTCTTTTTCACGGTCTGTGAGATAATCCTTCATCTCGGACAGATACCCCTTGGTATAAGCCTCAAACATGGCCATATCCATCTCGATATTTTCACCGGCCTGTGGCACCCATGTGCAGGCTGCGGAACGAACTGCATCACCGTAGTCATACAGGGCAGAGCCTGGCATTACCGTATCGAGGTCGATGACACAAACCGCTGTCTTGGTTTCCTTTTCCATCAGCACGTTGGAACACTTGGTATCGTTGTGGGTAACACGCTCTGGAAGCAGTCCGGCGCGCATTTCGTCTTCAATCACACCCAATCGCTCCGAACGATCCATACAGAACATGATCTGCTGCTGACATTCACTGGAACGTCCACAGACGTCTGCCCGCACTGCATTGATCAGAAGCTTCAACTGATACTTGGTATCATGATATCTGGAAATGGTCTCTGACAACTGTGTGCTGTCAAAATCATTCAAACGTTTCTGGAACTTGCCATAGGCTGCTGCCGCATGTTCTGCACACTCCAAAGACTTCATCTGCTCCATTGCCTCAACGCCCTGAATCATTCGATACATACGGTAGAATGACTTTTTCTCCGTCTGCAGCAGCGGATAGCCCTCGCGGGTACGGATAAACTCTAGTGTTTCTCTCTTTGGATCGCCGCCTTCTTTGGCAATCACCTCGCGAAGATAGTCTGTTACCAGGAAAACATTGTGCATCACATCTGCCGGATGTCTGAACACATAACGGTTGATCTCCTGTAAAACATAATGATCCTTTTCGCAGATAATCTCATATGTTTCATGAATGGCACCATTTCCCAATGGTCTGGCCTCCACAAACACATCGTCAATCTGAAATTTAGAAACAATCGCTTTTAAATCCATCATAATACTCACTTCCAATCGTTCTATATTTCCTATATCCACGCAGCAGCAAAACTATACTACCTCGTTGATATAAATTCTCATCTTATCAAAGAAAAACTGTCCTATCTCTGCAATGTCCATGGAACGCTCCGGTTCCAATCCATAGATTCGCTTTGCGCTGCCTCCGCATTCATCAATTTCGATGTGGTAACAGCCTTCATTTTCCGGAATCATGGTATCACGAATACGGACATCCATGGAGATAGGCTCCTTGCTTTTCATCATACCACAAAAAGCTTCTATATTCAAAACTCTTCCCATCATTTTCGCCTGTATTTCTTCGCTGCAGGCATGGGACAAAATAGGTTCGCGAATGTAGAGTCCCAGGCCTCTGTTCAGACAGAAAATTCCGTTTATCGTTTCATTATAAGAAATCGTCTCATCTTCTGCCATTGCGTCCGCAACTGCTTCCTTAATGACAAGAACATGACCGCCATCGCATTCCTGCTCTTTGATCAAGCGCTTGTAATAAGCCTCATCCTTGACCACATACAGGTCAAACTGTTCTTGCAGGGTCTGATTGGAAAAGGCTGCCAATTGGGCACAGTCTCCCTCAACAGCCGCACAGATACGCTGCTTGCCATTCCAAACCCCATCCTGATCCTGATGCAGCTGAATCTGGTTTTCCCAGTATTCAAATCCACAGGAATAGTAGTAATCCGGGTTGGCAGGCGTCAAAAAGGTAAATGGTTCGCCAGCCTGATGCATATCGTGGAACACCTGCTCCATCAACTGCCGCATATACCCCTGCATGCGATACGCCTCATCTGTAGCAACTGCCACGATATAGTGCACATCTGCCTCATGACCATAGCAGGATATCTTGAACGGATTCAGATGGATCATGGAAACCACACGGTCATAATCTTCCATGACTAAAATCTCGTTGTCTGCACATTTTTCACTGTAATAATAATCTACAAATTCTTCCGAGTCTTCCGGAAAACTTGTCTCATAAAGTTGTCGGCTTTTTTCTTTTTCTTCTATGTCAAGATATCGGATCTCCATAATACTGCTTTCAAATACCTCACAAACCTATTTTCTATTTCTCAGGAAAGTCTCATTTCTTTCATACCCGCTTTTCCAAACAGCAGATTGCCTGTGTGGAAATACCTTCCATTCTGCCGGTAAAACCAAGCTGTTCTTCGGTGGTAGCCTTTACATTGATCTGATCCAATGCAATCTGAAGTACATTTGCAATGTTTTGTTCCATCTCTTGGATGTATGGACGCAGCTTTGGCTTCTGCGCAATAATAGTGGCATCAATGTTGCCAATCACATATCCCCGGTCTGTAATCAGTTGATATACATGTTCTAACAACTTCATGCTGGATGCGCCCTTGTAGGCAGGATCGGTGTCTGGAAAATGCTTGCCGATGTCTCCCAATGCCGCCGCGCCAAGAATGGCATCCATGATGGCATGAAGCAGAACATCTGCATCGGAGTGCCCCAGCAGACCTGTGGTGTGTGGAATCTTCACGCCACCCAAGATCAAATCTCTTCCTTCTACTAATTTGTGTACATCATAACCGGTTCCAACTCTGATACTCATGATTTTCCCTTTCCACTACTCCTGTTTTTAGGAAAATACAGGTATTTTCCTAAAAACAAATATTTTATACCAAATCACATAACTATATGTTAACATACTTTTGTACGAAGCACTTTCTAATATTGAAAAAAATACAAGAATTTTTTAGAGGTTTTATGCAAAAATTCAAATCCATGTGTGTCTCGGCGATTGTTCCTACCATCGTCTCGGCACTGATTTTCTTTTTAAATTATTTCTGCTTCGGCATGGAGAACATTATGATTGCCCCATTTGCCACATTGGCATTCCTGCGTTTCCGCAACATGACCAACCACTATGCCTGCATGGGGAAAAATTATCTGATTTTCCTGGCCATGACCGGTCTTGCCTTTGTGGCAAGTATCAATCTGCCGCTGTGTATTCTGGTCAATGCCTTTGCCTTTTTCTGGCTGGCCTACAGTCTGATCGATGAGTACAATCCGGTAAACTATTTTCCTGCGGGAATGGCGCTGATCTTTTTCCAGATGAAACCAGTGGCTGACCTTGCAGGACTGGCGAACCGTGCCATTGCACTGAGCGCTTCCATGCTGATCGTGTTTGTATTTATCGCGATTTTGGCCTATCGCAGCAAATCAAAAGACCCGATTGCAGATAATATCCGCCTGGGACTAGCCAACTGCCAGAACCAAATGCACGCGTACCTTGAACATGATACCACAAAACTGGATGTTTTGCATCAGGAACTGCGGGCCATTAACAGCCGTATTACAGATGAAATCTACCACTACAACCGCTCCACCATGCGGGCTGTCGGCCGTATCAACTGGTACTGCCGCTATGTTGCGTTGTTTCAGGTCATCAACTACTTTACGTCTCAGGATTACAACGAAGAAGAGTATCAGACCATTGCAGATACTCTGCAGCGATTCACCAGACAGTTTGAAACCGTCAGACCAACGGCGGACTACAAGCAGCTGCATTTTCGAAACAACAAACCATCCAGACAGTCTTTCCGGTTTCGCTTTGCCATGCGACTTCTGATCGTTATGACGCCTTGTATGGCATTTGCCAGCGCTGCAGACCTGGAAAACAGTTTCTGGCTGGTCATCTCCGTTTTCTTTATGATGATTCCGGTTTCTGACAACACCAAAAACCGGGTAAAACAGAGAGTCCTTGGAACCTGTGCAGGTATTGTGATCTGCTTTGTGCTGTTCTCGATCTTTACCCAGTTCCCTGGCCGTGCTGCGCTGATGCTTCTGTCAAACTTTATGATCTATGCATCCACCAGCTATGCCATGATGGTAACCTACATCACCTGTTCGGCACTGGCAATTCAGACGATCGATGCTGCTATCGGGGTTGTGCTGTGGCAGCGCCTGCTCTATACGTTGATTGGTGCAGTCATTGCGGTACTGGCCAACAAATGCATCTTCCAGATTCGCACCCGCAAGGAAATGGTCATCCTGATCGAGCGACTGGACGGCATCCGTAACGAGCTGGTCAATGTCTCTGACGAAACCTATCCTGACCCGGACGAACGCCAGCATTATACAGATGAGCTGGTCATCAAGTCCTACATGCTGATGAAACGGCTCCAAACCTACAATGCCACCATCTCTCATCGTGAAAAAGAAGACCCTTCTGCGCCGGATTCTTTTGCAGTGTATGAGAAAAAATATATGGGATTTATGGCAGCTTATCTGAAAGATCACTTGTTGGAAAAGATGCCGTTGTAAACTGCCTGTCAATGAGTTATAAATATATCGTATTTTTTGAATTATTAAAAAACCCCTTTTCACTCATATCAATATGATATGGCTGAAAGGGGTTCTTTTTCATCATACGATTATTCTCTGTTTCCACTTGTTCGCATCAACCGATTCGGTATCAGCTTACTCCGTATGGGCTTTTGCCTTTTTTGCTTCTTCCGCGATTCGTTTTTCCTCCGCCTTGGCAATGGCCTCTGCCATCTGTCTGGAAGCTTCCGCCGCAGCTACTTTGGACTCTTCCCGATATTCATCTCTTGCCTGAGCCCAGGTAATCTTTTCCCGCGTTGGTTCTGCCTTTACCTGCTTGCCAGGATTCTTTGCATCTTCCTTCTCCCAGTAGGCCTTCGCATAGTCATTCAGATCCTTCGCAAACTTGACAATGACCAGCAGCCCAATCAGGAATAAAGCCAATCCTGCAATCATCATAAGCAGCTTCATTGTCTTGTCCTCTATGCCCTGTCCCATAGAAAACACCAAAAGCAGTGCACCCACTACAAAGGGCAGGAACGCATAGCCCATTTTTTTCTTAACGCTGGCCGTATATGCATCGTTAATCATTGGTCTCTGATTTTTTGGCTGTTTTGCAACAAATCTCTTTGCCATAATAAACACCTTTTATCCTTCTGTTATTTTTACTGCCAATCTCATCGTATTACCAATCCTATTGTATGCCATTTTTCTGTTCCCGTCTATTTATTTTTTCCCTAAAAGTGCAGTCAGGTTTTCAATCATATTATAAAGGCATTCTTCGCTGGAGGCAAAGGAATATCTGACACAGACCTTATCTTCTTCGCCGTATGCAATGCCGGGAACACCGGAAATCTTGGCCTGTTCCAGCAGATATTCACAGGTCTGCTGACTGTCCATACCAAGATCAAACTTTACCCAGGCATAAAAAGCACCTTCCGGCTTTTTCATTTCCACGCCCTTTAGCTGATTCAGTCCTTCGTAAAGAATCTGCCCACGGCGGTCATAGGACTGGCGCATCTGCTCCATTTCTTCCTTGCATTCCAGGGCTACCAGGGCTGCCTTCTGTAAAAAGCCGCTGGTGCAGCTCATGGTATGCTGGAACAGTTTTTTTGCCACCTTGAAAATCGCATCGGAACATGCCATATAGCCAAGACGCCAACCTGTCATGGCATAACTCTTGGAAAAACCATTGACCACGATGACACGGTCAGCGATATCTTTGTAGGATGCCATGCTGACCACCTTGTGGTCGTCGTATACAATGTGCTCGTAAATCTCATCGGAAATCAACACAACATTTGGATAATCCCGCATATAGCGAGCCAGTGCTTCCCTGTCTGTTTCGGACAACACTTTTCCGGTTGGGTTGTTTGGGTAATTGATGATCAGCAGCTTGGTCTTTTCTGTAGTCGCTTCTGCCAATGCTTCGTATGTGATGCGGTAGTCCTCATCCCATTTTAAATGCACTGCCACCGGAATGCCGCCGCTGGACTCAATAATGGATGGATAAGAAACCCAGCCCGGTGTCAGCCAGATTGCCTCATCTCCCGGATTCATCACAGACTGAACTGCCAAGTATACTGCAAACTTTCCTCCCGGCGTTACAAAAATCTGGTCTGGCGTATAAAAAGCACCGTTTTCTTCCTGCAGTTTTTTTGCCAGGGCTTCACGAAGCTCCATGATACCTGGGCCGTCAATATAATGAGTATAACCAGCCATCATCTGACGATAGGCCTCCTCACAGATTGGCGCAGGTGTTGGGAAGTCCGGTTCTCCGCCTGTAAGGTTGATGATGCTGCTGTCTACTTTTTGCATTGCTTTTGTCTTTTCCATCAAGGTTACCGATTTGGATGGAGTAAGACTGGAAATGGTTCTGTTCAGTTCTATCATGTTAATTCTTCTTTCTAGGAACTTTCCTGATAATGTAAGGAAAATATTTTCATTATTATATTTCTATATGCTCGCTTACTACAAAAATGTCAAGCATACTATCCGTTCATAATAACATAATTTTTTCCATTTGAACACTTTTATTCATGAGTTTTTTGTTATAACATTAAAAATATTAATATTATACTTGTTTTCTGATAGAAAAAAGGATAAAATCAATTCATGTTAGATATAGCGCGCATATTTCTTCATGCATGATTGCTGTATCTGCTCTACATTCATAAAGTAAAGATAGGAGAACCACATGAAAATCGGTTATATGGGAATCCCTGGCAGTTTTTCAGAAGTTGCAGCCAAGGAGCTGGCAAAAAACAACAATCTGGAACAGGTGGAATATGTGCCCCTTGTTTGTGCGGCAAACATTTTAGCAGAATTGAAAAAAGGTACCATCGCCCTTGGTGTTCTGGGCGTGGAGAACTCCACCGCAGGTCCGGTATCCGAATTTGTGGAAGCCTTTGGCAATGTGGAATATGACCACATCGACACCTATGTGCTGCCTATCCATCATTGCCTGTTCAAATTATCTGCAGACACGCCTATGGAACATCTGACAGAGGTGGCATCCCACCCGCAGGCATTGGCTCAGACAACTGGTACGCGCGCTGCAAACTGGCCGCAGCTGACAGAAAAAGACATTGATGATACAGCTATCGGTGCGGAATGGCTGGCAAAGGGAACACTGCCTGATACCACCGCAGTTATCTGCAGCCGCATCGCGGGTGATTCCTGGGGATTGGATCTGATTGCAGAAAACATCGAAGATTCCTCAACCAATCGAACCACTTTTTGGTTGCTTAAATTATAGTTAAAAATTATGGAGGGTCAGGTAATCCATTGTTATTCCCCGCTTATCGAACAAGAGCCTGGCTTTCCATATTTTTTGCATTTTTGTAAGTTAGACCTTTGTGTATTTTCAAAAACAAGAAACAAATTATTTATGTGATAATTTTTTAAAAATAATGCTTGACTTTCTGTGTCGAATAGTAGTATATTATTTGGGCGGGTTGTTTTACAGCCCGTAAAAATTTGGCGAGATAGCTCAGTTGGCTAGAGCATGCGGTTCATACCCGCAGTGTCGAGGGTTCAAATCCCCCTCTCGCTACTCTCTTTTGAAACAACCTGTTTTGAAAGAGTCCCATGGGATCTTAGCTCAGCTGGGAGAGCATCTGCCTTACAAGCAGAGGGTCACAGGTTCGAGCCCTGTAGGTCCCATTTTTTATGTCAGAAACCGCTGATATAACAATCAAATATGGCGAGATAGCTCAGTTGGCTAGAGCATGCGGTTCATACCCGCAGTGTCGAGGGTTCAAATCCCCCTCTCGCTACTAAAAATAAGAGAATCCCATTTGGGGTTCTCTTATTTTTATATATCATGAATTAGAAATGGGGGATTGAAACCGAGGCACTGCGGGTTCGCAGTGTCGAGGGGTGAGACGGAAGCCACTTGTGGCGAGGAGACTCAAATCCCCCTCTCGCTTTATGCAATAAAAAAACAGCTTTTCTTCTTTCATATTTTATGTAATAAAAAAGGAGCTAAGTCATCTTGTTTCCCGTAATTCAAGCAAGATAACATAGTTCCTTTATTTCATCTACTCTGTTCTTAACAACTTATATAACAACTGATACAGCTGTAAGGATTCTTCTGGACTCAAATTCACACAGCTTGCCAGTGTTTTCGGAATCGCTACTGCTTTTTCCTTCAATGCTTCGCCTGCTTCTGTAATCTCTACAATCAGCACACGCTCGTCTTCTGTGGAACGATAACGATTTACGTAGCCTTTTGCTTCCAGACTTTTTAACACTGGTGTCAATGTACCCGAATCTAAAAACAACTTTTTGCCCAATTCTTTTACGTTGATTTTTTTATGTTCCCAGAAAACCATCATGGTAATGTACTGTGTGTATGTCAGATCCAGTTCATCCAGATATGGTCTGTAATTTTTGATGACCTCTCTGGAGCATGCATACAGTGGAAAACAAAGCTGATTTTCTAATTTTAATACATCATACTTGGAATTGTTCATAACTTACCTCCCCGCAAACCACATCTATTATAACATCTTTTTGGTTTCTGTAAACAAAGAAATCTCTTTTACTGTCACCTTAACTGTAAAAGAGATTTCCTAATTGTTCGTTATTTAAAGGTATTTGTGCCTGGGATTAATATACTTATCTTGGTGAATAAGAGGTATGTAAAAGTGCATGCGCCTTTTCGCTGCCAGGAGCACCAAGATACTCATCGTAAAGTACTTTCACGGATGTATTTTCATCAGATCTGCGTACATCTTTTTCTTCATCGTTTTTGTGAAGAGCTGCTGCACGATCACCAATTACGTCAGTGAGAACCTGAACGGATGCTGGCTGATATGGCTGTCCGCCACCATTTACACAACCGCCTGGGCATGCCATGATTTCAATAAAATCATATTCTACTTCACCAGCTTTCACTTTTGATAACAGTTCATTTGCTTTTGCAAGACCGGATACAGCGATGCCTTTTACATCTTTACCTGCAACACGGAGAGCCGCTTCCATTACACCACCTGTTGCACCAAAGATTACGGCTGCTCCAGTTCCTTCGCCCATAAGATCGTCGAATTTTTCGTTTGGAAGAGCTGCAAGCTGAATCTCAGCTTCTTTTAACATCTTGCCAAGCTCGTTTGTTGTAATAGAAATATCAACATCCTGTAATTCTTCTCTTGTAAGCTCGAATTTCTTCGCTGTACAAGGCATAACACTAACTACTACCATATTTTCTTTTGCTACGCCTAACTTCTCTGCAAGATAAGATTTTGCCACAGAACCAAACATCTGCTGTGGAGACTTACAGGTAGAAATGTTATCTAACATATCTGGATAGAAGTGTTCTGCGTATTTGATCCAACCTGGACAACAGGATGTAATCATTGGAAGTACGCCATCGTTTTCAATTCTGCCTACCAATTCATTTACTTCTTCCATAATAGTAAGATCGGCTGCAAAGGAAGTATCAAACACCTTGTCAAAACCAAGCTTGCGGCATGCTGCTGCAATACGGCCTTCTACGTCAATGCCTACTGGGAATTCAAATGTCTCACCAAGAGTTGCACGAACGGCTGGAGCCACCTGTACTACAACGTATTTTTCTTCGTCTGCCAAAGCTGCTTTTACTGCTGCGGTGCTGTCTTTTTCATATAATGCGCCAACTGGACATACAGCAACACACTGTCCGCAGTTTACACAGCTTGCTGCTGCAAGACCTGCTGGAGAGGATGGCTGAACAACAGTGTCAAGGCCTTTGCCTGTTGCAACAATGGCAGATACTGCCTGTAATTTTGCACAAGCGTTGATACAACGTTTACACTTGATACATTTGCTGTTGTCACGAACCAGGACAACAGAAGTTGTATCCAGTTCTAATAATTCAGGTTTTGCTTTGTTTTCTGCTTCATCAGTAAAACCATATTCGTGAAGTAATGTCTGTAATTCACATGTTTCAGAGCGGAAACAGTTTAAGCAGTCTTTGTTATGTGTTTCTAAGATTGCTGTTAATGCTGCCTTTCTTGCTGCCATAACAGCTGGTGTCTTTGTCTGGATCTCCATACCTTCTTTGATACGGGTTGTGGATGCATTGACTACCTGGCCATCTACTTCTACCACACAAACTCCACTTTCGTCGATATCATTAACACCTTTTAAGTAATAGAGTGTTGGAACCGGCTGGTTCATAAACTCTCTTTTAAACTTCATTGTTTCAAAGGAAGCATCGAGAATGGTGATTCCTTTTTTCATGGTATAATCGTAACCATTGATTTTAATATTCACTGTACTCATCACGTTCCTCCTGCTTAACAATTCGCAAAAAATGTTGCTTCATCGTATTCATCTACATGGCCTTCTGGGATTTCATATCCTACTGGACGTACTGGATATTTCCACATTGGGATATCTTCTGTCCAAAGTTCCATTTCACCATCAGCACCCTGCTTGATGTTGATCCATTTCAACCAATTTTTATTATCTGTTTCCGGATAATCTGCGCGGTAATGTGGATACATGATACCACGTGTTTCTTTTCTCATTTCTGCTGTACGGAAAATCATTTCCAGCGCAAGAATGTTGTCTGCTGCTTCTAAGCATTTTGCAAGACCATGTGGGTCTGTTGCACCAAGTTCTGGAACAATTGCTTTCATCTGCTTGATATCAGCAAACACTTTTTCAAATGTAGACTGATCTTTGATAATTGCATATTTTACATCAAAAATATATGTTTCGATCATATCGAAGATTTCTTTTGGACTGCGTCCATTTGGACGGCTCAGTGGAGCATAGATTTTTTCTTTTAATGCTGCGATCTGATCCAGGTTCAGTTCATCCCAGCTAGCATTTGCTGCGTATGGAGCTACAGAATCACCTGCCATCATACCTGTTGTAGAAGCAAATCCAAGTCCGTCACCACGTGTCCAGCCAAAATAAGCACAGCCCTGTGTTACCATCTTACCAGTTGCCCATAAGCCTTCTACATTTGTTCTCATCTGGTTATCAACCTTCATAGGTTCTAACTGGATAACGGTCTTGATGGTTGTTTCAGGTACGCTTCCTACATCGCCGATATTTTTCGCTGTTTTTGTAAATACCAAATGTTCCCAATGCATCTTATCGCGGAACATACGCTGTGTAGATTCGTGCATGTCAGTACCACCGATCATTTCACGAACTTCGTCCGGATGTTCTAAGTCAACCGTCAATGGGCCGTTTCCTTCTGCAACTTCTTTAACCATTGCCTGTACAAGTGCTGGAGTAACTTCCCATTCCTTGTGTCCAATATAATGATCTGTCAGGTTTAAACCATTTTTGTTGCAGATCATATTAAATCCACCGTAGATTGGTGTGTTTGTTTTCTTAAATACAACGTCAACCTGTGTAGAGAATTCCACGTTGGCTACCTGTGCGCCTACACGATATGCAGCGCCTACACCAGTACCATAGCCCATGAATTCCAGGCCGATTTTCTTGAAATGGCACCCCTGTGTTGCAAGAACCACTGCTTTTGCGTGGAAAATCTTACATTCCATGTGATCCATGTCAAAACCGATCGCACCGATGGTCTTGCCCGCGTCGTTTGTCAAAAGTTCAAATACATTTACACGGTTCAAAAGACGAATGCCAAGTTTTAATGCATGGGCACGAAGCTGTGCACAAATGTTGATGGATACACCCCCCATATCCAGTGCATTTGGAATAAATGGAAGTGGAGTTGCTTCTCCATCCTCATTACAGGAAGTGATAACACCACAGTGCTTCATATAATCAATAGAGTCTTTGTGATATACCAGGTAATCTCTTAACATTTCCTGGTCATTGATAAATGGTGTGTGAGCATGCACCAGATAATTCAATGCATTTTTAACACCATCTGGATGTTTGGATGTGGAACGAATACCGTTACCAGCCTTTGTTGCCTGTCCATTCCATCCGATAATACCTTTATCAATTACCAAAATATCTAAATTTGGTTTGTTTTCTTTTGCTCTGATTGCTGTAACCAGACCAGCCATACCGCCACCAACGATCAGGATGTCAGCGGTAAAAAGTTCGCCATAATCTTTAACGTTTGCCACTATTTTTTCCTCCTTATTCGTTGTCTAATTTTACAAGTCCAGCGCTGTACTCTAATGGATCTATCTGCAATGTGGAAATTGGCTGAATATCAATAATGTTATTCAAGCAATCCATCTCACACTGATAGCAAAGTACACATTCATCTGGGTATTTTGGATATGCGTGACCATGTTCTTCATCCCACTGCCATACGTTCTCCTGGCAGCGACGGATGCATCTTTTACATCCACAGCAACGATCTGTGTCAACCACGTATCGGATACTCTGCTGCTGAGCTTTGTTTGTAACGATCATATTTTTTCCTCCTTCATACAAGCATTTTGTACGGAACTTCTATGGTAACAGTATACCAGTATCCTTTCATGAAAAGTTCCGTGTTGTTCTCAGAATTTACTATAGTCATTTTCTACACTGGTGTTGAAAAATTGGGGGCTGGGTGACCACAAGCTTCCGGATACAGGTAGAATTGTCTATAGATTCGTGCTATACTATTTAAAAATTAGTAAAAGGAGACGCATAACATGTACGTAGGATTAAAAAATATCGAACATCATTTATCCACCTATCCGACTTACCTGACATTCTCAGACGACACCCATTGTCTGACAGGCTGGAACAAGCTATCTTATGCGCCTAAACCATATAGCAGTCACATTCTCTACATCTGTGAGTACGAACCGGCTTTATCAGAAATCGAATTTTCAGCAAATATGCATATTTTGTGTATCATTCCTGAGGACACAGATTTTTCTCAGGATTCCCTGAACCAGATTAGAAACACTTTTCCGGATGATGCCAGTATCCTATTCCTGCAAACAGGGGATTCTGCTCCAATCTATTCAGAATTACAGCAATACTACAACATTCAAAGTGGTGTTGGTATGTTTGGGCAGACGCTCTTAGAGCATCTTGCTTTTGGGGATAGTCTTCAGGATGCCATTGAATATGCATATCGAGTTCTTATGAATCCAATCTTTGTATTTGATACCAACTACAATCTGATTGCCGCCACTTGGGAATCCATTTACAAGCTTGGCCTGGAAGACGATGTGATCAAAAACAAAGGTTTTTCCAATAATGATTATAAAATGGCAAACCAGGAACGATTTCACGATCGTATGATCAAAAGCGAGGTTCCAATCAAACGATCCAATCAAGAGTTGGGATATGAACAGTTGATCTGTTCTATCAACACCCAAAAGAACCTTGGGCACATCGTTGTTTCTGCGATAAACAAGCCATTAGAACCGATTGACACGGAATTCTTATTAATCTTAAAGAAGTTTGTCAATCAGCTCTTATCCAACGACAATTTTATCCGAAATGCCAAGGGATTTAATTATGAATACTTTTTAAAGGATTTGCTGGATGAAAAGATCAAGGCTGACCGCGTTTTTTCAGAGCGTACAGAATACATACAGAATGAATTTGTAGGCAATCTTTACTGCATGGTAGTAGAATCTGCACGAAGCATGAACGCCATCAACAATCGACAAATGCGAAATATTATAGAAAGCCGTTTTCCGAATTCAAAGGTGTTGATCTACAATGGTCAGATTGTGTGTATCTTCTCCATTTCAAGCAATCACCTGCTACCAAAAGAATATCGGCAAATGGCTGCGAATATTTGCAAAGAACATGGTCTGTTCGCCGGACTTAGCAACTGTTTCCAGGATATATTAGAGCTGGCTGAGTATTATAATCAGGCTCTTCGCTCGATTGAGCTTGGAATCCGTCAGGAAAACACACCGAACCTGTTCTGCTATGATGAACACTATATGGAACACCTGACCAGTGTCTTTTTGCAGAAAGAACATCAGGCCAGAGCCTTCTGTCATCCAAAGATGCAGTTTTTGATGGACTATGACAAGCTTCACAAATCAGAGCTTGCGTATACGTTCTACATGTATCTGATCCATGAGCGTAATCTGGCTGCAACCGCAGACGCAATGGACATGCACCGCACCTCTCTGGTGTATCGTTTTAAGAAGATCAATCTTCTGATCGGCGAAGATTTTGATGATTACAAAGAACGAATGCATATGATATTGTCCTATGAGATGTATCAGTAAGAAATAATAGGAAGATATATTACGAAAACCCCACGAGTTATCGCTCGTGGGGTTTTCTTTTAGAGGTTGACTTTATGGAATAAACCTGCTTAAATCTCTGGGGGTTGTTTTAGGCAGGAACCTCTTGCTATTTAGATACTTGCTGTGGCCTGCGGATTCCAAAGAATACCACAAATCCCACAACCGTCAATACAATCATCATAAAGATGGTACTCATGTAGGACTGACTCATATCAAAGAGACGTCCTGCGATGGTTGATGCAAAGGATGCGATCAACAGGTTTGTGTTGATAATGGAAAAATTCAGCGGATAATAGGTTCTTCCAAAGAAATCGCTGATAATGGCTGAGTTGGTTGGTGTTACACCACCATAAGCAAAACCGCCAACAACAAATCCTATAATAATGAACATAAACTGCCCTGAAATCAACGCAAAGATCAGAATCAGCGCCGCAATAATATTGATGACCATCGTCAACAACATGGTAAGCTTATAGCCTTTTTTGTCATAGAGCGCGCCAAAACAAACGCGTCCAATACCGTTAAAAATGGAAATCAGACCTACTACTGTGGCAATATTTCCACTGGAAACCTCAGGTCCTACCTGTGTAGCGATACCGCTGGCCTGGGACAGCAAAACAAGTCCTACGCCACTGATTACGATTGCCCACACATAGTACAACCAGAATACTGGTTTGCGAACCATCTTTCCTGTGTTGATATCCAATGCAGGTTCCCGCATTGCTTTTTTCTTTGTAGCTGCAGGTGGTTTGTAATCTGGACCAGGTTTTTTGATGATCAGACCACAGACAACCAGAACTACCAGCAGAAGAATGGCAAACATTCGAAATGTTCCTGTCCATCCATCTGTTCCGTCTGCCGGGGACAGCGCCGCAAATACCTTACCAATCAGGAAGCTGCTGATACCAAATCCCATCAGCATAATGCCGGACAGTAAGCCTTGTTTGTCAGGGAACCAGGCACTGATAGTGCCCATAACCGTATTATAAGTAAAGCCTGAACCAAATCCGCCTAACACACCAAATCCAAGATACAGTGTGATCAAGGAATTCTCTGTCATGGATGCCACCATAAAACCAGCCAGCAGCATGATTGCTGATACAAACAAAAATACCTTGGCATTCATTTTCTTAGCAAGTACACCAGCAACCAGACATCCCACACAGAAAAACGCCATAACCAATGTAAATGTCAATGACAACTGGGCAACTGTCCAATCCGGATGGGAGGCACTGATTGTTTTTGACATGGTGGACCATGCATAAATCATGCCAACTGCCAGCATAACAATGACACCCACAATGGCATACATCCATCTATTTAAACTTTTCACTTTTTCCTCCTATTTTGCTTTCTTATAAGCAGCAAGTACGCTAAGAAGAGCGATATCATTGTAGAGGATATCGTCTGTATCTGATCTGGAGCAGTCTAAGATTGGAAGTCTGAATCCCTGATAAAGTGGTCCAAATACCTGACAGCGAGCAAAGCGCTGGATCAGTTTGGTACCTACGTTACAGCCTGCCGCATCTGGGAAAATCAGTACGTTTGCCTGTCCTGCAACTTCGCTTGGACGTTTTACTTTTTTGGCACCTACACGTTCGTCAATGGCTGCATCCGCCTGAAACTCACCGTCAATCTTAAGATCTGGGCGCAACTGCTGTGCCAGTTCTACTGCTGCACGGACTTTTTTCACTGGTTCGCTTAAACCGCCAGAGCCATCTGTGGAATAGGATACAAACGCACAGCGTGGTTCGATTCCAGTTACCGCTTCAAAGGTTTCACAGGAAGCAATGGCAATACTTGCGTGCTGCTCAATGTTTGGCTCGATACAGACTGCACCGTCTGACATACCAAAGCAATTGCCCTGTTTGCCATCAAAATCTTCCATTTCCAACAACAACAGACCAGATGCTGTTGGACAGTTCTTATCCATACCGATAATACTGTTTGCTGCTAATACAAACTCATAAGTTGTGGTATCTACACCAGCTAACGTTCCATCTACTTCTCCCACTGCTTCCAACAGTGTCGCAAGATAGAGTGGATTGCCTACACGTTTGCCAACGAATTTTTTTGGCATTACTTTTGTAGGCATGGTGTCGTATTTTTCTAACAATGCTTCTCTATAGGCTTCATCGTTGACATCAACAATCTTAATTCCTGTAATATCCAGTCCATATCCCTTGGCAGCTTCTTCGATTGCTGCTGGACTGCCAACAAAAACAATATTTGCTATGCCATTCTGTACAGCCTTAACAGAAGCCTTCATCATGTACTCATTGGTACATTCTGGGATAGCGATGGTCTGCACATTGGCTTTCGCTTTTTCATAAATAGATTCAATAAAGCTCATTTGAGATCTATCTCCCTTCCTCATATTTAAAACAAAATAAAGGTGTATCAAACTACATCAATTCCTTAACCTTGGCTACAAAATCTGCCAATGTATTTAAGTTTCCAGCTTCCTGAATCTCGATGGTTACGCCAAGTTCGTCTTCGATTTCAGAAATCATAACAATCATTTTCATAGATTCGTTGGAAAGGTCTTCACGAATATCGGTAGCCATGGTCAATGTAGAGGCATCCACATCGTAGCCGATTGCTGCACATTCAATGACAGTCATAGCAATTGGATCTGTGGAAACATCGATTTCTTCTGCTGGTTCTGCAGGCGCAGATGACGCGGAACCTGTGTTATCTCCATAGCCTTCCAAGTCTTCCCATTTTGCTGTGATGATTGGAGCCATGTTGAATTCGCTATCTTCGTCTTCTAACACCCAGGAAACCACCTTGGTATCTACGTCCTGTATCAGATATGGTTTTACATACACATCTTCACTTTCAATCTTTGCTTCAAATGCATCAATCATGGCAGGATTGATGTGAATCAAACTGGAGCAAAAATGGTCGATGTTTGGAATCTGAATACCAATTGCCCAGTAATCGCCGTTTACTTTACGGAAATCAGGATCGCCAAAGGCACCCATGGTTGGCAGAACCTGTGTTACTTTACCACGCATATCACTGATGTCGATCCACTCAGTGTCAAGACATCCACATTCGTTACAGCAAAGATAAGGAGGATATTCGATATGATCACAGCAGGTGCACTTTCGGCCAAGAATCTTACCTTCTTCTAAGGCATCGTAGTAACCCTGCACGATACGTACCATATCTTTTTTGGTCATGTCGATTTTAGCCATCTTTAGTTTCCTCCTTTTCCACTATTTTTTAACATGGTTACGAGCACGTTCTGTCCACCACCAAATCCTCGGATCATGGTGTAGTCAATCTTGTTCTTCACCTGTGTTGTACCACGTTCTCCACGCATCTGTAATACTGCTTCGTATAAATCATGCAGGCCGGATGCTGAAGATGCATGACCATACTGGCAACGTCCGCCATGTGGCTGTACCGGACGATCACCGTCAAAGGCTGCACGTCCCTCTAACATATACTTCCAGCCCTGTCCTTTTGGCAGATATTCACACTGTTCTGCCGCAAGCATTTCTGACTGCATGAAGAAGTCGTTGGTGAGGAACAGATCCATATCCGCACCTGTAAGACCTGTAAGATCACGAACCTGCTGATATGCATTTCTCGTAGCGATTCGTTCCAGTTCTGGTGTGTTGTATTCTACACAAGAATGGCCGATACCAAGAACTTCTACCCAATGATCGGTGTATTTGTGAGCCATCTCTGTTGGGCACACGATTACTGCAGCCGCACCATCACAGCGCTGTTCAAAGTGACAGGCTCTCATATACTTACCAATCAATGGATTGTACTTGGAATGAAGATATTCTTCTGCAGTCTCCATGCCGTATTTGTGAGCCAGGTCTTCAAAATTATCATCAAAAAGTCCCAACGGATTCAATGCTGCTGCACGACGACAGTTGATTGCCATGTTAGTCATTGTTTTATCAATATCCTCAGGACTTACGTTATTTTCTTTATAATAATGATCCAGCCAGGACTCAGAGCTGAATGGAAGTACACCACGGGTAAACAGGTTGTAATCTCTGGTTACGGTGGAACAAAGTACCTCATGGAACATAGAGTCTGTACCGAATCGACGTTTTGTCAGTACTCTTGTTGGATGTGCGATGGAATATGGCATATCAATACAGCCACTTAATACCACATCGTACATACCAGAAGCTACGTAGCTTACTGCTGTTTCCAATGCTACATAACCGGTAGCGCAAGCTTCACTCTGGTGCATGGAGCCTTTGCCCTTCATGCCCAGCCAGTTGGCAACATGAATATTGGCTGTACCAAAGTTACTGATCCAACCAGGGCCAGCCTGCCCATGGATAAAAAAGTCGATGTCTTTACCGCTGACACCAGCGTCCTTCATGGCATCTCTTGCTGCATAGCCAAAAAGTTCACCTTCTGTTAAGCCATCACATTCCGGATCGTCCATAACACGAACGAATGGTGTGGCACCAACGCCAATGATGGAGACACTTCTTTTAAAGGGCTGCAATTTTGGAATGTTATCATTAAAGCTCATATTGTTTTCCCCTCTTTCTGTATCGTCATAGGCAACAATGGACAGGTGGGTCTCAAGCACCTGTCCATCGCCCGTATTTACTAAAAATACTAAGTATCTATTATGGGAAATGATACTTTTTACATTATCTTGCTACATAAGTTGTGTGTAACAACTGATGTGCTTTTTCACTGCCTGGCGCACCAAGATAGGTATCGTACAGTTCGATGATTGCCGGGTTTTCATGGGATTTACGAATTGGGCTGTTGGCATCGTTCTTATAAAGAACGGCTGCACGTTTGCCGCGAACATCTACCATATCCCATGTTGCAGCCAACTGGTGAGGCTGACCACCGCCATTGATACATCCGCCTGGGCAGGACATTACTTCGATGATGTGGTAATCTGCTTCCCCAGCTTTTACTTTTTCTAATAATGCATCTGCATTTGCAAGACCAGAAGCAACTGCAACTTTTACTGTTGTTCCTGCAATGTCATAAGAAGCTTCCTTGATTCCTTCCATACCACGTACATCGCAGAATTCTAATTTTGGAAGTGTTTCGCCTGTGAGTTTTTCTACTGCAGTACGAAGAGCTGCTTCCATAACACCGCCAGTTACACCAAAGATTACGCCTGCACCTGTACCGATGCCCAGTGGATCATCAAATGGTTCAAATGGCACTGCTGTTAACTTCACTTCTGCTTCTTTAATCATTCTTGCAAATTCTCTTGCTGTGATTGCGATATCCACATCTGGAACACCTGCACCGTCCTGATCGTCACGGGTAATTTCAAACTTCTTAGCAGAACATGGCATTACGCTGACCATAACGATGTCTTCTTTTGCAATGCCCATTTTTTCTGCATAGTAAGATTTTGCTGTTGCACCGAACATCTGCTGTGGAGACTTGCAGGATGACATATTAGCCAATAATTCTGGATGTTTGTCTTCACAATGTTTTACCCATGCCGGACAGCAGGATGTCATGATTGGCAATGGACCATTGCCATTTAATCTTTCAATAAATTCGTTGGCTTCTTCCATAATTGTTAAGTCTGCGGAGAATTTGGTATCAAATACTTTATCAAATCCCAGTGCTCTTAATGTTTCTGGAAGTCGTTTTTCTACGTCTGTACCGATGTTGAAGTCAAATTCTTCACCAAGGGATGCTCTTACTGCAGGAGCAACCTCTACCATAACGTATTTGTTAGGATCTGCAATGGCATCAAATACCTGTGCGGTTGCATCCTTTGCATACAGTGCGCCAACTGGACATGCGATGATACACTGGCCACAGTTTACACAGCCAGATGCAATCAGACCATCTGCAGATACTGGTTCTACAACCATATCCCAGCCTTCGCCTGTTGCTTTGATCGCTTCTACACCCTGGCCATTCTTACATACAGCCACACATCTGCCGCAGCGGATACATTTGTTGTGATCACGAACGATGATTGCTCTGTCATCGATTGCAACTTTTTTGTCAGCATCCATCTTGCTGCTGGAGATTTCGTATTTATGTAACAATTCCTGTAATTCACAGGTACCTGGACGGTGACAGTTGATACAGTCTTTGTCATGTTTTGCTGCAATATCAGCTAATACTGCTTTTCTTGCCTCCGTACATTTTGGAGACTTTGTCTGGACTTTCATGCCCTCATATACTTTATATACAGATGCGTTTACCAGTTCTGCTTCGCCTTCTACTTCTGCAACACAAACGCCACTCTCATCTACTTCCTTCACACCTTTTAAGTAGTAGAGTGTTGGAATGCTCATGTCTAACTGATCGTAGTTTACTTCTCTGATCGCTTCAAGAATGGTCAAACCATCTGATACCTGAATGTCTAATGTATCTACATTGATTGTAATTTTACTCATGGTCATACCCTCCTTATTTCGCTCTGTCGCCTACATAATATTCTTCCACCTGGCCTTCTGGAATTTCATATCCTTCTGGACGGAATGGATATTTCCACAGTGGAATGTCTTCTGTAAACAGTTCAGGTTCTCCATTTTCATCCAGCTTGATATTGATCCATTTTAACCAGTTCTTATCATCCTGTTCCGGATAATCTTCGCGGAAGTGAGGATAGAATACGCCACGGGATTCGGTTCTCATTAAAGCAGCTCTGAAAATCATTTCCAGACATAATAAGGAGTCTACTGCTTCATGACATTTTGCCAATGTATGTGGATCATCTGCGGAAAGAAGTGGAATCAGCTTCTTCATTTCAGCAACATCTGCAAGACCTTCCAGTAAACTTGCTTCTGACTTCACGCTGAGCTTGTCTGTACCAAAACCATAGGTTTCAATCTTGTCAAAGATTTCATATGCTGTATGACCTGTATTGCGGTGAAGTGGTGCATATAATTTTTCTTTGTATGCTGCCACCTGATCGTAGTTCAGATCTAATTTGTCTGTTTTCTGAGCGAACTGACCCATATCACGGCCAGCACGAAGACCTGTCTGAGCTGCGTTACCAACACCATCACCACGGTGCCATCCAAAGTATGCACTACCCTGGTAGCTGATCTTACCTGGTGCCCATAAGCCCTCTACATCTGTCTTGAAGTTGTGGTTGGTCTTTAATGGTTCTGCCTGAAGTCTCTGGTCAATGGTGATTTCAGGTTTGTCTTCATAATCCATCGTATGTTTTGCCGCTTTGCTGGAAACGTAATCTTCCCATTCAATCTTATCTGGCATAAGACGGCCATCGCCCATGGTCATGCCTTCCCAACCGATACTCATCAGTGTCTCGTCTGGCTGACTTAAGTCTACATACAGAGGACCTCTGCCTTCTCTTACTTCCTTAATCATACCTCTTAACAGAGGAATACTGATTTCAGGTGCATTTGGTGCATAAATCTTGGAAATATTTTCCCCATTCTGGTTGAAAATCAGGTTGTAACCACCGTATACAGGTACATTTGTGCCCTTGAATACAATCTCAATCTGTGTAGAGAACTCAATGTTACGAACCAGAGCGCCCGCACGCATTGCAGCACCAACACCAGTACCATAACCCATGAACTCGCGGCCCAGCTTTTTGAACTGTGCACCGTGGGTTGCAATGGCTACTGCTTTCGCGTGGAAAATGTGGTATTCGCCGGATTCCATATCGATACCAACAGCACCACATGCCTGACCGTTGTTTGTTAACACTTCAAAAATGTTTACACAGTCAAGGATACGAACATCCAGTTCCAGTGCTTTTCTTCTCAGACGTTCAATGGCACGAAGCTCGATACCGAAACCAACCAATTTGCTTTCTGGATGAACCCAGTACTTCATAGAACCGTCTTCGTTATGAGAAATCAACACGCCACAGAACTCTTTCAGCCAACGAACTGCTTCTGTGTTTGTTGATAAATAATCGTATAATAAATCCTGGTCATTTAAGTATGGTGTCTGGTTTTTAACCATCCATTCTGTAGATTCCATAACATCCTGGAAATCTGCATGACCTACAATACCGTTACCAGCCTTGGTAGACTGTCCGGCATAACCTGCATAACATCTTTCTACAATCAGAACATCCTGATCTGGTGCAGCTTCTTTTGCACTAATCGCTGCTGTCAAACCAGCAAATCCACCACCAACGATAAGGATATCTGACTCATATACTTTACCCAAATCTTTTACATTTGCCATTTCTCTTCCTCCTCTATCCTAACAATGGATCGTTCTTGATCATGTCTAACGGAATAATTTCGATACAATTGTTCAGACATGCCATCTCACATTTGTAGCAGTGTACACATTCCTGAATATACTTTGGAATGGCACATTTGTTTTCCTTGTCCCAGCGCCATACATCTTCGTCACAGGCACGGATACAACGTTTACATCCGCAGCATTTATCTGTGTCCACAATGTGTTTTACACTAAACTGCTGTCCCATACATGTTGCAATCATAAAAATTCTCCTTTCATATAACCACATACTTTTTCATATTTACGTGCAAAGAGTTACGCTCTATGGGCATTCACCCACAATTCTCTTGCTTACATTGTATCAAGAGTTTTTTCCATATTTTTTGGTAAACGTCCTCTAATTATGGTCTTTCTTTTGTGCACCAATAGACAAAGCTATTTTTTTCTGCTATGATGACGGAAATGGGGGTGTTTTTATGTTTATTAATCTGACGCATATTCAACAGTTATTTAAGGACAAAAAAACAATTGTACATAATCCGGATGAACATCTGTGCCTTACGGGATTTCAGTATTTGAAGATGGCGCCGACCAGCTATACCCATCACATGGTTTATCTGTGTGATAGTTTGGAGGAATTGGAAAAGGCACCATTGTTACAGAACATGAACCTTCTTCTTGTTTCTGACAATATAAAAAAAGCTGAAACAGAATTTAAATCCCGCATTACAATTCCTATGGGCTACTTACTAATTGAAGGAATCGAGATTATGGATGTGACGTTGGAGCTACAGCGCTTTTTTGATACCAGCTGTGCGGTAGGATTCCTGGCAGATACTTTTATGGATTATCTGATAGAAGATACCAGTATCCAACAGATTGTAGAGCACGCAGCCCGTAATGCATTGAAAAATCCAGTATTAGTTTTTGATGCAAGCTTCAATTTGATTGCATCCTATACTGATTTTCCTGACAATAAACTCAGCGAATCCACACATCGGCTATTGGCAAACAAAGGATTCTCTGCTGCCGAATTTAACCAAGCAAAAAATAGCCGTATTCACGAGCGAATGATGTCTTCAGAAGAGCCAATTACCTATTACAACGAAATGGTTGGCAACAATCAGATGCTTTGCTCTATAACCACCAAGCGTAACTGGGGACATATTGTAATGGATGATACCAACCACCCATTTACCCCTACTGACAAAATGCTTTTTTATCTGTTAAAACGCGTGCTTCACGAACGTATGCAGAAAAATGAATTCCTTAGAAACAATAAGGGCTATAACTACGAGCACTATCTGCGAGACCTTTTGGATGGAAAAATCGCCACTAATAAGAACTTTATGGATCGTATGAATTACTTCAACGCAGACTTTTCCGGCAATTTCTTCTGTCTGGTTGTGGAGGGTGCGAGAAGTGGTAATCTGGTGGATATTAAGCATATTAGAAACCAGTTTGAAAACAAGTTATCCAATACCAAGTCTTTGATTTATGGAGACCAGTTGGTTGTTTTGTTCTGCATGGGCAATAAACAGAATCTTTCCAAAGAAGATTTGAAAAAGGCCACCGCTATTTGTGTGGATCAAGGTATTTATGCCGGTTTAAGTAACCAATTCTCCAACATTACAGAAATTCATGATTACTACAAACAAGCACTTCGCTCCATTGAGATTGGAATTCAGTATAAAAATACACCAGGCATGTTCCGTTATCAGGACTACTTTATGCAGCACATGATGAATCTGTTTATTCAGAAGGAATCTGCCAAAACCTATTGTCATCCTGCTATGCGAACCTTGTTGGAATACGATGAAGAAAACCAGACACAGTTGGCAGACAGTCTCATTGAATGGATCAAATGTGAACGCAATGCCTCTGCAGCCGCAGACGCCATGCAAATACATAGAAATACCATGATCTACCGATTAAAGAAAATCGAAGAACTGGTAACCATCGATTATGATGACATCAAGGAGAGACAGTATCTTGCGCTGTCACATGAATTAAATAAAGCAAAATAAATCTTAGAAACAAAAGCACATATATCGCAAACACAAATGCATGCAAAAGGAGAGCTGATCCAGTTACGGACCAGCTCTCTATTATTTGTCTCTTATTTACACGTTTTTTTAGTCTTAGTTTACGCTATTGTAAATCAATAATTCTTAGTTTGGTTTACCAATGAATTTATCTTTTGCAACGATGGAAAGAATCAGTGCGATTACACAGATTACTGCGTCAAAGATAAACATTGCATTGTATGTAGGGAATAATGCAGGAACCATAACGCCCAGACCACAAAGTACTAAGAATACAGTACCCATTACCTGGTATGCTGCTGGATAATCCCAACGACCATAAATCGTTGCTACGTAAGATGGAAGTAAGTTTCTAGCACCACCATTTGCACAGAAGAGAATCATACCTGCTACCCATGCAAATGCAATACCTTTTGGCATAAAGATTGCTACAACTACTGCAACTAATACGAATACGATAAAGATCCATACTGTTTTTCTTGTACCCATCTTAGTATCTAATGCACCAAGTGCTGCAGAACCAACCAAAGCGATGATACCGCCTGCTGCCATGATTGCACTTGCCTGTGGGAAAGCGTATCCATAGGACAATAACGCTGGGATAACAGATGAAATAAATGTCATCGCTACCATCAGTGGAAGACCTACTGCCAAAGATACCAACCAGTTGTTAGGATTTGTCACAATCTGTTTGAAAGTAAATGGACTCTTGTATTCGGATAATGCTTTTGTGATTTCTTTTGCATTACTTAAGTCAAGACCAACAAGACCATCTGGTGTTGTTCCAGCTTCTTCTGGAGTATTTTTGATTCCTACAAAAGATACAATTGCAACAACGATTG
This sequence comes from Eubacterium sp., assembly GCA_017472565.1. Taxonomy (GTDB): domain Bacteria; phylum Bacillota; class Clostridia; order Lachnospirales; family Lachnospiraceae; genus Brotonthovivens. Next base: position 44,278 of record JAFUPY010000028.1, read on the forward strand.
TAATCACTGCTAAGATAAGCTGTGTTTTCTGAATACCAATCATTGCATAAACAGTTGGCATAATTGGAGCATAAACAACTGTCATTAATACGATACCCATTGTAGAGAAACCAAGTACAACGCCTTTTTTGGTTGGCCACCAGTTTGCTGTCAGTGTCATAGCACAAGTAGAACTAAATGCTGCACTGGAAAGACCCATAATTAACATAACAACTGCCAGTAAAATAAAGTTTGTTGTGAAACCGAAGATTACTAAACAAATTGCCATTACTACTAATGCAATACCTGCCAGTAATTTTGGGTTCTTTCTGGAAAGTTTTGCCCAGAAAAGAATACCAACACCATCAAGGATACATGCAATACTAGAGATAATACGAAGTGTGTCTTCACTCCATCCACGGAATTCTGCAAGGTATGGTAATACGGTATTGGTCTGTCCGCCTACGAAACATGCAGACAGTAACATTAAAACACCTGTAAAAATGATCATACCAATCTGTTTTGGTCCATACCATTTCGCTTTCATGTTCTGTTCACTCATAAAACAGTCCCCCTTTTCCTTAAGTTTAACATCATCATATTTTGCGTGATTCAATAAGAGAATTTCGCTTCAAGGGGACCACTCCGCATTCTGTCCCCTTGACTCCTTACACTATCATCATAATTGAAACTTTTTCACATTTCGTTGTTGAATCGTCTCTAATTGTCAATTTCCAATTGTGCACATATCAACAAACAAACTAAATACATTTTGCAGCGATGTATCCCTCATGGATTGCATCGTAAATCTGACGTACTTTTTTGCAATCACCAACAGGGATAACTTCTGCTTCTGTCTCAGCTTCTAACTGTTCTACAATATTCATCTGTGGTACAAAACCGGCAGAAATAACGATGTTATCTGTCTCAATAAACTCACGACCACCGAATCGATCCACCAGCACTGCAGTACCTGGATCCACACGTTCCAAACGTTTTCCTGTGATAATCTTAATGCCTGCTTTGTGCACTGCCATCATATAAGCTGGCACAACTGCACTGTGTACACCAAGGAAGCGATCCATCATTTCAACAATCGTCACTTCTTTTCCTGCTTCTGCCAGTTCTAATGCTGTTTCTGCACCTGTAATACCACCACCGATAACAACTGCACGATTGCCTGGGGTTGGTTTGCCGTTGATTACATCCATTGCATAGGATACGATATTATCTTCGATGCCTGGAACATCCAGTTCACGAACCTTGCCGCCAATGGCTACAATAATCGTATCGTAGTTGCCAGCCTTCATCATTTCTACCGTTGCTTCTTCCATCACTACATTAACATTGTTCTTTTCCAACTGTACTTTGTAGTAATCAATGAGACGATAGATGTCATGTTTGTACTCTGGTGCTGCTGCTTCGATCATAATACCGCCAAGGGCACGTTTTTCGTAAAGTGTAACATCATGTCCACGCTGAGTTGCAGTAAGAGCTGCTTCCATACCACCTGGGCCACCACCGATAACAGCCACTTTTTTAGGTGCATCTGTTGGCACAATCTTAGGCTCGTCATATTTATAAAGAGTTGGATTTACTGCACAGTGAATTGGTGTTCCTGCCAACAATCCCTTGTCATTACAGCCGATCATACAACGGATACAAGGCACGATATCTTCTCTTCTGCCTTCTTTCGCTTTCTTTACAAAATATGGATCTGCCAGCTGCGTTCTTGCCAGACCAACAAAGTCAGCCTTGCCTTCTGCCAAGATCTGTTCACACAGTTCTGGGGTCTGTAAGTTACCTGTTACCAAAACAGGAATATTTACCTGTTCTTTTACCTGATATGCGTATGGCACATAGATACCTTCTGGCCAAAAGCCTGTCTGTGTATATGTAGTTGCATGTGTTCCACATACAAGATTCAGCATATCAACGCCTTCTTTTTCTAACACTTTACACAGTTCGATGGTTTCATCTGCACGAATACCGCCTTCTTCAAAATCGTCCACAGAAAGCTTGATACTCAGTGGGAAATCACGACCACATTTTGCCTTAATGTCGCGAACGATTTCAACCAGGAAGCGGATACGATTGTAGAAACTTCCGCCGTACATATCGCGTCTCTGGTTGTCTCGTGGAGACAGGAAGTTTGCTGGAAGACAGCCCGCACCAGCCATTACTTCCACAATATCAAATCCAGCCTGTTTTACTCGTCTTGCTGCATCCCCGTACGCACATACAAGTTCTTTTACTTCTTCCAGTGGAAGTTCTCTTGGAACTACCGCGCCCATCTGGAACCATTCTTCTACCTGCATTCTGGAAGCTGCTGCAATATCGTCGCCCCCAACGAATCCGGAATCACGACCTGGATGTGACAACTGCATACCTGCTGCCGCACCATTCTGTTTGATCGCATCTGCCATCAGCGCTAATCCAGGAATGTGCAAGTCAGAGGATGCATCTACACCCATGTGACGCATTTTAATGACAACTGCGTTGTCCATAAACACCAGACCTACGCCACCCTTGGCTGCTTCTGCTGCTGCCTTGACATTGTTCAAAGTAACAGAACAGTCTGTGTTGCACAGATAGGTTCCCATGGAATTGCGGATGGTTCTGTTTTTTAATACCAGATTGCCAATCTTTCCTTTTTTAAACATATTTGGATAATACTTGTTCATGTAAGATCCCCCTTTTCGTTTTTATTCACTAGTTTCGTTTCTATAGCGACTTTCTTACTCCATTGTCTTTAATGCATTTTCGATGTGTTCGAACAGTGGAACACCTGCATGAATCTGAATATTGAAGGTAAATCCCATTGGATCTTCCAATAAACTTCTGTCAAATTCTGCTTCATTTTCAAAATCCCAGATTGTGACACAATCCCCATTACCTGGCATATAGTATCCACCAAGCAGTCTGCCTGCTGCCTCGTGTTCCTTTAACCATGCCACATGGGCCTTTAACGGTGCTGCCATTGCCTTAGGATCCTGTTTTAACAGTTCAAAAAACGCTTCGTTGTGAGATGTGATTTTAACAAATTTCATGCTGTAACCTCCCTTTTTTATTCGTTATCCTACCAAAGACATCCATACATTGTTTGTCTTATACCATAAGGTTAGCACGGCAACTCTTTTTCATAGATGTCTAGCTTCCACCAAATTTTCAGGAATCGTTGTGCAATACAATACAAACGTACAAACACCCCTATAGATTTCGTACTCAAATAAACAAACTCAACTAACTACTGCAGCTTTATAATTAGACTAGGGAAGAATTTTCTTTCGTAAATATGCAAGTGAATCTTTCAA